>JADKCZ010000001.1:1254548-1568185 GCA_016718565.1 Anaeromyxobacter sp. | reverse complement strand
CCATGGAGCGCGCCCGCCGGCTGGTGGAGGGCGGCGGACGTCGGTCATCCTGCTCGACTCCATCACCTGGCTGGCCCGGAGCCTACAACAAGGAGGTCGAGTCCTCCGGCCGCACCCTCACGGGCGGCGTCGACTCGCGGGCGCTGGAGCGCCCCAGGCGGCTCTTCGGCGCCGCCCAGGAAGGCCGAGGAGGGCGGCTCGCTCACCATCATCGCCACCGCGCTCATCGACACCGGCTCGCGCATGGACGAGGTGATCTTCGAGGAGTTCAAGGGCACCGGCAACATGGAGGTGGTGCTGTCGCGGCAGCTGGCCGAGCGGCGCATCTTCCCGGCCATCGACATCGGCGCCTCCGGCACCCGCAAGGAGGAGAAGCTCTTCTCCGCCAAGGAGATCGAGAAGGTGCGCCGCCTGCGCGGCGCGCTGGCCTCGCTCAAGCCGGTGGAGGCCATGGAGCGGCTCCTCAAGAAGCTGCAGGAGTTCGAGACCAACGACGAGTTCCTGAACTCGTTCTGAGGCTCCACGAGCCGCAGCACCCCAGCGGCCGCGCCGGGTCCAGAGGTGGACCTCGCGCGGCCGTGGTGCGTCCGGTCCCCTTGGTTCCACTGCGCCGGGATCCCGGGCGGGGCGGGACGTCCGGCCGGTGATCGGGTGGACAGGAGGACCATGGTGGGCCATGGCCTGTCCAGTCTGCGTCCAGCATCTGACCAGCGGCGAAGTGGGAGGCAGGCGTGCGCATCACGCGCACCGCCCTTCCACGGAGCCCAGCATGACCAGCCTCTCGAAGCCCCTCGCCGTGCTCGCCATGTCGGCCTTGGTCCTGACCGCCTGCGGGGACTCCAGCGACCCCGCCCCGCTCAACGCCGTCCAGACGGCGCAGGCCACTCCCGACCTCAGCATCCTCGTCGAGGCGGTGGTGGCGGCCGAGCTCTCCACCACGCTCTCCGGCCCTGGCCCCTTCACCGTCTTCGCCCCCACCAACGCCGCCTTCGGCGCCCTGCTCACCGAGCTCGGCGTGAGCAAGGCCGAGCTGCTCGCCAACAAGCCCCTGCTCACCGCGGTGCTCACCTACCACGTGCTCGACGGCAAGGTGCTGAAGGCCCAGGTGCCGGCCGGCAAGGCCATCACCACCAAGCAGGGCGGCATCTTCAAGATCGACGCCGCCGGCCCGGCCCTCACCATCACCGACGGGCGCAACCGGACCGCCGGGATCGTCACCACCGACCTCGAGGTCTCGAACGGCGTGGTCCACGTCATCGACCGGGTCATCCTGCCGGCCGACAAGAACATCGTGCAGACGGCGCAGGCTCTCCCCGACTTCAGCATCCTCGTCGAGGCCGTGGCCGCCGCCGATCTGGTCGCCACCCTGTCCGGCCCGGGCCCGTTCACCGTCTTCGCGCCCACCAACGCCGCCTTCGCCGCGCTCCTCACCGAGCTCGACGTCACCAAGGAGGCGCTCCTGGCCGACACGGCGCTCCTGACTGCGGTGCTCACCTACCACGTGCTGCCGGTCCGGGCGCTGAAGGCCGACATCGTGCCCGGCACCCAGCCGGCCACCGTCCAGGGCGGCACCTTCGGCATCAGCGCCGCGCTGGCCATCACCGACGCGCGCGCGCGCACCTCCGGCATCGTGACCACCGACGTGCTCGCCAGCAACGGCGTCATCCACGTCATCGACCGGGTGATCCTGCCGGCCCCGTGATCGGGTCCTCCCCGGGCCGGAGCGGCGCTCGCCCCGGCCCGGGCCCGCTCCACCGGAGGGAGCGGCCGTCGGCCGCGGGCCCCTGGCGTGGCGCGCCCGTCCCGGCGGGCCCGCCGGGGGCCTTGCCGTTGACGCCGGGTACGCCAATATCGGTGCGGCCATGCCGCCCGTGCCGGAGACGCCCATGCTGGTCCGCGCCGCCCTCGGCGACGACGCCGCGGTGCGCGGTTGCCTGGCCCGCTTCGGTGGGCTGGTCTGGGCCCTGGCCCGCCGCCTCTCGCCCTCGCCCGCCGACGCCGAGGACGCCACCCAGGAGATCTTCCTCGACCTGTGGCGCCACGGCGCCCGCTACGACCCGGCCCGGGGCTCGGAGGAGGTCTTCGTGGCCATGCTGGCCCGGCGCCGGCTCATCGACCGGCGCCGCACGGTCCTGCGCCGCCCGGCCACCCTGCCCCTCGCCGAGGCGGCCGGGGCGTCGGTCCAGGGTGACGCGGAGCGCTGCGCCGAGGCCGGCCTGGCCGTCCGGGCCATGGCGGGGCTGCGGGTGGAGCAGCGGGAGGTCCTGCGCCTGTCGGTGACGCAGGGGCTGACGCACGAGGAGATTGCCGCCCAGACCGGCATGCCGCTCGGCACCGTGAAGGCCCACACCCGGCGCGGCCTCCAGCGCATCCGGGCGGCCCTGCTGGGCGAAGTGAACGAGGTAGTATCGCCGGAGGACGAGCGATGAGCGGGCCCACTCGACAGGACGAGCTGCTGGCCGCCCGCGCCCTCGAGGGGCTCGTCCCCGAGGAGGCGTCGGAGCTCCTGCGCCTGCGCGCCGCCGGCGACGACGGGTTCGACCTGGCGGCCGCGGCCCTGGCGCTCGGCACCATCCCGCCCGAGCCGATGCCGGCGGTGCTGGCGGCCAAGGTGCTGGCCGCCGCGCCGAGCGCCGGCGCCGCGCGGGCCGCCGGGCCGGCCGTTGGACCGGTCGGCGTGGCACCGATCGCCGGACCGGCCGGCGTGGTCCGGGTCGTCGAGCCGCCTGCCCGTGGCCCAGGCACCCCGAAGGCGCGCCCGGACCTGTTCCGATGGGGCGGCTGGGCCGTCGCGGCCGCCTGCCTGGCCCTGGCCGGCGCGGCCTGGCTCCGCCCGCCCGAGGTGCTGGAGACGGAGCGGCTGGTGGTGCAGTCGCCACCGCCCGTGCCTCCCCCTGCGGCGCGGCGCGAGGCGCTGCTCCGGGAGGCCCCGGACGCGCGCACCGTGGCCTGGGCGGCCACCAAGGACCCTGCGGCGCAGGGCGCCTCCGGCGACGTGGTCTGGAGCGGGGCGCGCCAGGCCGGCTTCATGCGCATCCGCGGGCTCCAGCGCAACGACCGCGTCCGCGCGCAGTACCAGCTCTGGATCTTCGACGCCGCGCGCGAGGCGGCCCACCCGGTGGACGGCGGCGTCTTCGACGTGACGGGGACGAGGTGGTCGTCCCCATCGACGCGGCGGTCGCGGTGGACCGGCCGACCCTGTTCGCGGTCACGGTGGAGCGGCCCGGCGGCGTGGTGGTGTCGAGGCGCGAGCGGATCGTGCTGGCGGCGGCCGTGGCGAACTGAGCCGGGCGGGCGAGTTCGGACGTCCGAACCAAGATCGTAGGGTGGCGATGAGCTGGTGGCCCCGATCCTCACCTGGGCCGCGCCGCCCGGGCCGGAACTCCTGGGCTTTGGGGCCAGGGGCGGTCAAACGCAACGTCCTCGAGCACCCAGGAGGTCACAGGTCGTCGCAGGGACAGTCAGAGATGGGATAGGGGCCGGCGCTGAGCCGCCCCGTACGCGTCTGGGGGCCTCATGAAGCGGGTCGGAATCGCACTGGCTGCCTCGCTGCTCACGCTGGTGGGTGCGGGGTGCTCATCCTCCTCCGGGACCCCCACCCCTCCGACCGCCACGGCCTGCGCCGACGGGCTCCGGAACCAGGACGAGACCGACGTGGACTGCGGCGGCTCCTGCCGCGCCGGCTGTGCCGTGGCCGCGTCGTGCAGCGTGAACGCCGACTGCATGCTCGGAGCCTGCTCGGGTCGCACCTGCGTGGTGCCGGCTGGCGCGCCGACGCCCACGGGGCCGGTCAGCGCGGTCCTCGGCGCGGCCGGGGGCGCGCTGGACGTGGTCACGCCCGAAGGAGCGACGCTCCACCTGGAGGTGCCCGCAGGGGCGCTGATCGCCGATGTCCCGCTGACCGTGGAGCCGCTGGCGGCTCAGCGTGGCGAGTGGTTCCGTATCGCCTTCGACACGCCAGGGCTGCTCTTCCGTCAGCCCGTCGCCGTGACCCTGACCATCCCCGGCGGCGCCTTCGACGCCGACGCCACCCTGTTCTCCCGCGCGTCGGGCGCCGACCAGCGGTTCTACGCCCCTTCCGTCCGGAGCCCCGACGGCCGCACGCTGACGGCGGCGGTGACCTCGCTGGGCTTCGGCAGCCTGGCGACACCGGGCCTGCCCCCCACGGCCGCCGTCGCGCGGCAGGCGCGCACGGCCCTCCACCTGGGCGGCCCCGTGGCGACCAGCCCGGGCGCCGACCCGGTCTACTGGAACCGCTTCTTCCTGAACGCCGCCTCCATCCCGCTCGACGACCTTCTGCCGGCGCTGCGGACCCTCTTCTCCGGGCTGCTCGAGGAGGGGCTCGTCCAGGAGGCCATGGTCCTGTCCATCGGGACCAACATGCTGCTGCAGCGCCTCGGCGCAGACGAGGGCCAGTGGACGGGCGCGGCGCGGGCCTTCTTCGACGACATGATGAGGAGCGTCTGCACGGGCCTGGAGGGGGCGATGAAGCGCTCCGCCGAGCTCCAGCCGCAGTGCTTCTGGCAGGCGCGCGACTCGCTGAAGGACCTGCTGACCCTCGGCAGGCTGGAGAACCAGGTCGACGCCATCGCCAGCGGCGGGTGCAACGCCAACAACGCCTGGGCCGCCACCGCCAGCGCGCTGATCGATCGGACGGCTGACTACCTGAACAACTCCGCCAATCGGCTCTCCATCGTGGCCTGCAACTGCAGGGATCCCAAGCGGCTGGCGGCCGAGGCGGCGGGCCGGCTGAAGGCACGCCCCTGGTGCCGCGCGCAGCCGCCCCAGTCCAGGATCGCCCCTGGGGGGGTGTCGTCCGTCGCCTTCGACCGCACCACCGAGCCGGGTGAGTGGGAGGTGCTGCTCGAGTCGGTGTCCGACTCCGGAGATGCCTTCGCTCCCCTCTACGCCGTTGGCGCCGTCGAGGA
Organism: Anaeromyxobacter sp.; assembly: GCA_016718565.1. NCBI lineage: Bacteria > Pseudomonadati > Myxococcota > Myxococcia > Myxococcales > Anaeromyxobacteraceae > Anaeromyxobacter > Anaeromyxobacter sp. The sequence continues at coordinate 1,563,257 of JADKCZ010000001.1, read as the reverse complement.
TGGCCAGCGCTGCGATTCGGCCGCACGTGGCGCGCTCATCGGCTCTGCGCGCAAGCATGCCTATGCGCTCTGCAACGACAACCAGGACAGCTCCATCCTGACCTCGCTCGGCCGCAGGGTCGGCACCCTGGACGCGCCGCGCTCCGAGCTCGGCGTCGCGATCCTGATGGACGCCCAGCGCTGCGGTGCCGCGCTCCACGTGGTCGCCGAGCGAGCCGGGCACTCGCCGATCGCCACGGTCGACGTCCCCTCCCCGACCGCGCCCGACCAGGCCCCGGCCGTGCCCCCCGTCGAGGCGGACCCGGACGGCTGGCTCCAGCTCTCCGGTCCCATCGCCACGCTGCGCTGCCGCGACGAGTCCTCCTTCGGGGCTGCGACCCTGGAGCAGGACGAGCTCACCTTCACGGCGGTCGCCGGCGCCACCCGCGTCCCCCTCGAGTCCCGCTACGCCAACGCCGCGCAGGACATCCTCACGGCCGCGGCCGCGCCTTACCCGATCGACCTCCACAGCACGCGCTTGGCCCTCGGCCTCCCCACCGACGGCACCGGGTCCTTCGACGTCGTCATCGAGCGCAAGGGGCCCGGCTGCGGAGTCCAGCCGGCCAGCAACACCATCTTCACCGTGCCGGTGAAGTTTGGCGTGCCCCGGCTGGTCCTGGACGAATCGCGTAGCTTCCCGCATGTCTACAGGGTCTTCAAGATCGGGCCGACCGGCCCGACGGAGATCTTCAGCGTCACCGGGCCCGAGCGCTACTTCCCAAGCCTCTACTTGCGCCAGCGGAACGTCCTGATCGGTACGGTCGCTCGCCTGGACGGCACCTCGGCCGGATGGGCCACCCTGGACGCTACCGGGGCCATCGGCCCGGTCCACCCGCCGGCGGGCGCGGACAGCGAGGATCCCGTGGCCGTCAGCAGCAACGGACGTTTCCGGGCGCACGGCACGACCAAGACCGTCTGCGCCGGCGGGGAGGGCTCCTGCGACGTCACGCACACCGTCCGCATCTACGACAACCAGACCGACGCGTTGATTGACTCCTTCACCGACAGTGATCTCTCTTTCCAGGGCCTCGCCGTAGGACCCGCTGGCGAGGTGTTCACGCCGAGCAACTCCGGCTGGTACCTGCGGCCGCTCGGCGGCGCCCCCCGGGTCCTCGGCAACTACCAGGCCTTCTCGAGCGCCTTCAGCGTCGGCGGCGACAAGGTCTACCTCGGATACCCCCCATCCTTCATCGAGGTGGACCTCGCCACCGGCCAGAGCCGCACGCTGCCGGCGCTCGGCAGCAACACCACCTCGGTGCCCTGGACCGTCGAGGAGGGCGGCCTCCTGTTCCATGTCTACGGTGAAGCCGAGCCTCGGCAGCTCCACCGGCTGGACCTGGCCACCGATGCGATCACCGACGTGGGGGAGTTGCCCCCCTGGGGGCTCGGCCAGCTGCAGCGCATGCTCCCCTGACCCGGCGGGCGGCCTCAGCGTCGGGCCGCCCTCGCCCTCGCCTCCTCCACCCACCCCTGGTGCGGCAGCCAGGCCAGCGCCGCCTCGCGCCGGCCCCAGTCGCCCTCGCACTCGAAGCCGGGCGACGGCGCCAGCGCCCGGCACATGCGCGGGCGGTCGTCGAAGGCCAGGCGGCAGCCGACCTCGCCGAGGAACGTGCAGGGCGCCAGCGCGTCCTGCGGGGCTCCGCTTCGGCCGCGCTCGAGCAGCGTGGCCGGGCGCGGGTAGCGGATGATCCGGCGCCGGTCGCCCTCGGGCGGCTCCACGCCGTCCACCCAGGGCACGCCGACGTGCTCGGCCAGCACCCAGTCACCGGTGAGGAGCAGGGCGGCCAGGGCCGCTGCGGGGTCGCTCGAGGCCACGGAGGCCCCCTCACCCCGGCCCTCTCCCTGGACGGGAGCGGGCGCTCCGAGGAAGCGCTCCGGCGCCTCGAGGCCTGGCCGGGTCAGGCAGCACTGCCCGCCGCAGTCGGCGCAGAGGTCGGGGCGCTCGTTGCCGCTCACCGGATGAGGTCCTTGGCGAGCACGGTCCAGTCCGAGCGGGCGTGCCCCTCGGCCAGCACCTCGTCCATCCGGGCGGCGATGGCCGGGATGGCGGTGAGCGGCACCCCCCCGGCCGCCGCGGCCTCCAGCATGAGCCGGGCGTCCTTGCGAGCCATGCCGAGCTCCCAGGACGGGTTGGCGAAGTCGCCGGCCAGGATCCGCCTCATCCGCGCCGGGACCAGCGCACCCGGGTTGAAGAGGTCGAAGAGCGCGCCGGCCTCGGCGGGTGGGATGCCCTGCGCCTTGCCCAGCGCCAGCGCGTCGATGAGGCCGGTGGTCATGGCCACCAGGAAGAGGTTGCCGATGAGCTTGAGGCCCGCGGCCCGCTCCTCCTGCGGCCCCACCCAGGTGAGCGTGCCGGTCATCGGCCGCAGCGCCGGCGACAGCGCGTCGAAGCGGGCGCGATCGCCGGAGGCCAGCATGAGGCCGGTCCCCTCCAGCGCGTTGACCGGCCCCATGAAGACCGGCGCGTGCTGGAAGGTGACGCCGCGCGCCGCCCACCGGGCCGCCCGCGCCGCCGTGCCGGCGGCCGAGGTGGTGCTGTGGTCCACCACCGCCACGCCGGGCGCCAGGCCAGGCCGGGCCGCCTCCAGCACCTCGTCCACCGCCGCGTCGTCGGAGAGCGTGAGGTGCACCCGCGCCGCGCCGCGCACCGCCGCGGCCGGGTCGGCGCACGGGATCGCCCCCACCTCGGCCAGCGCGGCCGCCTTGGCCGCGGTGCGGTTCCAGACCTGCACCGGCTCGCCGCGGCGGCGCAAGGCCTTCACGAAGCTGCCCCCGAGGAGGCCGGTGCCGAGGAAGGAGATCATGGGGGCGCATCCTGCCCCGCGTCGGGCTGGACCGCTAGCGTCGAGGGCGATGCGCCATGCCCCCTCCCCCACCGGCCCGGACGCCGGCGCCTCCTTGGCCGACCCGACGCTCCTCGACGAGCTCTCGGCCCTGACGCCCGAGGAGCGGCGGCGCTGGAACGATCGCGCGGCGACTGCCAGCCTGGAGCTCCGCCTTGGCTGCGCCGCCGAGGCCGGTGACGACGGCCTTCACCAGTGCCCCGAGCGGCCCTGGGCGCTCGGCCGGTGAACGTGCTGGTTCGGACGTCCGAACCGTCCCCTCGGGTCGCCCTGCCCTTGACCTCGCCGCCGCGGCGGGCCAGGACAACCCGATGCACGTCCTCCTCATCGGCGGGAACCGGTTCGTGGGCCCCCTGCTCGGCTGGCGGCTCCTGGCGGGCGGCCACCGGGTCACCCTCCTCAACCGCGGCCACCACCCGGACCCGTTCGGCGGGCGGGTGGAGCGGCTGGTCGGCGACCGGACGGGCGACCTGGCAGGCCTCCTCGGCGGCCGCTCCTTCGACGCGGTGGTGGACTTCGTGGCCTTCACCGGCGCCGACGGGGCGCGCGCCGCGGCGGCGCTGGCCGGGCGCTGCGGCCACTACGTCCTCATCTCCACCGGGCAGGTCTACCTGGTGCGCCAGGGGGCGCCGAGGCCGGCCACCGAGGCGGACGCCGACGGCCCGGTCATGCCGCGCCCCGCAGGCCCCTACGACCAGGGGCAGTGGGACTACGGCGCGGGCAAGCGGGCCTGCGAGGAGGCGCTGCTGGCCGCGGCCGGCTTCCCGGCCACCCGCGTCCGCATCCCCATGGTGAACGGCGAGCGCGACCCGCAGCGCCGGCTGGAGCGGTACCTCTGGCGGCTGCTCGACGGCGGCCCGGTGCTGCTGCCGGACGGCGGCGCCCACCCGGTGCGCCACGTCTACGCCGGGGAGGTGGCCCGCTTCGTGGCCTCGATCCTCGGCCGGCCGGAGACCTTCGGCCAGGCCTACAACGTGGCCCAGCAGGAGGCGCCCACCCTGGCCGAGCTGGTCGGCCTCTTGGCCGGCCTGCTCGGCAGCCGGGCGGAGGTGGTCTCGGTGCCGGCGGAGCGGCTCCGCTCGGCCGGCCTCGACCCGCTGGGCATGTCCCCCTTCAGCAGCCGGTGGATGTCCTTCGTCGACCCGGGGCGCGCCACGCGGGAGCTCGGCTTCCACCACCTGCCGCTCGCCGAGTACCTGGGGAGGATCGTGGCGTGCCACCTGGCCGGCCCGCCGGCGGACCCGCCGCCCGGCGCCGAGGGACGCGAGGTGGAGCGGCGGCTGGCTGGTGGCTAGAGCAGCACCCTCCGCAGGTCCGCCAGCAGCCCGCCCAGGAAGGTGGTGAACCTGGCCGCCGCCGCGCCGTCGATGACCCGGTGGTCGTAGGAGAGCGAGAGCGGCAGCATCAGCCGCGGGCGGAAGGCCTCCCCGTCCCAGACCGGCTTCATGGCGGCCTTCGAGACGCCCAGGATGGCCACCTCCGGCGCGTTGATGATGGGCGTGAAGGCGGTGCCGCCGATGCCGCCCAGGGAGGAGATCGAGAAGCAGCCGCCCGTCATCTCGGCGGGGCCGAGCTTGCCCTCGCGCGCCCTCAGCGCCAGCTCGCCCAGCTCGCGGGCCAGCGTGAGCACGCCCTTCTGATCGACGTCCTTCACCACCGGCACCACCAGGCCGCCGGGCGTGTCGGCGGCGAAGCCGAGGTGGAAGGAGCGCTTCAGGATCAGCGCGTCGCCGTCGAGCGAGGCGTTGAACTCGGGGAACTGCCGCAGCGCGGCCACGCAGGCCTTCATGAGGAAGGCCAGCATGGTGACCTTCACGCCGTCCTTGCCCTGCTCGGCGTTGAGCCGGACCCGGAGGGCCTCCAGCTCGGTGACGTCGGCCTCGTCGTGCTGCGTGACGTGCGGGATCATCACCCAGTTGCGGGCCAGGTTGGCGCCGGCGATCTTCTTGATGCGCGAGAGCGGGCGGGCCTCCACCGGTCCGAACCGGGCGAAGTCCACCTTCGGCCAGGGGAGCAGGTCGAGGCCGGCGCCGCTGGCCGGCGCCTGCGGCGCGGTCAGCGCCTGCTTCACGTACTTGCGGACGTCCTCCTGCAGCACCCGCCCCTTGGGGCCGGAGCCGGGCACCTTGACCAGGTCGACCCCGAGCTCGCGCGCCGCCTTGCGGACGGAGGGGGAGGCGTGGGTGGTCGGGGCGCCGGCGGGGATGGGGGTGGCCGGCAGGGCGACGGGGTAGGCGGGCAGGCCGGACGAGGCCGGGGGGGCCAAGGGGTGCGCAGCCTGGTCCGCGGCGCCCCTCACCCCGGCCCTCTCCCCGGAGGGGAGAGGGGGGTCCTCACCCCTCGAGGTCGGGGTCGGGGCCGGGGTCGGGGCCGGGGTCGAGCCCGGGGTCGAGCCCGGGGTCGAGCCCGGGGTCGGGGTCGAGGCCGGGGTCGGGGTCGCGGGCGCGGCCGGAGCCGCCGCCTCCAGCGTCAGGATGAGGCTCCCCTCCCCCAGCCGGTCGCCCTCCTTCACCGAGACCTGGCGCACCGTGCCGGCCAGCGGCGACGGCACGTCCATGCTCGCCTTGTCGGTCTCCAGCGTGATCAGCGACGCGTCGAGCGCCACCACGTCGCCCGGCTTCACCAGCACGGCCACCACCCCGGCGTCCTTGACGCCGCCGATGGCCGGGACCCTCACGTCGATGGTGCTCATGCCTTCGCTCGCTCCGGTGGGGGCTAGACGGTCCAGGGATCGGGCCGGGTGGGGTCGATGCCGTACTGTGCGATGGCGGCGGCCACGGTGGCGGCCGGCACGGCCCCCTCGTCGGCCAGCGCCTTCAAGGCGGCCACCACCACGTGGTGCCGGTCCACCTCGAAGAAGCGGCGCAGCTGCTCGCGGGTGTCGGAGCGGCCGAAGCCGTCGGTGCCGAGCACCAGGTAGCGCCGCCCCACCCAGGGGCGGATCTGCTCCGCGAAGGCGCGCACGTAGTCGGTGGCGGCCACCACCGGGCCGGTGGTGCCGCCCAGGCAGGCCTCCACGTGGGAGCGCCGCGGCGGAGCCTCCGGGTGGAGCCGGTTGGCCCGCTCGACCGCCTGGCCGTCGCGCGCCAGCAGCGTGAAGGAGGGGCAGCTCCACAGGTCGGCCTCGACGCCGAAGTCCTGGCGCAGCAGCGCGGCGGCCGCCACCACCTCCCGCAGGATGGCGCCGGAGCCGAGCAGCTGGACCCGGGGCGCCTTCTTCTTCGCGCCGGCCGGGTCGAGCCCGGGCAGCCGGTACATGCCCCTCAGGATGCCGGCCTCGACCCCGGCCGGCATGGCCGGCTGGCGGTCGTTCTCGTTCATCACCGTCAGGTAGTAGTAGACGTCCTCCTGCTCGGCCACCATGCGCCGCAGGCCGTCCTGGATGATGACGGTGACCTCGTAGCCGTAGGAGGGGTCGTAGGGCACGCAGTTGGGGATGGCGGCGGCCAGCAGGTGGCTGTGGCCGTCCTGGTGCTGCAGCCCCTCGCCGTTCAGCGTGGTGCGCCCCGCCGTGGCCCCCAGCAGGAAGCCGCGGGCCCGCATGTCGCCGGCCGCCCAGGCCAGGTCGCCGACCCGCTGGAAGCCGAACATCGAGTAGAAGATGAAGAACGGGATGGTCGGGGTGCCGTGGATGGAGTAGCTGGTGGCGGCCGCGATCCAGTCGCTCATGCCGCCGGCCTCGTTGATCCCCTCCTGCAGGATCTGCCCCTTCTTGTCCTCCCGGTAGAACATCAGCTGGTCGGCGTCCTGCGGCGTGTAGAGCTGGCCCACCTGGCTCCAGATGCCGAGCTGGCGGAACATCCCCTCCATGCCGAAGGTGCGCGACTCGTCGGGCACGATGGGCACCACCCGCGGCCCCAGCACCGGGTCCTTGACCAGCTGCTGCAGCAGCTGCACGAAGGCCATGGTGGTGGAGATCTCGCGCTCGCCGCTGCCCTCCAGCAGCCGCTGGAAGGCGGAGAGCGGCGGCACCGCCAGCGACTCGGCCTTCTGGCGCCGGCGGGGCCGGTCGCCGCCCAGGGCGGCGCGGCGCGCCTTCAGGTACTCCAGCTCCTTCGAGCCCTGCTCGAACTTCAGGTAGGGCACCTCCTCGAGCTGGTCGTCGGGCACCGGCAGCTGGAAGCGGTCGCGGAAGCGGCGGATGGCCTCCACCGACATCTTCTTCTGCTGGTGGGTGGTGTTCTGCGCCTCACCCGACTCCCCCATGCCGTAGCCCTTGACCGTCTTGGCCAGGATCACGGTGGGCTGGCCCACGTGGTTGGAGGCCTCGTGGTAGGCGGCGAAGACCTTGAAGGGATCGTGGCCGCCGCGGTTCAGGTTCCAGAGGTCGTCGTCGGAGTAGTCGGCCACCAGGTGGCGGAGCTCCGGGGTGTTGAAGAACTTCTCCCGCACGAAGGCCCCGTCCTTGGCCTTGTAGGTCTGGTACTCGCCGTCCACCACCTCCATCATGCGGCGCTGCAGGTGGCCCCCGGTGTCGCGGGCCAGCAGGGCGTCCCAGTGGCGGCCCCACACCACCTTGATGACGTTCCAGCCCGAGCCGCGGAACTCGCTCTCCAGCTCCTGGATGATCTTGCCGTTGCCCCGCACCGGCCCGTCGAGTCGCTGCAGGTTGCAGTTCACCACGAAGACCAGGTTGTCGAGCTTCTCGCGGCCGGCCATGCCGGCCGCCCCCAGCGACTCCGGCTCGTCCATCTCGCCGTCGCCGCACAGGGCCCAGACCTTGCGGCCGGCGGTCCTGGCCAGGCCGCGGTCCTCCAGGTACTTCATGAAGCGGGCCTGGTAGATGGCCATGAGCGGCCCGAGCCCCATCGACACGGTGGGGAACTGCCAGAAGTGCGGCATGAGCCAGGGGTGCGGGTAGCTGGAGAGCCCCCGCCCCCCCACCTCCTGGCGGTAGTGGTCGAGCTGGTCCTCGCTGATGAGGCCCAGCAGGAAGGCGCGCGCGTAGATGCCCGGCGACGAGTGGCCCTGGATGAAGACCAGGTCGCTGCCCCGGTCCTTGGTGGGGGAGCGCCAGAAGTGGTTGTAGCCGATGTCGTAGAGCATCGCCGCCGAGGCGAAGCTGGCGATGTGGCCGCCCACGTTGGTGTGCTTGTTGGCGCGCACCACCATGGCCATGGCGTTCCAGCGGATGTAGTGCCGGATGCGCTGCTCCAGCGCGAAGTCGCCCGGCAGCGGCGGCTGCCGCTCCACCGGGATGGTGTTGACGTAGCCGGTGTTGGCCGAGAAGGGCAGGTAGGCCCCGGAGTTGCGGGCCTGGTCGATGAGCCGCTCGATGAGGAAGTGGGCCCGGGCGGGCCCCTCGCGCACCAGCACCCCGTCGAGCGCCTCCAGCCACTCGCGGGTCTCCAGCGGATCCAGGTCGGGAGGGGTGTCCATGGCGCCCTCTCCTAACCGGGTTCGGGCTCCCCGGGTAGCGCCTTTTTCGGCCCGGGGCGCCGCCCCGTCGCCTTGCGGCCCACCCCCCGCCGTGGTCTGATCGGCGGGTGACCGCGGAGCGAGTCCTCATCGTAGACGACGACGAGCTGATCCTGAAGGCGCTCTCCCGCATCCTGGAGAGCGCCGGCTACGACCCCCGGTGCTACCTGGGGCCCGAGGACGCCCTCAAGGCCCTGGACGCCGACCAGCCGGTGGTGGTCATCAGCGACTACATGATGCCCGGCATCGACGGCATCACCCTCCTCAAGCAGGTGCGGGAGCGGGCCCCCGGCGCGGTGCGCATCCTCTGCACCGCCGCCGAGGACTTCCGGGTGGCGCTGCAGGCGGTCAACTCGGGCGAGGTCTTCCGCATCATCTCCAAGCCGTGGCACCAGCAGGAGCTGCTGGCCACGGTGCACCAGGCGGCCGAGGCCTCCCGGCTGCGCAGCGAGAACGACCGCCTCAACCGCGAGGTGCAGCGCCAGAACGGCCAGCTGCGCGAGATCAACCTCCGGCTCGAGGAGATGGTGCGCCACCGCACCCAGGCCCTGCTGGAGGGGCTCATCGCCGCGCTCGACTACCGCGACGCCGAGACCCAGTGGCACTCCCGCCGCGTCTCGCTCTACGCCCGCCGCCTGGCGCTGGCGCTGGGCATCCAGGAGCCGGACCTCACCACCATCGAGCACGGCGCGCTGCTGCACGACATCGGCAAGATCGGCGTGCGCGACCGGGTGCTGCTCAAGCCCGGCCCCCTCGACACCGAGGAGTGGAGCGAGATGAAGAAGCACCCGGCGCTGGGGTGGGCCCTGCTGCAGCGGGTCGACTACCTCAGGCCGGCCTCCACCATCGTGCTGCAGCACCAGGAGAAGTGGGACGGCACCGGCTACCCGAACGGCCTCAAGGGCGAGGAGATCGTCCTGGGGGCGCGCATCTTCCACGTGGTGGACACGCTCGACGCCATGACCAGCGACCGCCCCTACCGCAAGGCCAAGCTCTTCACCGAGGCGCGCGCCGAGATCAGCCGCTGCGCCGGCACCCAGTTCGACCCGCGGGTGGCCGAGGGGTTCCTGGCGGTCACGGCGGACGACTGGGAGCGCATCCGGCTCGACGTGGAGACGGTGGCGGTGCTGTCGGCCGACCTGGCCGAGTCGCCGCCGGGCCACGACGAGCTCTTCTCGGCGCTGCACGGGGTGCTGCGCAACTAGGCGGGGTGGGCCGCGGCCGGGCGCCGGGCCCGCTCGCGCTCCTCCGCCAGCTCGGCCGGCAGCCGCGCCGCCAGCTCGGCCGCCAGCGCCGCGGCCGGCGCCTCGCCGGTGAACGGGCCCAGCGCCGCGGCCAGGTCGGCGGCCCAGGCGAAGCGCTCGGCCGGCTCGCGGGCCAGGGCCCGCAGCACCAGCGCGTCGAGGTCCGCCGGCACGGCCGGGTTGCGCTCCGAGGGGGGCCGCACCTGGGCCGCCCGCACCCGCTGCAGCACCGCCAGGTCGGACGGGCCGCCGAAGAGCCGGTGGCCGGTGAGCAGCTCGTGCAGCACCGCGCCGAGCGAGAAGACGTCGCCGCGCCGGTCCACCGGCAGCCCGGCCACCTGCTCGGGCGAGAGGTAGCCGAGCTTGCCGCGCAGCACCGCCCCCTCGCGGTGGGCGCGGAAGGCGGCGGTGGCGATGCCGAAGTCCAGCACCGAGACCCGCCCGTCCCACCCCAGCAGCAGGTTGGCGGGCGAGAGGTCGCGGTGCACCACCTCGAGCGGCGCGCCGTCGGGGCCGCGGGCGCGGTGGGCGTGGTCCAGCGCCCGGGCCGCCTCGGCCACCACCCAGGTCGACAGCGCCGGCGGCAGGCGCGCCCCGGCGTGGCGCAGGCGCGTCAGCAGGGCCCTGAGGTCGGGCCCGGGGCGGTAGTCCATGGCCATGAAGTAGCCGGACCCCTCTCGCCCCAGGTCCCGCACCGGGACGATGCCCGGGTGGTCCAGCAGGGTGCCGATGCGGGCCTCGTCGAGGAACATGGTGACGAAGCCGGGGTCGTCCGCCAGGGTGGGCAGGAGCCGCTTGACCGCGTAGCGCCGGCCCGGCTCGCCGCGCGCCTCCGCCAGCCAGATCTCGGCCATCCCGCCGATGGCGAGCCGCTCCAGCAGGTGGTACCTCCCGAACGGGATGGGGTCTCTCATTGAAGGCGCCCGCGGGCCGCTCCATGATACCGCCATGGCCACCACCACGTGCTACGGCTGCGGCGCCACCCTCGCCTTCGACGGCCCCATCGGGCGCCGGACCACCTGCCCCGAGTGCGACGCGGACCTGCACCGCTGCCTCAACTGCCGCCACTACGACCTGTCGGCGGGCAACGAGTGCCGCGAGCCGCACGCCGACCGGATCGTCGACAAGGACAGCTCCAACGCCTGCGACCTGTTCCAGCTGGGCGACGGGGCGCCGCGCAAGAAGCACCGCTCCGACGACGCCCGCAACCGGCTGGCCGCCCTCTTCGGGGAGGCCCCCACCCGGAGCGAGGATCCCAGGGACGCCCTGGAGGCCCTGTTCAAGAAGAAGTAGGCGCGGGACCAGGCGGCTCCCGGGGCCGGGGCGCGCCGCCGGCTGGTGCGGCGGCCTGCCGCTGGCGGGAGTCCCGGGCGGGGTGCGCCTGGGGAAGATGAGCGTCGCTGCCTGTGTTAGGTAGGCTCCATGCCCTTCGAACCGACCCGTCCGGACCAGCCCGCCTACACCCTCCGCCCCGCAGCCGCGCCCTACCAGGCCGACAGCGCCGAGCGGACCTTCTTCGCCGCCGTCTACCGCTGGATGGCGCTCGGCCTGGTGGTGACGGCCGGCGTGGCCTTCCTGGTGGCCAGCTCCCAGCCGCTGCTGGAGCTCATCGTCCGCAACCGCTGGGTCTTCTACGGGCTCATGATCGCGGAGATCGGCCTGGTCATCGCCCTCTCCGCCATGGCGCAGAAGCTCTCCGCCCCGGCGGCCGGCGGCCTCTTCCTGCTCTACTCGGCGCTCAACGGCGCCACCCTCTCCATCATCCTGCTCATGTACACCGGCAGCTCGGTGGGCCTGGCCTTCGGCGTCACCGCCGGCACCTTCGGCGCCATGAGCGTCTACGGCACGGTCACCAAGAAGGACCTGACCAGCTGGTCGTCCTTCCTGATGATGGGGCTCTTCGGCGTGGTCATCGCCGGCCTGGTGAACCTGTTCCTGCAGAGCAGCGCCATGTCGTTCATCATCTCCTGCGCCGCGGTGGTGGTCTTCACCGGCCTGACCGCCTACGACACCCAGAAGCTGCGGGTCTTCGCCCGCAACGGCGCCGGCTCGGTGGCGGCGGCGCCGGTGGTGGGCGCGCTGACGCTGTACCTGGACTTCATCAACCTGTTCCTGGCCTTGCTCCGGCTGCTGGGCGACCGGCGGAAGTAGGGCGGGCCGCGCCTCCCGGATGACGTTCCACCCCATCCACGGCGCCGAGCAGCCGGCCCCCGCCGCCGGCGCACACCCGACGCCCGGCGTCCCGCCGGCCCGACCGGAGGGAGCCCATCAGCCGACGGACACCGTCCAGCTCTCGGCGGCGGCGGCGCTGATGCGACGGCTCGACGCCCTGGCGCAGGAGTCGCCGGCGCGCTTCCTGGTGGTGATGGCGCGGGTGGCGTCCCGCCTCACGGCGCAGGCGGCGGTCGAGCCGCGGCACGCCCTGGCCCTCGGCCAGCTGGCGGAGCGGTTCGCCGCGGCGGCCCAGACCGGCACGCCTGCCCCGCTGGTGGCCGCGTCTCTGGTGGCGGCGGGCGCCGAGGGTCCACGGCCCATCCCGTTCGGCCCAGGCGCGCCCTCGGCGGCGGGGACCGCCCAGGCCACCGCGGCCGCGCTGGCCGACGCGGCCCTGGTGGCCGGCGCCGCGTCGCAGCGGGAGCCGGTGCGGCCCCAGAGGCGGTCACCCTACAGGCCCGGGCCGGCCAGCGCGCCACCAGCCGACCAGGAGGCGGGCGCTGCCGCCGGGGGCGGCGGCATCCTCGGGGCGCTCCTCGGGGCGGTGACCGGCGTGGTCGAGGCGGCCATCGATGCGGTGCTGCTCGAGGTGCCCGCGGAGGGCGAGGAGAAGGCGCCGGGGCGCTGAGGTACCCTTTTGTGTTGTTTGGGCGCCCGAACAACACAGAAGGGGCGTGGGGTCCGGGCCGCCGGGCGTCCGGCTCGACCACGGCGCCCAGAAGGAACCAGGCGGCCACGTCGAGCGGCGGGCCCCCTGGAGCGCCACGGGGCGCGTCCGCGCCTCACTGGCCACGGCGCCCTCAGGTCGTGGCCGCACCCGCCGCGCCGCGGCCCGGCCACCGGGACACCACCAGGCCGATCGCGACCCAGGTCGTCAGGCGGATGGCCAGCGCCACCACCGTCCTGGTCTCGTGGGCCCCGCCGGCCAGCACGTGGGCGGCGAAGGCCAGGCAGGCGAGCAGCGTGGCCGCGGCGATGCCCAGCGAGAGCGCCCCGGCCCAGCGGCGCGCCAGCGCGATGCCGGCGGCCGCCACCAGGTAGGCGAACCCGGCCAGGAAGTTGAACCAGACGACGAACGGCACGTAGGCGCCGGCCGCGGCCCGGGCGGCGTCGCTCCCGAAGAGCACCCGGCCACCCGACACGAGGGTGGCGGCGCCGAAGATGGCCGCGACGGCGGCGAGAGCGAAGCGCCACGCGGGGCGGTGCGAGCCTCCTCGGCTGGTCATGGCGCCCTCCCCGGCCCCTCCGGCGGCCCTGGCCGTGAGTATCCGCCCGCCGGGCACGGGCCGCCATGGCCCGCGACGGGGGGCTCAGCCCGCGCCCGGCCTCGGGAAGACGGTCGTCACCTCCAGCCCTCCGCCCACCCGGTCCCCCAGCGTGACGGTCGCGCCGTGGGCGTCGGCGATGGCCTTGACGATGGCCAGCCCGAGCCCGCTGCCGGGCCGCCCCGACGCCACCGCGGCCTGCCCCCGGTAGAAGCGGTCGAAGACCACGCCGCGCTCCGCCTCGGGCACCCCGGGCCCGGTGTCCCAGACCCGCACGGCCACCGCGCCTTGCTCGGCGGTGGCGCGCAGCCCCACCCGCCCGCCAGTCGGGGTGTGGTGGACCGCGTTGTCGAGGAGGGCCTCGAGCAGCTCGCGCAGGGCCGCCCGGTCGGCGGACACGGCCAGGCCGCCGGCCACCTCCACCTCCAGCGTCACCCCACCCTCCTCGGCGCGCGGAGCCAGCAGGCGGGCCACCTCCCGCGCCAGCGGCGCCAGCGCCACCACCTCCCGGGCCACCGATCCCTGGTGCTCGTCGAGCCGCGACAGCGTCAGCAGGTGCGCGATGAGCCCGCTGGCCTCGACCGCCGCCACGCCCACCTCCTGGAGCGCCTCGCGGTAGGCGGCCGGCTCGCGCTCGCGGCGCAGCGCCACCTCGGCGCGCGTGCGGATGGTGGCCACCGGGGTGCGCAGGGCGTGGCTGGCGCGGGCCACCAGCTGCCGCTGCCCGAGCATGGCCACCTCGAGCCGGCCGAGCAGCGCGTTGAAGGCGCCCGCCACCCGCCGCAGCTCCGGGTCCAGCCCGTCGAGCGCCACCCGGCGGTCGAGCGAGGCCGCGCCGATGGCGTCGACCTCGGCGGCCAGCCGGCCCAGCGGCGCCAGCGAGGCGTGGGCCAGGGCTGCCGCCCCGAGCCCGCCCACCAGCAGCGCCACCACCAGGGCCAGCAGGAGCCCGCGCCGGAAGGGCCCCTCCAGGGCGGCGAAGGCCGAGGCGGCGCCGGCCACCTGGACGGTGAACCGGGCCTGGCCGTGCTTCCCTCCCACCTCGACCGGCGCGGTGGCCACGCGCCAGGCCCGCCCGGAGGCGTCGGTGACGGTCTGGAGCGCCGGCTCCGCACCGGCGGGCGGGTCGGGCCAGGGCAGGCCCGCCGGCGAGGCGCCCAGCGGGCCGTCCGGGCCGAGCACCCGGAGCGGGTGCGCCGGATCCCGCAGGGCGTCGCCGCGCTCGTCGCCCTCCAGCCTCAGGTCGCCCTCGTCCTCCACCTCCACCAGCCCGGCCACGGCGGCGGCCCGCTGCAGCAGGTCCTGGTCCACCGCCTCGGAGGACCAGCGCCCGAAGGCGCTGGAGAGGAAGGCGCCCAGCCCCAGCAGCACCAGCGCGGTGAGCCCCACCACCAGCGCGACGAGCTTGGCGCGCAGGCTCACGGCGCCCCGGGGCCTTCGGGCGCCAGCCGGTAGCCGGCGCCGCGCATGGTGAGCACCAGCGCGGCGCCGGGCAGGCCCGCCGCGTCCAGCTTGCGCCGCAGCCGCGCCACGAAGACGTCGATCACGTTGGAGTCGGGATCGCGCTCCTCGTCGTACAGCTTGGCGGCGATGGCGGTGCGCGAGAAGGTCCGGCCGCGCTCCAGCGCCAGCAGCTCCAGCAGCGCGAACTCCTTGGCCGAGAGGTCGAGCGCCACCCCGTCCACGGTGGCGAGGCGCGCCGCCAGGTCGAGCCGCAGCCGGCCCAGGTCGAGCTGGTTGTCGGCGTGCCCGCGGCTGCGCCGGATCAGCGCCCGCAGCCTGGCCAGCAGCTCGTCGAAGGCGAAGGGCTTCACCAGGTAGTCGTCGGCCCCGCCGTCGAGGCCGTCGATGCGATCCTGGACCTCGCCGAGCGCGGTGAGGAGCAGCACCGGCGTGCGGGCGCCCTGGGCGCGCAGGCGCGCCAGCAGGGCCAGCCCGTCGAGGCCCGGCAGCATCCGGTCCAGGACGATGGCGTCGAAGGGGATCTCGGTGGCCAGGTGGAGCCCCTCCAGGCCGTCGCCGCTCACGTCCACCGAGAAGCCCTCCTCGGAGAGCCCCGCGGCGATCGACCGGGCGAGCGGGCTCGCGTCCTCGACGACCAGGATTCGCACGTGATCACCCGGGCGGGATTCTCACCCGATCGCCGTCGAAATCCCACCTCGCCGCGCCCTGGTGGCAGGCGGCGCAGTTGGCCAGCGACGCCACCGACGGCCGGGCCACCACCGCGCGGGGCACCTCGCGGTGCTCGTCCCGGAACCAAGCCAGCTCGGTGATGCGCTGGGGCGCGGCGCCGGATCCGGCGCGCCCCGGCCCGGCCCGCTCGACCAGCCACCCCTCCAGCCGGGCCCGCAGCGGCTCGTCGAGCCCGGCGTCCTGGCCGAAGTGGGTGCCCAGGCCGGCCATCACCCGGCGCCAGGAGTCGGCCGGCAGCAGCCTCGGCGGGTAGGCCAGGTGGCAAGCGCCGCACTCCTTGGCGTAGGCCGGGTCGACGGCGCCCTGCGGGCCGCCGGTCGGGTGGCGGTCGCCGCCCTCGCCGCTGTGGCGCCCACCGTCGTGGCGGGCCTCGTCGTGGCGACCTCCGTCGTGGCGCCCACCGTCGTGGCGGGCCTCGTCGTGGCGACCTCCGTCGTGGCGCCCACCGTCATGGCGGGCCTCGTCGTGGCGACCTCCGTCTCGGCGACCTCCGTCGGGGCGGGCCTCGTCGTGGCGGTCGCCATCCTCCCCGGGCTGGTGCTCCCGATCCTCGGAGTCCACTTCGTGATCGCGACGGTCGTCGCGGCGCCCCTCCGAGGCGGCGGCGGCGCCGAGGGTCAGGGTGGCGGCCAGGACGGCGACGCCGAGAGCGAGGTGGGTGGTGCGCATGGCTGGTGGCTCCTTCACGGGGCGAGGAGGTAGGTGATGAAGTGCCCCTTCTCCTCGGGGGAGCACTCGCGGCCCAGCACCTGCTTGCAGTTCCGCTTGAACCACTTCTCGACGTCGCCCCGGTCGCTCAGCCGGGCCGGGTTGGCCGACGGCGCCAGCGGCTCCACCACCTTGCCGATGGGGGTGCGCCCGGTGCGGCGCGGATCGTCGGTGTGGCAGGTGGCGCAGGAGACCCGCTGGCCGTCCTGCAGGTGCTCGCCGGCGTAGAGGCGGCGCCCCTCGGCCGGCGAGAAGCCGGCGAAGGCGGGCCGCGCCGCGCGGGCGGCCGCCTCGTACTCGCGGAGCAGGTCGGCGGCCAGCGGGCTCTCGGCCCGGGCCCGGAGCGGCAGGCCGAGCAGGGAGGCCAGCCCCAGGGCCGCCGCGGCGCCCAGGGCGAGCGCGGCGGCGGCGCCCCCCGCCCGGAGGAGCCCGGTCCCGGTCCCGAGGCCGGTCGGCGGGAGCGGGTCCCCGTCGTCCGGGGCGCGCTTGCGGCCAGTGACCATGCCCAGGATCAGGTTCTGCCGCTCCACCACGGAGGAGAAGAGCACGCCGGCCACGTGCACGGCCACCAGCGCCAGCAGGGCGCCGGAGAGCGCCTCGTGGACCTCCTTCACCCCCTTGGCGACCCGCAGCGACAGGAGCCCGCTGAGCGGCCCCCTGAACTCGGGCCCGGCATAGGCGACGGCGCCGGTGGCGGCCAGGCCCAGCAGCACGACCAGGAGGGCCACCACCATGGCGCCCCCCAACGGGTTGTGGGTCAGGTGGAGCGGCGGCCGCCCGCGCACCAGCTCCCGCGCGTAGGCCAGCACCTGGCGCGGCCCGCGCACGAAGGAGGAGAAGCGGGCCGGACCCGGGCCGACCACGCCCCAGGCCAAGCGGGCCACCACCAGCGCGACCACGGCGAGGCCGAGCCTGACGTGCACCGGCACCAGGGCGTCCTCGTCGGACGTGAGGAACGACCCGAGGACCGCCAGCGCGAGCCCCCAGTGGAACAGCCGGACCACGACATCCCAGACCTTCACGGTGCGCATGTGCCTGCCTCCGAGGTGAGCTTCGACCAGCTCGCCCGCAGGCTACGGCGCGGCACATGACGCCAGCATGAACGCGGCGCGGCCCGTCAGGGCCCCTCCCCCCGCGTCTCGCCCGCCACCCAGGCCAGGTACCGCGCCGCCCCCGCCTCCACCGGCAGCGCCAGCACCTCCGGCACGTCGTACGGGTGCAGCCGCAGCACCTCGTCGCGCAGCGCCTCGAACCGGTCGCGGGTGGTCTTGAGGACCAGCAGCGCCTCCGGCTCGTCGTGCACCCGGCCTTCCCAGCGGTAGATGGAGCGCAGGCCGGTCACCACGGTGCCGCAGGCGGCCAGGCGCGCCTCCACCAGGGCGCGCGCCAGCCCGGCCGCCACCTCCGCGGTGGGCGCCGTCACCAGCACCACCAGCACCTCCGTGCTCACGGCGTCACGCTCCGCGGCGCCTCGCGGTGCGCCGCTACTTCCCCAGCATCCCCTGCTTCAGGTCGCCGTCGGCCGGCTTGTCGCCGAGCCAGTTGCGCAGCAGCGCGTCGCCGAACTTCTTGCCGGCCACCACGATGGGGGCGCCGCCCGGGGGCGTCAGCGTGGAGCCGACGCCGGGCTGGTAGGAGATGCTGAAGAGCTCACCTTCCTTGAAGTCCTTGATCCCCGCCTCCACCGTGGCGAGGCCTGGCAGGAGGGTCGCCAGGTCGGCCGCCGAGTTCTTCTCGAACCCCTCCTTGAAGGCGCCGACGATCTTCTCCTTCTCGACGCCGCGCTTGAAGGTCATGGTGACCAGCCAGGGCGCGTCGGCCGAGACGATGGCGCCCACCTCGCCGGCCTTCTGCTCCAGGTAGAGGGCGCCCACGTAGACCTTGATGAACAGCTTGGAGCGCAGCCCGGCGCCGTTCAGCACCAGGGCCTTGCCGCCGAGCGCGGCGGTGTCGGGGACGGCCACGCCGGCCACCTCCTTGGCGAGGGCCGGGGTGGCGAGGGCGAGGACGAGGGCGGCGACGGTGAGGAGGCGCATGCGGGCTCCTTCGGTGGCGACGTGCGCGTGGTGGTGACGCGCCTTGAGCGAGGTGAGGCCCGGACTCTAGCCCGGTGGCCTGCCGCCCGCAGGGCGTGGCGCCGGGTGCCCCCGTGCGGGGGGCGGAGCGGCGGCGGCTACCCCTCCGGCGCCCCCACCCGCCGGCTGCCCATCACCGACCCGTAGGCCACCCCCGCCACGCCCACCACCACGCCCACCAGCGAGGCCGCCGGCAGCACCTCGCCGAGCAGCGGCACCGCCAGCAGCACCTGGGCGATGGGCGTGAGCTGCAGCCAGACCGCGGCCTCCGACACGGTGAGCGCCCCGTAGGCCTCGGCCATCATCACCTGGGCCGCGTAGGCCGCCAGCGCCATGAGCAGCGCCACCGCCCAGGCGCCGGGGGCCAGGGTCCAGGGGTCCAGCGCGAACGGCAGCGCCACCGGCATCCCGCCCAGGCAGAAGTAGAAGAAGATGGTGGCGGCGTTGTCGGTGGCCCGCATGGCGCGGATGGTCACGGCCGACACGGCGGCGAAGACGGCGGCGCCGATGGCGAACAGCTCGCCCGCCCCCACCCCGAGCGAGAGCGTGCCGCCGCCCAGCACCAGCGCCACGCCGGCCGTGGCCACCAGGAGCCCCAGCAGGAGGTGCACGGTGGGGCGCTCGCCGAAGGCCGGCACCGCCAGCGCGGTGGCGATGACCGGGAACAGGTTGTAGAACAGCCCGGCCTCGCCGGCGGGGATGCGCGCCAGCGCCAGGAAGTAGAGCACCACCACCACCCCGCCGGAGAGGCCGCGCGACCAGAGCAGCCGGCGGTTGACCGGCGCGTAGCGGGCCAGGCCGAGCCGGAAGGCCGCCAGCGAGAAGACGGCGCCGGCCCCGAAGCGGATGACCGAGAGCTGCCCGGCGGTGAAGGCACCGGAGGCGGCCAGCCGGCGCGCCAGCACCGCCATCAGGCCGAAGGAGAGCGCGGTCCCGAGGACCAGCAGCCGGGCGCGGGTCCGGGCCGGGCCGGTGGCGGTCACCGGGGGCTCCAGGCCGTGGTCGAGGCGGGCCCCTCACCCCGGCCCTCTCCCGGAGGGGAGAGGGGGACTCAACCCTGGTCGAGGTCGGGGCCGGCGGGACCATCGTCACGACTCCTCGCTCGGCAGCCCGGCCGCCGCCTCCACCAGCGCCGGGTCGGTCCCGGGCACCGGGCGGTGGCCGAACAGGGAGCCGTACACCACCCCGGCGATGCCCAGCAGCACGCCCAGCGCCGCCATGCCGCTGAGCCGCTCGCCGATGGTGAGCCCGATGGCGAAGGAGGCGATGGGGGTGAGCTGCTGCCACAGCGCCGCCTCCGGCACCGCCAGCGCGCCGTAGGCCTCGGTCATGAGGAGCTGGGCCAGGAAGGCCACCAGCCCCACCCCGCCGGCGGCCAGCCAGGGGGTGGCCTCGCGCGGCCAGGGGGCGAAGCCGAACGGGATGGAGACCAGCGCCCCGCCCAGCGCCATGGCCAGGAAGATGGTGGGGGCGTTGTCGGTGGCCCGCAGCGCGCGGATGGAGGTGACCGCCGCCCCGCCGAAGATGGCCGAGACGATGCCCAGCACCTCCCCGGTGCCCAGCGCGAAGGTGAGCTCGCCGCCACCCAGCACCAGGAAGACCCCGGCCGAGGCGACCAGCAGCGCCACCGCCAGGTGCACGGTGGGGCGCTCGCCCAGCAGGAAGAAGGAGATGATCACCGCCCAGATGGGGAAGGTGTTGTTGAGGAGGGTGGCCTCGCCGGCCGGGATGCGGGCGATGGAGAGGAAGTAGAGCAGCGCCGCCACGCCGCCGAACAGGCCGCGAGAGACCAGCAGGCCGTAGCGGACGGGCCGGTAGGTGCCCGGCCGGACCACGAAGAGCGTGCCCACCGCCAGCAGCCCCACCAGGAAGCGCACCAGGGTGACCTGCCCGCCGCTCATGGCGCCGGCCGCGGAGGCCACCTTGGCCAGCACGGCCGACAGTCCGAAGAGGACGCCGGCTCCGAAGAGCAGGGCGCGCGCCCGGACCCGGCCGGGGAGCCCCGGCGGCGGAGCGAGGTTCGCCATGTGGGAGGTGGTGGTACCACCTTCCACCGGGGCGCGGTAGCGGCCAGGTGCCGCCCCCGGGGCGGTGGCCCGCGCCGGGCCCCTGCGTTAAGAAGCACCCTCCATGAGCGAGCCCGAAACCATCGTCGTCAAGGGCGCCCGCGAGCACAACCTCAAGTCGGTCACGCTGGAGATCCCCAAGAAGAAGCTGGTGGTCTTCACCGGGGTCTCCGGCTCCGGCAAGAGCTCGCTGGCGTTCGACACCCTCTACGCGGAAGGGCAGCGCCGCTACGTCGAGTCGCTCTCCAGCTACGCCCGCCAGTTCCTCGGCCAGATGGAGAAGCCCAAGTACGACACCATCCGCGGCCTCTCGCCCACCATCTCCATCGAGCAGAAGGCGGCCTCCAACAACCCGCGCTCCACGGTGGGCACCATCACCGAGGTGCACGACTACCTGCGCGTGCTCTACGCCTCCATCGGGCAGCAGCACTGCCCGTCGTGCCAGCGGCCGGTCGGCAAGCAGACCTCCCAGCAGATCGTCGAGACCATCCTGGCCATGCCGGAGGGCTCGCGCATCCTGGTGCTGGCGCCGCTGGTGCAGAACCGCAAGGGTGAATACAAGGAGCTGCTCGGCGACGTGCAGCAGCGCGGCTTCGCCCGGGTGCGGGTGGACGGCATGATCCACCCGCTCACCGAGCGGCTGGCCCTCGACAAGAAGCTCAAGCACGACCTCGAGCTGGTGGTGGACCGCCTGGTGGTCAAGGCCGGCATCGCGGCGCGCCTGACCGACTCGGTGGAGACGGCGCTGCGCGAGGGCAAGGGCACCCTCATCGTGGCCGACGCGGAGAAGGAGCAGAAGGTGGGGCCGGGCATGGACCCGGAGGGCTACAAGACCCACGACCGCTTCTTCTCCGAGCAGAACTCCTGCCACGCCTGCGGCCTCTCCTTCGGCGAGCTGGCCCCGACCGCGTTCTCCTTCAACAGCCCGGTGGGCTCCTGCCCCGACTGCCAGGGGCTGGGCACCCGCGCCGAGATGGACCCGGACCTGATCATCCCGGACCACTCGCTCACCATCCGCGACGGGGCGGTGGAGCCCTGGGCCTCCGGCATGGAGCGCGGCGAGGGCTGGACCTTCGAGTTCGTGGAGCACCTGGCCCGCTCGCTCAAGCTGGACCTCGACACCCCCTGGGGCAAGCTCGGCAAGCGCGACCGCGATCTCGTCATGCTGGGCACCGCGGCGGTCAAGGAGAAGGGCGTCCGCATCGAGTGGGAGGGCGTGCTCAACCAGCTCTACCGGCGCTTCCGCTCCACCGGCTCGGAGGCCATGCGGCGCTACTACATGCGCTACTTCTCCGACAAGCCGTGCGGCACCTGCGGCGGCGAGCGGCTCAAGCCGGAGAGCCGCTCGGTCAAGGTGCGCGGCACCGGCATCGTCGAGCTGTCGCGCCGCACCATCGTGGAGGCCCACGCCTGGCTGGGCGCGCTCGACCTGAAGGGCTCCGAGGCCACCATCGCCGACGAGCTGCTCAAGGAGATCCGCAACCGGCTCAAGTTCCTGCTCGACGTGGGGCTCGGCTACCTGACCCTGGACCGCCCCGGCCCCTCGCTCTCCGGCGGCGAGAGCCAGCGCATCCGGCTGGCCTCGCAGATGGGCTCGGAGC
The DNA here is from genome assembly GCA_016718565.1 of Anaeromyxobacter sp. NCBI lineage: Bacteria > Pseudomonadati > Myxococcota > Myxococcia > Myxococcales > Anaeromyxobacteraceae > Anaeromyxobacter > Anaeromyxobacter sp. Next base: position 1,541,591 of record JADKCZ010000001.1, on the reverse strand, counting down.
TCACCGGCGTCATCTACATCCTCGACGAGCCCTCCATCGGCCTGCACCAGCGCGACAACGGCAAGCTGCTGGCCACCCTGAAGCGGCTGCGCGACATCGGCAACTCGGTCATCGTGGTGGAGCACGACGAGGAGACCATGGCCGAGGCCGACTGGCTGGTGGACTTCGGCCCGGGCGCCGGCGCCCACGGCGGCGAGATCGTCAGCCAGGGCACGCCCGAGCAGGTCAAGCTGGACCCCGCCTCGCTGACCGGCGCCTACCTCTCCGGGCGGCGCGAGATCCCGCTGCCGGCCCGGCGGCGCGACGAGCGGCGCGGCGCCCTCACCGTCAGCGGCGCCACCGAGAACAACCTCAAGGACCTGACCGTGGAGTTCCCGCTGGGGCGGCTGGTGGCGGTCACCGGCGTCTCCGGCGCCGGCAAGTCCACGCTGGTGAACGCCATCCTGCGGCCCGCCATGAACCGCCTGCTGACCGGCACCCGCGAGGCGCCGGGCAAGCACACCGGGCTGGCCGGCTGGCAGGCGGTGGACAAGCTCATCGACATCAACCAGCAGCCCATCGGCCGCACTCCGCGCTCCAACCCGGCCACCTACACCAAGCTGTTCGACTTCATCCGCGACGTCTTCTCGCAGACGCCCGAGGCGCGCGCCTTCGGCTACCAGCCGGGCCGCTTCAGCTTCAACGTCAAGGGCGGGCGCTGCGAGGCCTGCCAGGGCGACGGCATGAAGCTGGTGGAGATGCACTTCCTGGCCGACGTGCTGGTGCCCTGCGAGGTCTGCGGCGGCAAGCGCTTCAACGACGCCACCCTGCGGGTGCAGTTCAAGGGGAAGAACATCGCCGAGGTGCTGGACCTCTCCATCGCCGAGGCCACCGGCCACTTCTCGGCGCACAAGGAGATCGTGCGCATCCTCAAGACCCTGGAGGACGTCGGCCTCGGCTACCTCAAGCTGGGCCAGCCCTCCCCCACCCTCTCGGGCGGCGAGGCCCAGCGCATCAAGCTGTCGCGCGAGCTGGCCCGGGTCGGCACCGGGCGGACCCTCTACATCCTCGACGAGCCCACCACCGGCCTGCACTTCGAGGACGTGCGCAAGCTGCTGGCGGTGCTGGACCGGCTGGTGGACGCCGGCAACACGGTGGTGGTGATCGAGCACAACCTGGACGTCATCAAGTGCGCCGACTGGGTCATCGACCTGGGGCCCGAGGGCGGCGCCGCCGGCGGGCAGATCATCGCCGAGGGCACGCCGGAGGAGGTGGCCGGGACCGAGGCCAGCGCCACCGGGCACTACCTCGGCCAGGTGCTGGCGCACCACCACGCGCGGCGGGCCCGGCCGGTGCCCACCGCCGCGGAGGCGGCCGAGGCCGCCGGGATCTAGGGGACCCATGCGCCTCCCCTCGCCGCTGGCCGCCCTGCCGCTGCTCCTGCTGGCCTGCGCCGGCGGCCCGGGCCCCGAGGACGCGCCGGCGCCCGCCGCGCCGGCCGCCCGCCGGCCGGTCTTCGCCACCTCGGGCTGGGTCAAGCCGCGCGAGGCCAGGCCGGGCTGCGTGGCCGGCTCGCTGGTGGTGCCGGCCGGCCTGAAGGGGCGCCGCACCCTCACCGCCAAGATCGCGGTGGACGTGGACGGCGCGGTGGCCAGCGTGGAGGACGTCTCGCCCGTGCCCGAGGCCTCCGGCCGGCTCTCGGCGGCGCTGGAGCAGGCGGTGCGCGGCTGCCCGTTCCTGCCCGGCCGCGACCCGGCCGGCTTCCCGGCCTACGTCTGGCTCCTGCTGGACGTGCCGGCGGCCGCCGCGGCCCGCTGACCCCGGCCCTCGAAGCAGCCCCCGCCCGGGCGGAGGCGGCGGTAGCATGGCCCCTCACCACGCAGGAGGGGCCCACCATGCCGACCACCACCGAGAACCTGACCGTCGCCTTCGCCGGCGAGAGCCAGGCCAACCGCAAGTACACCGCCTTCGCTCGCCAGGCCGAGAAGGAGGGCCTCCCCCAGATCGCCCGCCTCTTCAAGGCCGCGGCCGAGGCCGAGACCATCCACGCGCTGGCCCACTTCACCAACATGGGCGGCGTGGGCAGCACGCTGCAGAACCTGGAGGCCGCCGTGGCCGGCGAGACCTACGAGTTCACCGAGATGTACCCGCCCATGGTGACCCAGGCCGAGACCGAGGGTCACAAGGGGCGCCACATGCTGGCCTTCGCCCTGGCGGCGGAGAAGGTGCACGCCCGGCTCTTCTCGGAGGCGCTGGCGGCCATGAAGGCCGGCAAGGACCTGTCGCAGATGGACGTCTACCTCTGCCCGGTGTGCGGCGACGTGGAGTTCGGCCCGCCGCCCGAGCGCTGCCCCATCTGCGGCGCGCCGGCCTCCAAATACCAGAAGGTCTAGCCCGGCGCCGCCCCGGCGCCGGGCCCGGACCCCGGGCCCCGCCGGGGCGAGCCGTCCCGGCCCACCCCGACCGCGCCAACCACCCTGCCTTCCTGGGCTTCTCGCCGCGCCGTCGCGGGGCGCGCGCCGCGTCGGTCGCCCGCTTAGAATGGTCATCCATGGTTGAGCGCACCCGCCCCGGGGACGGCACGGCGATCGTCCTCCCCAAGGCCAAGGCCGACAAGAAGGTGGCGCGCCCGCCCCTCTACAAGGTCCTGCTGCACAACGACGACTACACCACCCAGGAGTTCGTGGACTGGGTGCTGGTGAACGTCTTCAAGCTCGACCCCGAGGGCGCCCACCGCATCATGCTGAACGTCCACATGCACGGGGTCGGTGTGGCCGGTATCTATCCCCACGAGATCGCCGAGTCGAAGGCCCAGAAGACGATGACGCTGGCCAGGGAGGCGGAGTACCCGCTCCTCTGCACGCTTGAGCCGGAGTAGCGATGGTGACCGTTTCGAAGGAGCTGCAGCAGACCCTGCAGGCCGCCGTGGCGGAGGCCCGCCGCCGCCGGCACGAGTACGTCACGCTGGAGCACCTGCTCCACGCCATGGTGAAGGACAAGGTGGCCGCCGAGGTGCTGGCGGCCTGCGGCGCCGACCTGCCCCTGCTGGAGCGGGAGCTGGCCGACTACCTCGACCGCACCCTGGAGGCCTCGGCCGGCGAGGCCGAGCCGGAGCAGACCGCGGCCTTCCAGCGGGTGCTGCAGCGGGCCGCCTGGCACGTGCAGGGCACCGGTCGCACCGAGCTCAACGCCGGCGACGTGCTGGTGGCCATCACCCGCGAGAAGGGCTCCCACGCCGTCTACCTGCTGGAGAAGCAGGGGGTCCGGCGCATCGACATCCTGCAGTACATCTCGCACGGCATCTCCAAGGAGGGCGGCGGGGCCGCCCCGCAGCCGCCCGGCGGCGAGGAGGGGCCCCAGGGCGGCGAGGAGGAGGGGCCGTCGCAGTCCGTCAAGGATCCCTTCAAGGCCTTCACCGTCAACCTGGTGGAGCGGGCGCAGAAGGGGCTCATCGACCCGCTCGTCGGGCGTGACGCCGAGGTGGAGCGGACCATCCAGGTGCTGTGCCGCCGCCGCAAGAACAACCCGGTCTTCGTGGGCGACCCCGGGGTGGGCAAGACCGCCATCGTGGAGGGGCTGGCGCTGCGCATCTTCGAGAAGAAGGTGCCCAAGATCCTGGAGGACGCCGCCATCTACTCGCTCGACATGGGGCTGCTGCTGGCCGGCACCAAGTTCCGCGGCGAGTTCGAGCAGCGGCTCAAGGGGGTCATCGCCGGGGTGAAGAAGATCCCCAACGCCATCCTCTTCATCGATGAGATCCACACCATCGTGGGGGCCGGCGCCACCAGCGGCTCCTCGCTGGACGCCTCCAACCTGCTCAAGCCCGGCCTGGCCTCGGGCGAGCTGCGCTGCATCGGCTCGACCACCTACCAGGACTACAAGGCCACCTTCGAGCGCGACCACGCGCTGGCGCGCCGCTTCCAGAAGATCGAGGTCCACGAGCCCTCGGTGGCCGACACCATCCTCATCCTGAAGGGGCTCAAGAAGGTCTACGAGGACCACCACGGGGTGGAGTACACGCCGCGCGCCATCCGGGCCGCCGCCGAGCTGGCCGCCAAGCACATCAACGACCGCAAGCTGCCGGACAAGGCCATCGACGTGCTCGACGAGGCCGGGGCGCGCGACCGCATGCGCCCGGAGGAGAAGCGCCACCGGCGCATCACCGCCCGCGACGTGGAGCGGGTGGTGGCCACCATCGCCAAGATCCCGGCCCGCACCGTCTCCAGCGACGACAAGACGGCGCTCGCCAGCCTCGAGCCGGAGCTCCGCAAGGTCATCTTCGGCCAGGACGCCGCCATCGACGCCATCGCCGCGGCCATCAAGCTGGGGCGCTCCGGCCTGGGCAGCCCGGAGAAGCCCACCGGCTGCTTCCTCTTCTCCGGCCCCACCGGGGTCGGCAAGACCGAGCTGGCCAAGCAGCTGGCCCGCATCCTGGGCGTGGAGTTCCTGCGCTTCGACATGACCGAGTACCAGGAGAAGCACACCGTCTCCCGGCTCATCGGCGCGCCCCCCGGCTACGTGGGGTTCGACCAGGGCGGCCTGCTGACCGACGCCATCCGCAAGACGCCCTACACGGTGCTGCTGCTCGACGAGATCGAGAAGGCCCACCCGGACATCTACAACCTGCTGCTGCAGGTGATGGACCACGCCACCCTGACCGACAACAACGGGCGCAAGGCCGACTTCCGCAACGTGGTGCTGATCATGACCACCAACGCCGGCGCCCAGGAGATGAGCGCCCGGCGGGTCGGCTTCGGCAACGAGGCCCAGCAGGGGCCGGGCAGCGCCCGCGGCGCCATCGAGCGGGCCTTCAGCCCGGAGTTCCGCAACCGGCTCGACGCCTGGGTCTCCTTCGACAGCCTGCCGGCCGACGTGGTGGTGAAGATCGTCGACAAGTTCGTGGCCGAGCTGGCGGCGCAGCTGCTCGAGAAGAAGGTGGCGCTGGAGCTGACGCCGGCGGCGCGGGCCTGGTTCGCCGAGCACGGCTTCGACCCCAAGATGGGGGCCCGCCCCATGGCCCGCCTGGTCCAGAACGAGCTGAAGAAGGCGCTGGCCGAGAAGATCCTCTTCGGCGACCTGCAGGGCGGCGGCACGGTGCGCGTCGAGGTGGACCTGGAGGCCGACAAGCCCAAGCTGGTGGTGGTGCCGAACCAGGCGGCCGCCCCGGTGCCGTCGCCGGCGTAGGTCGGGGCGCCCGCGCGGCCCGCCCGGTGGGGCTGGGAGCGCAGCGGGGAGGTGGGCCGGAGCCCCGGAACGAATCACGGCCCCGCGGGGCGCGTGGCCTTCGGGGCGTCACGCGCTGCGTGACGGCGCGAGCCGCCGCTCGAGCTCGGCGGCCGTCGGATGGGCGTCATGGATTCCCACGAGCCGGCGGGGCGGGATGAAGGCGAAGCGGCGGAGCCGCCCGACCGGCGCTCGCAGCGTCACCGTGATGGTGCGCAGCCTGGAGGCGCGGCTCTCCTTCGCCGACTCGACCAGCGGATACGGGATGAACCACTCGCGCCCGGGCCTCGAGACGAGGAGCCCGGTCCGGGTCGCCACCACATGGCGGAGCGGAACTCCCCAGCGCCACCACGCGAGGAGCGCGACGAGCGGAAGGACGATGAGCGACCAGGCCAGCGGCGCTTCGGCCCTGCCCGCGCGCAGGCCCGCCAGTCCGGCGAGCAGCATGCCCCCCGTCAGCGCCCAGGCCAGCCAGAGGGACAGCGGCTGGGTGAGCTGGCCGGACAGGTGGAGGAGCTCGGTGTCGTCAGAAGGGGGACGCGAATCCATCGAAGAGTCCTGGGCTGGGCGGTCGCTGGCGCTGACCTTGCCACGGCGCCTTTGGAGTGGGAGCACTTCCACACACTGGCGTTCCTCTTGGGTCGCCTCGGACGATTTCACTAGACGTCCTCCATCGCCGAACTCGCTCCTCGTGCGCGGCCGCTGCGCAAACGCAGTCCTGGCGCTGCGCCGTGCCCGGCAGCAGGCCGCGGCGCAGCACCTGAGGGGTCCCGAGCCCCCGCCGCTCGATCGCCCAGCCACGCGCGCCCTGGAGCGCACCAGGAGGGCTCGAGATCGCATGAGACGATGGCGTCATGAACGCCCTCGATCTCCTCGCGACGGCCGCCCGCTCCCACCTTCCCCTCCTCCTCCTCGTGGCCCACGAGCCGACCGCGCCGTGGGCCGCCCGCGCCCTCGACGAGGACGTCCCGCCCGCATCCCTCGGCGACGCCCGGGTCCGGCGCGACGAGCTTCGGGGCCTCCTCTCCCGCGAGCGGGCGGCCGCCGCCGACTTCCTCCTGGCCCTCGCCGACTTCGACCGGCGCCGCGGGTGGGAGCGGCTCGGCCACGCCTCGCTCTTCTCCTTCCTGACGCGGGAGCTCGGGCTCTCGAAGGGGGCGGCCTTCCTCCGCCTGTCGGCCGCCAGGCTCCTGCCGCGCCACCCGGCGGTGGAGGCGGCGCTCCGGCGCGGCGACCTCTGCCTGTCGGCGGTCGGGGAGCTCGCCCGGGTGCTCACGCCGGAGAACGAGGCGGACGTGCTCCCCAGGTACTTCGGCTGCTCGTCGAGGGAGGCGCGCGAGGTGTCGGCGGCCCTCCGGCCGGTCCCGGCGCCGCCGGTTCGCGAGGTGGTGACGCGGCTCCCGGTCCAAGCCGGGGCGGCCTCGCGGGGGACGACGGGGCAGCCCTTGGCGCTGGCGACGCCGCTGGCTTCCGCGCCCGGGGCCGGCGCACTGGCGGAGGTGAATGGCTCGGCGCAGTACGATGCGGTTCGTGCGCACGAACCGCGCCCGGCTCCACCCGCGCCGGTCGCGCCGCGGACGCCGGCGGTCGAGCCGCTCACCGGCGACCTCCGCCGGCTCCACCTCACCGTCTCGAAGGGGTTCCTCGACAAGGTGGCGGCGACGCGGGACGGGCTCTCCCACGCGCTCCCCGGCGCGACGACGGAGCAGGTGCTCGAGGCGGCCCTCGACCTCCTCCTCGCGCGGCAGGCGCAGCGGAAGGGGCTGGGGAAGCGGGCGCGGCGTGCGCCTCCCGAGGCTCGGCACCCCGGCGCGCCTTCGGACCCGGAGGGTGACGGGGCGCCAGCGGGACCCGGCCCGATGGCCGGCGCATCTCCGGCCTCCCCTGACGCGAACCCTGCGGGCAGGGCTCGCGGAGCCTCGACCACCTCCCCGCCTCCCCTCCGCCCCCACGTCCCCACCGCCATCGAGCGCGAGGTGCGCCTCCGCGACGGCGACCGCTGCCAGTTCCCGCTCGACGCGGGCGGCGTCTGTGGATCGACGTGGCAGGTGGAGCTCGACCACCTGGTCCCGTTCGCGCTCGGCGGCCCCACGTCCCCGGCCAACGTGCGCTGTGCGTGCCGGCCTCACAACCAGGCCGCCGCCGAGGAGGCGCTGGGGCCAGCCATCATGCGGGCGGCCCGGGGCCGGCGGGCACGGAAGGGAGGCCCGTAGCGCGCCCTCGCGAGCGAGGGCGGCACCGAGGGTTCGCCCCGGTCCAGGCGCCGGCGCAAGCGGACGAGCGCGATCCAGGAGTCCCGTTCGCGCCGAGCCCTTCGTCTTGGTCCCGCCGCCGCAGCCCGCTGACGGCCGGCGCCCGAGACACGACCAGGGCGCCCCGGGGAGGGGAGCCCGGGCGCCCTGGTCGCTTCCTGCGATGCGCCCGCCAGGAGGGGAGGCCTGGCGCGGCGCGGGGGACGGCTCGGGGCTACCTGATCGTCACCGGGATGGAGCGCGCCTTGGCCTCCTCGCGCTTCGGCAGCTTCACCGTGAGGACGCCGGCCTCGTAGGTGGCCTCCACCCGGGTGGCGTCCACCGACACCGGCAGGGTGAAGCTGCGGGCGAAGGCGCCGTAGGCGCGCTCGCTGCGCAGCACCTCCTCACCCGCGGCCGGCTGGGCGAAGCGCCGCTCGGCCGTCACCTCCAGGGTGTCCTTCTCCACCTGCAGCTTGATGGTGGCCCGGTCCACCCCCGGCAGGTCCACCGCCACGCGGTACTCGTGGGCGGTCTCCAGCACGTCGGCCGGCGGGGCCAGGCCGGTGGCCGAGAAGGCCGGGGTGGCGACGGCGACGTCGTTCATGAGCCGGTTCACCTCGGCGGCGAAGGTGGGCAGGGCGTGGGTGGTCCTCCAGAGCGTCAGCATGGCGGTCTCCTGGTGTGACTCGGGGGTTGGTGTGAGGGCGGCCTTCGGGTGGTGCGCGCTCACCGTCCGGCCGTCGCATCTCCTAGGTAAGGCGCCCTGGGCGGCTGTCAAATGGCCCCCGTCGGGATACAAGGGTCCGCCGTGGACGCCCTCCCCATCGACCCCCTCCTGCCCGAGATCGTGGCGGCGCTGCGCGCCGGGTCCTCGCTGGTGATCGAGGCGCCCCCGGGCGCCGGCAAGACCACCCGGGTGCCGGCGGCGCTGGTGGCGGCCGGGCTGGTGCAGGGCGAGGTGGTGGTGCTGGAGCCCAGGCGCCTGGCGGCCCGGCTGGCGGCCCGGCGGGTGGCCGACGAGCTGGGCGAGCGGCCCGGCGAGACGGTGGGCTACCAGGTGCGCTTCGAGGACGTCACCTCGGCGCGCACCCGCATCCGCTACGTCACCGAGGGGCTGCTGACCCGCCGCCTCCTCTCCGATCCCCAGCTGCGCGGCGTGGGGGCCGTGCTGCTCGACGAGTTCCACGAGCGCCACCTGCAGGGGGACCTGGCGCTGGCGCTGCTCAGGCGGCTGCAGCGGACCAGCCGGCCGGAGCTCAAGCTGGTGGCCATGTCGGCCACCCTGGACGCCGCCCCGGTGGCCGGGTACCTGGGCGCGCCGCGCCTGCGCTCGGAGGGGCGGCGCTTCGAGGTGGCGGTGGAGTACCTCACGCCGGAGGAGGCGGCCCGCCCCGACCAGCGGCTCGAGGACCTGGTGGCGCGGGCGGTCAAGCGGGTGCTGCGGGAGGAGCCGGACGGCCACCTGCTGGTCTTCCTGCCGGGCGCCGCCGAGATCCGCTGGTGCGCCTCGCGCCTGGGCGGCCTCTCCGAGCTGGGGGTGGACGTCCTGCCCCTGCACGGCGACCTGCCCCCCGACGAGCAGGACCGGGCGGTGCGCCCCTCCGGCCGGCGCAAGGTGATCCTCTCCACCAACGTGGCCGAGACCTCGGTGACCATCGAGGGGGTGGTGGCGGTGGTGGACGGCGGGCTGGCCCGCATCGCCTCGCACTCTCCCTGGTCCGGGCTCCCGACCCTGGAGGTCCGCAAGATCTCGCGGGCGGCGGCGGCGCAGCGGGCCGGGCGCGCCGGCCGGACCCGGGCCGGGCGGGCCCTGCGGCTCTACACGCGCCACGACCACGACGGGCGCGCCGAGTTCGAGACGCCGGAGGTGGAGCGGGAGGACCTGGCCGAGCCCTTCCTGGCGCTGGCCGGGCTGGGCGTGCTGGCGGACCCGGACGGCTTCGAGTGGTTCGAGCCGCCGCCCGGGCCGGCCGCCGAGGCGGCCAGGACGCTGCTGGTCCGGCTCGGCGCGGTGGACGCGGACGGGGTCCTGACGCCGACGGGGCGGCGGCTGCTGGCGCTGCCGGTCCACCCGCGCCAGGCCCGGCTGGCCGTGGAGGCGGCCGACCGCGGCGCGGCGGCGGGCGGCGCCTTGCTGGCGGCCCTGCTCGGCGAGCGCGACCTGCGCGACCGCGCCGCCGGCGGGCGCACCCCGCCCACCGGACCGTCGGACCTGCTGGAGCTGGCCAGCCTCTTCGAGGAGGCGGCCCGGGCCCGCTTCGACCTGGAGCGGTGCCGGCGGCTCGGGGTGAACGCCGGGGCGGCCCAGGCCATCGACCGGGCGCGGCGCCAGATCGAGCGGGCGCTCCGGAGCGTCCAGGGCACCCGGCCCGCCAACCGGCCTGCGACCTCGACCGGGACCTCGACTGCGACCTCGACTGCGACCTCGACCGGGACCTCGACTGCGACCTCGACTGGGACCCCGACTGGGACCTCGACCTCGACCGCGACTTCGACCGGGGCCTCCAGGTCTGGACTCCCTCTCCCCTCCGGGGAGAGGGCCGGGGTGAGGGGCGCCTCCTCGACCTCGAAGGCGACCCTCGACCAGGAGCTCGCCACCGAGCAGGCCCTCCTCATGGCCACCCTGGCCGCCTACCCGGACCGGGTGGCCCGCCGCCGCGCCCCGGGCAGCGACGAGGTGGTGCTCACCGGCGGGGGGTCGGCCAGGCTCGACCCGGCCTCGGTGGTGCGGGAGGCGGAGCTGCTGGTGGCGGTGGACGCCGAGGCGCGCCGCGGCGACCGGCGCGCCGCCGGCACGGCCGGGGCGGCGCGCGCCGAGGCGCGGGTGCGGGTGGCCTCGGCGGTGACGCAGGAGCAGCTGCTCGAGCTCTTCCCGGACCTGCTCCGCTACGAGGAGGCGGTCAGCTGGAACGGCCCGGCCGAGCGGGTCGAGGTGGCCGAGCAGCTCCGCTACGAGGACCTGGTGCTCGAGTCGGCCCGCGCCGACCGGCCGGACCCCGCCGCGGTGGCGGCCCGGCTCTTCGAGGAGGCGCTGGCCCGCGGGCCGCGCGCCTTCGCCGAGGAGGGGGCGCTCGACCTCCTGCTGGCCCGGCTCACCCTGGTGGCGCGCCACGCCCCGGCGCTGGGGATCGCGCCGCCCACCGAGGAGGACCTGGTCGAGGCGCTGCGCGACGCCTGCCAGGGGCGGCGCAGCTTCTCCGAGCTGCGAGAGGCCGACCTGCCTGGCGCGCTGCTGGGGCGCCTGCCCGGGGCGGTGCGGGCCGCGCTGGACCGGCTGGCGCCCGAGCGGATCACCCTGCCCGGCGGCCGCGGGGTGAAGGTGAACTACCAGGCCGACCGGCCGGCCTTCATCGAGAGCCGCCTGCAGGACTTCTTCGGCCTGGCCCAGGGGCCGGCCGTGGCCGGGGGCGCGGTGCCGCTCACGCTGCACCTGCTGGCGCCCAACCTCCGGGCCGTGCAGGTGACCACCGACCTGGCGGGCTTCTGGGAGCGCCACTACCCGGCGCTGCGCCGCGAGCTGGGGCGGCGCTACCCGAGGCACGCCTGGCCGGAGGACCCGCGCCACGCCACCCCGCCGGCCCCGCGGCCGCCGCGCGGGCGGGGCTAGCCGCCCACGGTCCCGGGGGCGCCGTCGGGCGCGCCGGCGGGCACGGTGGCCCGCCCCAGCTGCCCCTCGGCGTTGCGCCCCCAGCACTTCACCACCAGGGTGCGGCTGGCCGCCGGTGGCGGGGTGAGATCCACCAGCGCGCAGGCGTGGTCGTCGCCGGCGGACGCCGCGGCCACGTTGCCGCCGAAGGAGACGTCGGCGCCGTCCAGCAGGGGGTCGACCCCGCCCCCCGCCTGGCCCTGGTCGTTGCGCCCGCCGCACTTCAGGCCGAGGGCGTCCTTGCCCATGCAGGTGAAGGCGGTCCCGGCGATGGCCAGGACGGCGCGGGCGTTGTTGTCGAGGCCGATGGAGCGGGTCGGGGCGAGGAGCGGCGAGCCCACCGCGCCGGTGCCCAGCTGCCCCTCGGCGTTCGCCCCCCAGCAGGAGAGCCCGTCGTCGTCCGGCACGGCGGCCCCGGCCACCACCGCGCAGGCGTGCTGGCCACCCACGGCGATGGACGCCGCCGGGCCCGGCAGGCCGGCCACCAGCGTGGGCGTGGTCACCACGGCGGGCAGGGCCGAGCCCGAGCCGACCTGGCCGCTGCCGTTGGCGCCCCAGCAGCGGACCTGGCCGCCCGACCGGGCGCAGGTGGTGTCGGCGGAGGCCGCCAGCTCCTCCACGCCGCCGAGCCCTGCCACCAGCGCGGGCGCGGTCACCGGTCCACCGGCCGCGCCGGTCCCGACCTGGCCCTTCACGTTGGCCCCCCAGCACCGCACCTGCCCGCCCGAGAGGGCGCAGGTGTGGTCGGCGCCGGCGGCCAGCCGGGTCGCGCCGCCGAGGCCGGTGGAGACCGGCGTCGGGCCGGAGGAGGTGGCGGCGCCGTCGCCGAGCTGGCCGAGGTCGTCCGCTCCCCAGCACCAGACCGTTCCGCCCCGGATGGCGCAGGCGTGGCGGCCGCCCACGGCGACCGCGCTGACCCCGCCCACCAGCCCGGCCACCTCACCCGGGGCCGGGCCGCCCACGCCGGTCCGGCCGAGCTGGCCGCTCCCGTTGGCGCCCCAGCACTGCACCGAGCCGTCGCTGGTGAGGGCGCAGGCCTGGTCGCCGCCGGTCGCCACCGCCGCCGGCTGGCAGCAGCCCGAGGCGCACTCGAACAGGCCGGCGGCGCAGGTGTAGCCGCACTGCCAGTCGTTGCCGGCGGGCTGGCAGGTGGCGCTGGCCCCCGGGAAGGTGGTGGTGCAGACGGCGCAGGCCGCGCCGCAGTGGCCCAGGTCGTGGTCCTGGCAGACGTTGCCGGTGGCCGGGCACAGGTGCTGGTCGGCGTTGCACTGGTTGCCGCCCTCGAGCTTCGGCACCCCGGCGGCGTCGTAGAGCGAGCCGCCGCAGGCGCCGAGCACCAGCCCGGCCAGGGCGGCGAGGAGGCCGGCGGCCAGCGGGGCCAGGCGACGGGCGGTGGCGTTCCGGTGGGTGGCGGTCATGGCGCGGCGAGCCCGTAGAGGACGACCAGCGTGGCCCCGGCGGCCGGCCTGAGCGAGCGCTGGTCGTCGAAGTTCATCGAGCGGACGCCGCCGGTGAGGTCCAGCGCGGCGCGCAGCGGCCCGAGCGGCAGGGAGAGGCGCAGCGCCGCCGCGCCGGTGACGTCGGCGGTCTGGAAGTGGCGGCCGTCCTTGAGCCCCTGGGTGTTCCAGCCGCCGCCCACGTCCAGGCCGCCCTCCAGCAGCACCCGGTCGCCCACCAGCGGGTAGAGCAGCGTGGCGCCGCCGCCCAGCCGCGTGTAGCTGGAGGCCAGGCCGCCCACGGTGACGTCGCCCAGCGCGTAGTCGGCGTGCAGCACCAGGCCGAAGGGGCCCACCTCGCGCCTGAGGCCGGCGCGCAGCGAGGGGATCACCCCGGCGTCGGGCAGGCCCACCAGGTGCGCGCCGGCGCCGACCCACCACTCGGTGGGCAGCGGACCGCCCTTGGAGCGGGCCTGCTCGTAGCGGGTGGGGGTGAGGCGGGGCAGCAGGCGGGTCTCGCCGCGGGCCAGCAGGACGTCGCCGCGGGCGCGCCCCTCGCGGGCGCGGCGCTCCACCAGGTAGGCCCCGGCCGGCAGCGCCAGGGCCAGCTCGGACTGGCCGGCCGGCACCTCGGCCATCAGGCCGCGCGGGCCCTTGAGCAGGTAGAGGCTGCCGGGGTCCACCGGCACCAGCAGCTTGGCCTCGGCGCGGCGAAGGTCGGCCAGCACCACGTCGCCGCGGCCGGACATCTTGAAGTCGTAGGTGGGGTGCTGGGCGCCGGTCTGGGTGGCGCTGGTGGCCGAGACGGTGGCCCCGGAGGTGTAGCGGAAGGCCTCCGCCATGGTCACCAGGCCGTCGCCGTCGGCGTCGCCGGCGCCGCGCAGCGCCGTCTCCAGGTGGTGGGTGAAGAAGCTGCCGCCGATGGCGGCCGACTCCTGGGCCTGCTCGCCCACCGCCGTGGAGGCGATGAAGGCGGTGCCGCGCACGTCGTCCACCGGCAGCAGGAAGTCCACCCGGGCCTCGGCGCGGGCGCCCTTCACCTGGGTGAGCAGGCCGGCCTCGCAGGCGTCCACGATGACGATGCGGGCCTCGGCGCTGGAGCCGGCGGCCGCGGCCTTGAGCTCGTCGTAGGAGACCCGATCGTTGCCGAACTCGAGCCCGCCGCCCCCGGCGTGGCCCGAGTAGTAGACCACCAGCAGGGTCTTCTCGCCGGCCGCGCGGGCCACCTTCACCTTCTGCTCGGCGCGCGCCAGCGCCTGCCGGAAGGCCTCGGCGCCCTGGCCCCTCTGCAGCTCCACCTGGTCCGGGGCGAAGTCGCCCAGCTCGCGCAGGGCCCGCTCGAACCGCTCGGCGTCCTTCTCGGCGAACCAGAGCTTGGCCCGGGCCGCCGAGCCGGCGTTGGCGCCCGCCACCACCGCCACCCGGCCGGTGCTGGCCTGCGCCGCCAGGGGCAGGAGGAGCGCGGCGGCCAGCAGGGTGCGGCGCAGGCTCACGGCTTCTTCTCGAGCAGGACGGTGTCCTGCACGGTGCCGGCGGGCAGGCCGGGGATGGTGCGCAGCGCGCGGACCGCCTCCGGGCCGGCGGCGGCGGCGGCGCGGACCGCGCCCTCAACCACGGCGTAGGTCAGGGGGACGGGGGCGCACAGCGCCAGGAACCGCTCCGGGCCGGCCTGGCCGTCGAGCACCGCGCCGCCGGGCAGCTCGGTGACGCGGGTCACCTCCAGGCCACCCTCCCCCTCGGCCGGGAAGAGGCGCGAGACCTGGCCGGTGGCGTCCACCGAGAGCACCCAGAGGCGGCACGGCCTGGCCGGGCGGACCTTGAAGCGCACCGCGGCGGAGGCGGGCACCACCTCGCCGTCCTTGGCCGGGTGCGGACCGGCCGCGCCCTGCAGGAAGACCGCCAGGCCCATCGAGCCCCCGCCCTTGACGCCCAGGTAGTCGTCGGGCGGCGCGCCGGGCCCGGCCACCAGCATGAGGGCGGCGGCGGCGGCCAGGGCGGGCAGCGGGGCCAGCCAGCGCATGAGGTCCCAGGCCGGGCGGCGGGCCGCGGCGGCCTCCACCGCCCCCACCGTGGCGGGGAAGACGTACTGCTGGAACTCGTCGCCCAGCCGCCTCATCTCGGTGAGCCGGTCCCGGCAGGGCTGGCACGCCTCGAGGTGGCCGCGGAGCGCGGAGGCCTCGGGCGCCAGGAGGTGCTTCTCGAGGGCCAGGTCTGAGGGGCAGCGGGCGGTCATCGTCAGCTCCGGGAGAGGTAGGCGCGGGCGGTGTCGAGGAAGCGCTCCAGCTTGCGGGCCACGGTGCGGCGGGAGATGCCGAGCAGCTCGGCCACCTCCTCGTGCTCCATGCCGTCCACCAGGACGCCGACGGCCACGGTCTGGGTGGTCTCGTCGAACTGGGAGAGGACCTGCCGGGCCAGGGTGCGGCTGGGCAGGGCGTCGGGTGAGGTGCCGTCGGCCAGGTCCAGGTCGGGGACGGCGAAGTCCTCGCCGCGCCGCACGGCGTTGCGCCGGGAGTTGAGGCAGTAGTTGGTGGCGACCCGGTAGATCCAGGGCAGCACCGTCTCGCGGTCCTCCAGCTTCGACATGTCGCGGACGAGCTTCACGAAGACCTCCTGCGTCGCATCCTTGGCCGCCTCGGGGTCCTTCAGGATCCTGAGGCAGCGCCGATAGACGATCGGGCCGTATTGCCGGTAGAGCGCAGCGGCCCTCCCGTTCTGGTCCGTCACCGTCGGCCTCCTTCCTCTCTGACACCAGGGTTGCGCAAGACGTGCCACCTGGTCGCGAGCGGAGGACCACGGTACGGCCCAAGCCCGGGAGCTGTCACGGGTTTCGGCGCGCCGCGTCGGCCCCTGGAGGGGCCCCTCGCGGCCGGCGCGGCGGCGCGGCGGGGCCCTGCGGCCCCCGCGCCTCACAGCTCCAGCAGCATCCGCTCCGGCTCCTCCAGGCTCTCCTTCACCTTCACCAGGAAGCCCACCGCCTCCCGGCCGTCGATGAGCCGGTGGTCGTAGGAGAGGGCCAGGTACATCATGGGCCGCACCGCGACGACGTCGCCGTCGAGCACCACCGCCCGCTTCTGGATCTTGTGCAGCCCGAGGATGCCCGACTGGGGCGGGTTGAGGATGGGCGTCGAGAGGAGCGAGCCGTAGATGCCGCCGTTGGAGATGGTGAAGGTGCCGCCGGCCAGGTCCTCCATGGTGATGCGGTTCTCGCGGGCCCGGCGCGAGAGGTCGCCGATGGCCTGCTCGACCTGGGCGAAGGAGAGCCGATCGGCGTCGCGCACCACCGGCACCACCAGCCCCTTGCCGCCGCCCACCGCCACGCCGATGTCGTAGTGGTCCTTGAAGACCACCGCGTCGCCGCGGATCTCGGCGTTCACCGAGGGGAAGGCGCGCAGCCCCTCGATGGCCGCCTTCACGAAGAGCGACATGAAGCCCAGCTTGACGCCGTGCTTCTCCAGGAAGGCCGGGCCGTGCCGGTCGCGCAGGGCCAGCACCCTCGACATGTCCACCTCGTTGAAGGTGGTGAGGATGGCGGCGCTCTGCTGGGCCTCCACCAGCCGGCGCGCCACGGTGCGGCGCAGCGGCGACATGGGGACCAGCCGCTCGCGCTCGCCGGCCGGCCGGGCCGGGGCGGTCGGGGGCGCCGCCGGGGCCACCGCCGGCGCGCCCGGCGAGGCCCGCAGCACGTCCGGCTTGCGGATGGCGCCGCCGGACGCCGCCACGGTGGCGGGGTCGATGCCGTGCTCGGCCATGAGGCGGCGGGCCGCCGGCGAGGCGCGCACCGGGCCGGCCGCGGCCGGCATGGTGGGGGGCGCGGGGGCCGGCGGCGGCGGGGCCGGCGCCGCCTTGGCGGCCAGCGCCGCGCCCGGCGGCGGGGCCGGGGTGGAGGCGGCCGCCTCGGCCCCCTCCTCCACCTCGCCGATCACGTCGCCCACCGCCACCGTCTCGCCGGTCTTGCGGACCTGGCGGCGCAGCACGCCGGCCACCGGCGACGGCACCGCCACGGTGGCCTTCTCGCTCTCCACCTCCACCAGCGGCTCGTCGGCGAGGACCACCTCGCCCTCCTGCTTGAGCCAGGCCCCCACGGTGGCCTGCTGCACCGACTCCCCCAGCGACGGCACCTTCAGCGGCTGCGTCATGGCCTAGCGTTCCTCTCCTGGGGCGGGGGCCTGGTGCGACAGCGGCGTCGGCTCGCCGAGCGCCTCGCGGACCAGCTGCTCCTGCTCCAGCTTGTGTCGGGTGTGGGAGCCGACGGCCGGGCTGGCCGACGGCGGACGGGCCACCAGGGTGAGCCGCCGCCCGCGCGGCAGCACCGGGGTGAGGGTGCGATCGAGGTAGTCGGCGGCGCCCATGTTGGACGGCTCCTCCTGCGCCCAGACCACCTCCACGCCGGGCGGCAGCCGCGCCAGCTCGGCCCGCAGCGCGTCGAGCGGCAGCGGGTAGAGCTCCTCGAGCCGCAGCAGGATCACCCGGCGGTCCTGCGCGGCGTCGCGGGCGGCGGCCAGGTCGTAGAAGAGCTTGCCGGAGCAGAGCACCACCCGCTCGACCCCGCCGGGCTCGGGGGCGGCCGGGTCGGGCAGCAGGGGCTGGAAGCGCCCGGCCACCAGGTCGGCCAGCGGCGAGACCGCCTGCGGGTGGCGCAGCAGGCTCTTGGGCGACATCACCACCAGCGGCTTGCGGACCGGGCCTGCCAGCTGGCGCCGCAGCGCGTGGAAGATCTGCGCCGGCGTGGTGAGGTTCACCACCCGCCAGTTGTCGTCCACCGAGAGCCGGAGGAAGCGCTCCAGGCGGGCCGAGGAGTGCTCCGGCCCCTGCCCCTCCATGCCGTGCGGCAGGAGCAGCACCAGCCCGGAGAGCCGGTTCCACTTGGCCTCGCCGGAGGCCAGGAACTGGTCGATGATCACCTGGGCGCAGTTCACGAAGTCGCCGAACTGCGCCTCCCAGAGGCACAGCGCGTCGGGCATCTCCAGGCTGAAGCCGTACTCGAACCCCAGCGCGGCCGCCTCGGAGAGCAGGCTGTCGCGCACCTCGAAGACCCCCTGCCCCTCGCGCAGGTGGGCCAGCGGCGCGTAGCGGGCGCCGCTGGTCCGGTCGGTCAGCACCGCGTGGCGGTGGCTGAAGGTGCCGCGGCGCACGTCCTGCCCGGCCAGCCGGACGGGCGCGCCGGCCCAGGCCAGCGAGGCGAAGGCCAGGGCCTCGGCCATCCCCCAGTCGAGCGGGCGGGCGCCGCGCCCCATCTCGGCGCGGGCCTCCAGCAGCTTCTGCGCCTTGGGGTGGAGGTCGAAGCCCTGCGGCACGGCGGTGAGGGCGGTGGCCAGCTGCTGCAGCCGCTCCAGGGCCACCCCGGTGGCCGGCTGCTCGCGGGGCAGGCGGCCGCCCTGGTACCCCTTCCAGAAGCCGCTGGTGGGCTGGGCGCCGGCCGGCACCGTCAGGCGCGCCGACTCCTGGAAGGCCTCGTCGAGCGTGGCCCGGTAGCCGCGCCCCATGGCGTCCACCTGCTCGCGGGTGGCGGCGCCGTCCGCCACCAGCGCGTCCGCCAGCGCCTCGCGCAGGGCCCGCTTGCGGCCGATGGCCTGCACCATGAGCGGCTGCGTGAAGGCCGGCTCGTCGCCCTCGTTGTGGCCGTGGCGCCGGTAGCACCACAGGTCGATGACCACGTCCTTGCGGAACTGCTGGCGGAAGTCCACCGCCAGCAGCACCGCCTGCGCCACCGCCTCCAGGTCCTCGCCGTTGACGTGCAGGATGGGGATCTGGAGCATGCGGGCCACGCCGGTGGCGTAGAGCGTGGAGCGGGCGTCGCGCGGCGCGGTGGTGAAGCCCACCTGGTTGTTGATCACCACGTGGACGGTGCCGCCCACGCCGTAGGCCTCCAGCTCGGACATCTGCAGCCCCTCGGCCACGATGCCCTGCCCGGCGAAGGCGGCGTCGCCGTGGATCAGCACCGGCAGGGAGCGGCGCCGCTCGCCGTCGCGGTAGCGGTCCTGCTTGGCGCGGACGCGCCCCTGCACCACGGTGTTGATCCACTCGAGGTGGCTGGGGTTGAAGGCCAGCGACAGGTGCACCAGCACCCCGTCGGGCGTCTCGCGGTCCACCGAGTAGCCCAGGTGGTACTTCACGTCGCCGCCGGCGCCGCTGACGATGCCCTGGTCGCGGAACTCGGCGAAGACGTCGCGCAGCGGCTTGCCGAGCACGTTGGCCAGCACGTTGAGGCGGCCCCGGTGGGCCATGCCGAAGACCACGTTGCGCACGCCGTGGCCGATGGCGCGGTCGATGAGCAGCTCCAGCAGCGGCAGGAGCCCCTCGGAGCCCTCGATGGAGAAGCGCTTGGCGCCCAGGAACTTGGCGCCCAGGTACTGCTCCAGCGCCTCGGCCCGCACCACCTTGTGCAGCAAGAGGCGCCTCACCTCCGGCGCCAGGGTGAGCCGGTTGCGGGTGCGCTCCATGCGCTCCTCGAGCCACCGGCGCAGCTCGCCGTCGCCCAGGTGGGCCAGCTCCACGCCCAGGCTGCGGCAGTAGGTCTCCTCCAGGCGAGCCACCTGCTCGGCCAGCGGGCGGACCTGGCCCTCGCCGGCGGGCACCGGCCGGTCCAGGTCGGCGGCCGACAGGCCGAAGGGCTCGAGGGCGATGGGCGGCAGCGGCCGCAGCAGCTCGAGCGGGTCGAGGCGGGCGCGCAGGTGGCCCTGCTCCCGGTAGTGGCGCGAGAGGGCCTCCACCCGGGCCAGGAAGCCGTCGTCGCACGGCGCGGCGCCGGCCCCGTCGCGGCGCGGCGCGTACGGGCCCGGCGGGGGCGCGGCGCCCGGCGCGGGCTCCAGCGCCGCGAACCAGGCCGCCCACCCCGGCGTCACCGCGGTGGGATCGCGGAGCCACTCGTAGTAGAGGTCCTCGACGAACGGCAGGTTGATGCTGCTCGGCGCGCCCGGCGGGAGCTCGGAGTCCATTGACATCCTCAAGCGATCAAGACGACGGCAGCGCGACCTGGCTCTCGCCCACTGCCCCGGCGCCGGCGCCGGAGCGGCTCGAACAGGCCGACGACCGGACCACCGCCGCCGCGGCGCTGGCGAGGGCGCGCCGCGGGGAGGTGCTCGTCTATCACGGGGACCACCGGAATGCCCGCCAGCTGCTGGCCGCGATGGGGCGGCGCCTCTCCACCCAGGGTGAGCGTCCCGGGCGGGTGGGACAGGACCTCGGCGCCACCTTCCGCGAGGAGCGCCGCCGCCGCCGCGAGGAGCACCTGCTCCTGTCCCGCCTGGTGGTGGTCGTCGAGCCTGGCCCCAGGGTGGCGCTGGCGTCGGCGCCGGACGCGGCCGAGGCGCTGCGCGAGGCCTTCTGGCTCGACCAGCCCGCCGGGCCCGCCGACCCGGCCCGGCTCGGGCGCCACCGGCTGCCCGGCCTGCTGCCGCTGCGCGACCTGCTCGGCATGATCGGGGCGCTGGAGTGGCGCCGCAAGGGCGTGGAGATCCCGGCGCTGGGGGCCCACCTGCACCCGCGCTACGGCGTCTTCGCCCCGGTCCGCGGGGAGCACGTCGAGCTGGTCGCGGCGGCCTGCAAGCGGTGGCCGGTGGCGGGTCGGCGGGCCCTGGACGTGGGCACCGGGACGGGGGTGCTGGCCTTCGTGCTGGCGCGCGCCGGCGCCCTGGTGACCGCCACCGACCTGTCCCCGGGCGCCCTGGCCTCGGCGCGCGAGGACGCCGGCCGGCTCGGGCTGGCGTCGAAGGTCGAGGTGGTGGCGGCCGACCTGTTCCCCGGCGGGGACCCGCCGGCCCCGGCCGGGACCGCGCCGCCCGCCCCGTTCGACCTGGTGGTCTGCAACCCGCCCTGGCTGCCGGCCGAGGCCGTGACGCCCCTCGACCGCGCCATCTACGACCCGGACGGCGCCTTCCTGGCCCGCTTCCTCGGCGGGCTGCGGGCCCACCTGGCGCCCGGCGGCGAGGCCTGGCTCATCCTCTCCGACCTGGCCGAGCTGCTCGGCCTGCGCCGGCCAGGCGAGCTCGAGGCCCAGCTGGAGGCGGCCGGGCTCACGGTGGCCGGCGGCATCGAGGCGCTGCCGCACCACCCGAGGAGCCGCGACCCGTCGGACCCGCTGGCCGCCGCCCGCCGGCGGGAGGTCACCACGCTGCGCCGCCTGGTGGCCGCGCCGGTCGGTTCCGCGCCCAGGTAGCGCCCACCCGTCTCGCGCGGGACGCCCCGACCGGGCCGCTCCGCGGCTGCGCCTTCCGCCCCAGGCGTCGCCAGGCCATGATCTCACCCCCGCCTGCCCCCGCCCGCCGGGAGACCGCCATCGCCACCGAGCTCCTCGTCATCCTCGCGCTCATCCTGCTGAACGGCCTCTTCTCGGGCGCCGAGATCGCGGTGGTGACCTTGCGCAAGAGCCGCCTGGTGCAGCTCACCGAGGCCGGCAGCGGCGCGGCGCGGGCGGTGGCGCGGCTGAGGGCCGAGCCCGAGCGGTTCCTGGCCACCGTGCAGATCGGCATCACCCTGGTGAGCGCCAGCGCGGCCGCCTTCGGCGGCGCCACCATCGCCAGCGAGCTGGCCGTGCCGCTGGCCGAGGTCCCGGCGCTGGCGCCCTACGCCGGGCAGCTCGCGCTCGGCGCGGTGGTGGTGGTGGTGTCGGCGCTCTCCATCGTGCTCGGCGAGCTGGTGCCCAAGTCGCTGGCCCTGCGCGCCGGCGAGCGCTACGCGCTGCTGGCCGGGCGGCCCCTGCTGGCGCTCTCCGCGGCGGCCCGGCCGGTGGTCTGGCTGCTCACCCGGGCCTCCAACCTGGTGCTGCGCCCCTTCGGCGACCGCACCACCTTCACCGAGTCGCGGGTCTCGGCGGAGGAGCTGGAGGCGCTGGTGGACGAGGCCGGCCAGGTGGGCGCGCTGGACGCCCCCACCGCCGAGATCGCCTCGCGGGCCCTGGCCTTCCGCGATCTCACCGCGGCCGACGTGATGGTGCCGCGCAGCCGCATCGTGGGGCTGCCGCTCGACGCCACCACCGAGCAGCTGCGGCGCACCATGCTGGAGCAGGGGCGCAGCCGGATGCCGGTGTACCAGGGCACGCTCGACGGCGTGGTCGGCTACGTCAAGGCCAAGGACCTGGCGGCCATGATCTGGGAGAAGGAGCTGGTGGTGCTGGCGGACCTGATCCGGCCGGCCCACTTCGTGCCGGGCAGCGCGCCGGCGGTGCAGGTGCTGCGCGAGCTGCAGCGGCGCCGCTCGCCCCTGGCCATGGTGGTGGACGAGCACGGCGGCGTGGCCGGGCTGGTCACGCTGGAGGACCTGGTCGAGGAGCTGGTGGGGGACATCTCCGACGAGGAGGAGCGGCCGGAGGTGCTGGTGGTGCGCGAGCCGGGCGGCGCCGCGCTCTGCTCGGGCCAGGCCCCCATCCGCGAGGTGAACCGGACCCTCGACCTCTCCCTGCCGGACGGCGAGGGCTACTCCACCTTGGCCGGGCTGTGCATCGAGCTGGCCGGCGCGGTGCCGGAGCGCGGCGCCAGGCTGCAGCTGCAGGACGCAGAGCTCGAGGTGGTGGACGCCACGCCGCGGCTGATCCGCCAGGTCAGGGTCCGCCCCCGCCAGACCCCGGGGACCTGAGCGCCGGCCCCGCCCCCGGCGCCGGGGGCCGGACCCGCCAGCCCCTCCAGCGCGGCGGCCAGCCGGGCCCGCACCTCCTCGCGCAGCCGGTCCACGTCGGCCACCTCGAGCCCGGCGGTGGGCACCGGCGGCAGGATGCGGACCCGGACGTGGGCCGCCAGCAGCCAGGCGGTGTCGGCCGGCATGGCCTGGCCGGCGCCCCAGATGGCCACCGGGTAGACGGGCGCGCCCGCCTCGATGGCCAGCTTGAACGGCCCCGCCTTGAAGGGCCGCAAGCTGCCGTCGCGGCTGCGGGTCCCCTCGGCGAACAGGCCCACCGGCAGGCCGCGAGCCAGGTAGCCGCGCAGCGTGCCGAGCGCCTTCGACCCGCTCTCGCGGTCGCCGCGCAGCACCGGCACGTAGCCGGCCAGGTGGAAGGCCCAGCCCAGCCACGGCACCAGGAAGACCGAGCGCTTCCCGATCCACTTCAGGTCGCGCGGCAGGAAGGCGATGGCCAGCGCGTCGACCATCGACTGGTGGTTCGGCACCACCACGAAGGCCCCGGTGGCCGGCAGCGTCCCCTCCACCGTGACGCGCCAGAGCGGCGAGCAGGCCACCATCCACTGCCCCAGGGCCCGCATGGCCCGGCTCACCCGGGTGCGGTCCGGGTCGAAGGAGGCGGTGGCCAGGCGCACCACCAGCGCCACCGGGAAGGTGAGCGCCAGGAAGGCGAGCGCCAGCAGGGTGGCCAGTGCCGAGCGGAGGAGCTTCACCGTGGGAGACATACCAACCGGCGGGCGGGCGCGCCGCGGCGGCCCGGCCGGCGGCCGGTCAGGGCGCCGCCAGGGCCTTCAGCTCCGGGGTCGCCGGGTCGAGCTTGCCGCGCGCCAGGTACCACCGCAGGGTGTCGCGCACCGAGTCCTCGAACGGCCGGATGGAGTAGCCGAGCTCGCGCTGCGCCCTGGCGCTGGTCACGAAGGTGTAGAGCCGGCTGGCCTCCAGCAGCTCCCGGCTCACCGCCGGCGGCGGCCCGCCCAGCCGGCCCAGGAGCCCCAGGGCGCGGGTGACCGCCGCCGCCACCGCGTAGGGCAGGCGGAGCGGGGGCGCCACGCCGGCCAGCCGGCAGATGCGCCCGATGGCCTCGTCCATGGTGAGGTTCTGCCCGCCCAGCAGGTAGGTCTCGCCCGGCCGGCCGCGCAGCAGCGCCTCGACGTGGCCGCGCGCCACGTCGCGCACGTCGCAGAACGAGGCGCCGCCCTGCACGAAGGCCGGGACCCTGCCGCGGGCCAGGGCCAGCACGGTGGCGGCCGAGGAGCCGTACAGGTCGCCGGGGCCGAGCACGTAGGCCGGCCGGACCACCACCAGCGGCAGGCCGCGCGCCGCCAGGTCGAGCCCCACCTCCTCGCCCCGCAGCTTGGAGACGAAGTAGTCGAGGCCCAGCGTGTCGGCGCTGGAGGTGGTGTCCTCGTCGGCCACCCGCGGCACGTGCGAGCCGCCCAGCACCGCGGCCGACGAGGTGAGCACCGCCCGCTCCACCCCGGCCGCCAGCGCCGCGCCCAGCACCACCTCCACCCCGCCGGCGTTGACGGCGAAGAGGCGGGCCCGCGACTCCCGCCCCATGGTGGCGATGCCGGCCGAGTGGACGACGGCGTCGCAGCCGGCCAGCGCCCGCTCCACCGAGGCCCGGTCGAGCACGTCGCCCTGGGCCAGCTCGATCCGGCCGGCGGTGGCGCCGCCCAGGTTGGTCAGCTCGGAGGTGGGGCGCACCAGCGCCCGCACCGCCAGCCCGCGGGCCAGCAGCTCCTGGACCACCGCCCCGCCCACCAGGCCGGTGGCGCCGGTGACGAGGACGCGCACCCGGGTGCTGTACGCGAGGGCGCCCGGGCTGGCAAGCGCGCCATCAGCCGCGCCCGTCGAGCCGCTTGACCAGCTCGAGCAGCTCGTCGAGCTCGAAGGGCTTGGGGAGCACGGCGTCGGCGGGCGGCAGCGCCTGGGTCGTGCGGCCGCTGGCCCCGGTCATGAGCAGCACCGGGATGTCGCGCGTGGTGGCGTCGGCGCGCAGCCGGGCCAGGAACTGGTGACCGTTCATCACCGGCATCAGGAGGTCGAGCAGGATGAGGTCGGGCCGGTGGACCGACAGGTGCTCCAGCCCCTCGGCGCCGTTTCGCGCGCCGGCCACGTCGTAGCCCTCACCCTCCAGGCAGTCCGCGAGCGTGTCGCGGATGCCCGAGTCGTCGTCGACGATCAGGATCTTGGTCTTCCCCCCCACGGGTCAGTCATAGCACTCCATCCGGGTGCCTTCGACCCCTGGTCCTCGCTTCGGCGACGACCCGCGGAACCCGCTGGAATGGCTTCAGATGTCGAGCAGCCCGGGCGCGTCGAACACCGGCGCGAGGGGGCGTGCCTGGCCAGCCCTGGAGGCGCGGCCGTGGATGGGGGGGTGGCCCGGCGGCAGGTCCGGCGAGGCGCGGAGGCGGCCCTGCCAGCCCTGGTACCCGGGAACCGGTGGGTGACCTGGCGGCAGCGCCACCTGCCGCTCGTCGCAGGTGGCCTGGGCCCGGACCACGAGCGGCGCCGCAAACGTCCGGGGCTGGCCGGCGGAGGCCAGGCCGGCCACCAGCAGGCCGCCGAGGAGGAGGAGGGACAGCGACCGCCAGAGGACCAGCCCGGAGGCTGCGGGCGCGACCTGGGCTGGTGTGCCCGCGGCGCCCTCCCGCGACTCCGCGCTCGCAGCGGGGTCACTGGCTGGCAGGTGCGGTGCCGGGCGCTCGCCGTGCTGGACTGGCTCCATGGTGGCCTCCACCGGCGGACCCTCGGCCGCCGCTGGAGTCCATCTAAGTGGACCGGTCCGGTCGTGCCCTCTCGACGGTGAGCCCTCGACGGGTCGCGCCCGCGGACCCGGGCGGCTCCGGCTCCTCAGGTGCGCCCGGCGCCCGGCCTGAAGCGCCGCTCGATGCGGGTGCGGAGCAGCTCCACCAGCCCCTCGCCGGCCGCCCCCTCGATGCGCAGCGCCAGGGCGGGCAGCCCGGCCAGGCGGGCTCGCGCCTGCAGCACCCGCCCTCGCGAGGCGACCCGGAGCGCCCCCCGGGGCAAGGCCACCTCGCAGGGCTCGAGGTAGAGCGCCTCGAACCGCGCCGCCAGCCCGCCGGCCGTGAGGCCTGCCAGGTCCTCCGGACGCCCGCCGAACCCCAGGGTGCCGTCGCCGAGCCGCACCCGCACCTCGCCGTTGAAGCCCACGGCCAGCGCCAGCGCCCACAGCGCCTCCAGCCCCTCGGGCTCGCCGTAGCGCCAGTAGGACCGCAGCACCGCGCCGCAGCGCGGGCAGAGGATCCCGTGGCGCTCGTCGAGGCCGCTGGTGCGCAGCACGTGCACGCCCACCACCTCGCGCCGGCACGGGCCGCACCGCTCGGTCGGGCCGAGCGCCGCGAAGACCTGGCGCGCCACCGCCGCCACCGCCGCGTGCGAGAGCGCCAGCTCCACGCCGGCCGCCAGGGACCCCTCGGCGAGTTGCAGCCCCGCCACCACCTCGGCCTGGCCGGCCCGCGCCCCCAGCACCAGGTGGCGCGGCGCCCGCGCCAGCGCCCCCGCCAGGTCCGGCGCGCCGGGCCAGCCTGGCCGCAGCCGCTCCCAGCGCTCCGCCAGCCCGGCGGCGCTGGCCACCGCGGGCGGCGGCCGCTCGCCGGCCGCCTCCAGGAGGAAGGCCAGCAGGGTCAGGCCCGCCTCCCACCGGCTCCCCGCCGCACCGGCGCCCTCCGCCTCGGCGGCCCCCTCCAGCCAGCGGGCCAGCGCCCGGGCCGGCGCGCTGGCGCGCGATCGGGTGAGCCGCAGCGCCGCCCGCCGCACCAGGCCGCTCTCCGCCAGCGGGTCGAAGCCGCCCCGCACCACCCCGCCCCCCTGCCGCCGCGACAGCTCGCGCATGATCCTCCGCCTCTCGCCCGAGAGCGCCCGGGCCGCCGCCTCGACCGCCGCCAGCCGCGCCAGGGCGTCGGCGCGTGCCGCCGCCACCTCCTCGGCCAGCTCCGCCGCGCTCTCGGTGAAGTAGTCCCCGCCCGCCGCGGCCCGCGCCGCCGCCGCCTGGCGCAGCCGGGCGGTCTGGCTGGCCACCAGCCGGCCGCGCTCGCGGGCCAGCGAGGCCGCCACCCGCCGGAGCTGCTCGGTGCGCCGCGCCAGGTGGGCCAGCCGCTCGGCCTCGGTCACGTCGCCGGCCGGCTCGCCGGCGCCGAGCTTCTCGGCCATCAGCTCCAGCGCCTGCAGGTCGCCGGCCGCCAGGGCGGCGTTGGCGCGCGCCATCTGGGTGGAGAGCCGCGCCCGCTCCTCGTCGAGCTGCGCCAGGTCGGGGTGGAGCAGCCGCGCCAGCCGCCGGTAGACCCGCCTCAGCGCCGCGGCCTCGGCCTCGGGACCGTGCGGCCCGGCCCGGTCTTCTCCGGCGCGGCCGGACGCTCCTTCCCCTGGCCCCTGGCCGGGCTGGCCCGGGCCGGCGCCATCCGCGCGCGGGTCGTCCTCCCAGGCCCGGCCGCCGCCGGACGCCGCGCGCGCCGCCCCGCCGCGCCTGGCCCCGGCCACCCCGCCGGCGCGCGCCGGCCGAGCGGGCGCGCCCGCGGCTGCCCCGGCGCCGCGCCCCACCTCGCGGACCCGCGTGAGCTCTCGCGCCAGGCCGTCGGCCAGCGCCTGCAGCCGCCGCACCAGCCCCGCCGCGCGCTGGGCCTCGGCGTCGGCCTCGCCCAGGCCGAGGGCGAGCGCGGCCGCGAAGGCCGCCAGCTCCGCGGCGAGCGCCTCCACCTCGGCGTCGAGCGCCGTGACCTCGGCCAGCGCGGCGTCGCGCGCCGCCCGCGCCAGGAGCAGCGGCTCGTCGGCGCCGGCCGGCGGCGGGGCTCGCGGGGGCGCCAGCGCGCGCGGGTCGGGGGCCATCGGGTCTCGGGTTCTATCAGAGCGCGGCGCGGGGCCGCACCGGGCGGCCGAGCGCCCAGGCGCCCCAGCCGACCAGGAGCAGGCAGGCCCACTGCGCCGGGGTCAGGCCGGCCAGCCGGGGGTCGGCGCCGGGCAGGTCGGTGGCGCGCAGGAAGTCGAGGCCGAAGCGCCCCGCCCCGTATCCCAGCGCCAGCAGGGGCAGGAGGCGCCCGCGGGCCGCGCCCCGCCGGCGCAGCGCCAGCAGGCCGAGCGCCAGCCCGCCCAGCAGGAGCGCCTCGGCGGCCCCCAGGTCGTGGCGCAGGCCGTCGGGGAAGCGGACCGCCAGCGGGGAGGTGGTGAGCCGGCCGGGATGGTCGTGGACCAGCGCGCAGCCCACCCGCCCCACCGCCCACCCCGGCGCCAGGCCGAGCGCCAGCGCGTCGCCGTGCGCCAGCAGCCCCGGCGCGCGGCCGCGGAAGGCTGCGGCCAGCGCGGCGGCCCCGGCCAGGAGGCCGCCCATCGACGAGAGCCCGTCGGAGAGCCGCAGCAGCGCCCAGGGATCGGTCAGCTCCTCCGGGTGGTAGGCGAGCAGGTGGCCCAGGTGGGCGCCCACCAGCCCGGCGCCGACCGCCAGCACCAGCCGGCGGGCCAGCGCCGCCCCGTCGAGGCCGTCGGCCCGGGCGGCGCGCGCCGCCACCGCCAGCCCCAGGAGCAGGCCGGCGGCCGTGAAGAGCCCGGTGGGGCGCAGGGCCAGCGGCCCGAGCTGCAGGACCTCGAGGCCCGTGGTCTGGCTCATGGCGCGAGCCTACGACGGGCCCGGGCAGGCGCCCCCGGAAATGGCGCGGGCGGCTCCCGTCGAAGGGGGCCGCCCGCGGGCGAAGCGTCGAAGGCGAGGCGGAGCCTAGCTCTTCTTCTCCTTGGACTCGCCCTTCTTGCCGTGCACCGGGCAGCCCTCGCAGGCGCACTTCTCGCCGCACTTGCACTCCTTGGTGGCGGAGTGGTCGCAGCCGCAGCCCTTGTGCTCCTTCTTGTCGGCCTCGGCCACCGAGACCTTCTTGTCCACCTGCGCGGTGGTGTCCTTCTTGTGCTGGCAGTCCTTGCAGTCGCCGCAGGCGGAGGCGGGGGCGGCGGCGAGGAGGGCGAGGGCGGCGGCGGCGCCGAGGAGGTACTTCAGCATGGGTCGACTCCTGGGTAGTCGGGCCGCACCGGCGGCCGCGGGGTGGTTGAGGCGAGGGAGACTACGGCCGGCCGGAGCCGTGAGTCAATGCGCCGCGCCCCTCGGACGGGGTACATCCCTCCGTCAAAACGGACGGCTCGCTGGCAGCCCCATTGAGCGCCCGACGGCCTGGGGCTACAGTGCGCCGCCATGCCCGAGACCGACCCCGACCGGCTGCTGGCGCTCCTGCGCGACCCCAACGTGGAGAGCGCCGAGATCGCCGCCGCCGCGGACGTGCCCCGCCCCGAGGCCGGGCGCGCCGCCCGCCTGGTCACCACCATCATCCGGGCCCAGCCTGAGGAGGTGGCCTCGCTGCCCGCCTCGCTGGCCGCCGCGGTCATGCGCGCCGCCACCGCCGCCGGGCGCGTCGACCTGGTGGCCGCCCTGGCGGTCCGCCCCGAGAAGGAGGTGGCCAAGGAGGCCAAGCGGCTCCTCCACCACCTCAAGGCGCGCGGCGTGGCGGTCCCCGAGCCGACCCGCCCGGCGGCCCCTGCCCCGGCGCCGGCGCCGGCCGAGCCTCCGCCGCCCGCCTTCGCCTCCACGGTGGACGGCCTGGGAGAGCGGGCCGTCTGGCTGCCCCGCAACCTGCCCGGCCGCGGCGTCGAGGTGGCGCAGGCGGTCCTCTCCGACGAGCGCGGGCTGCTCGAGCTGCAGGTCGGCGTGCTGGGCCGCAAGGAGTGGCGCGCCTTCGTGAAGGGGCTGCTGGACCGCGGCGCCACCATGGGCGTCGGCGAGCTGCCGCGCGAGCGGGCCCACGGGCTGATCGCCGCGGCCCGGTCGCTGAACGCCGGCGCCGGCACCAAGGTGCCGGATGGGGCCGACCAGTGGCTGGGCCAGCTCGGCCCGGCGCCGGCCCTGCCGCCGCCTGGCCAGGACCTGCCGGCCCTCGACGAGGTGGCCGAGGCGGCGGCCGTGGAGGGCTCGGCGGCGCTGCACCAGCTGCCGCTGCTGCGCGGCTGGATGGCCGAGGAGGCCTACCTGCGCGAGGTGGCCAGGCAGCTCGACCGGCCGGAGGCCGCCACGCCGGAGGGCGCGCCGGAGCAGCGCCGCGACCGGCAGGCCGCGCTGGTGCGCGCCGCGGTGGACGGGTACTTCACCCCGGCCCGGCGCGAGCGGCTGGCCGGCCGGCTGCTCGACGTGGCCGAGCACCTGGCCCGGGCCGGGGCGGCGGCCGAGTCCGCCGCCGCCGCCGCCGTGGCGCGGGCCCTGGCCGCCGGCCGCCCGGCCGCCGCCATCCCCTTCGCCGCCCTGCTGGTGGAGAAGGCCTTCCCGGCGGACACCGCGCCGGCCGGGGCGGCGGGCGTCCTCCCCGCCGGCCCCCCCGCCGGGTCCGCGCCCTGAGAGGCCGTGAAGGAATCCCCTCCCGGCGCCGGGTTTGACCCCGCGCCCCGCGCCGCGCTACGAACCGCCCCGCATGGCCGAGCACCGCACCCCCGCGCCCACCGTCGACGTGGTCATCGCGCTCCCGGGCGACCGGGTGGTGCTGGTGGCGCGCCGCTTCCCGCCGCTCGGCTGGGCCCTGCCGGGCGGGTTCGTGGACGAGGGCGAGACGCTGGAGGCGGCCGCGGTGCGCGAGGCCCTCGAGGAGACCGGCCTCGCGGTGACCCTGACCGACCTGCTCGGCGTCTACTCCGACCCGCGCCGCGACGCCCGCCGCCACACCACCAGCACCGTGTTCATGGGGCGCGCCGCCGGCACGCCCACCGGCGGCGACGACGCGGCCGAGGCGCGGGCCTTCGGCTGGCGCGAGCTGCCCGAGCCGCTCTGCTTCGACCACGCCGAGATCCTGGCCGACGCCCGCCGCTTCCTCCTCACCGGCGCGCGCCCCCGCCCGTGACCGCGCCCCTCGCCCCCACCGTTGCCCCGGCCACCGGGCCCGGCCCCGAGGCCCCGGGGGCGCCCAGCGCCGCGCTGTCCGCCGAGGACCAGGTGGCCCTGCTGGCGCTGGCGCGCGCCGCCCTGCGCCACCGCCTCGGGCTCGGCGCGGCCCCGCAGGCGCCCGCCAGCGGGCCGCTGGCGGCGCTGCGCGCGGCCTTCGTGACGGTGCGCCTGGCCGGCGAGGTGCGCGCCTCGCTCGGCGCGCTGGCCCCGGCCGGCCCGCTCGCCGCCGAGGTGATCCGCCTGGCCGCCGCCGCCGCGGACCACGACCCGCGCACCCCGCCGCTCGCCCCGGCCGACGAGCCCGCGCTCGGCCTGCGCCTGGCGGTGCTCGGCCCGGGGCGGCGCATCTCGGGCGCCGGCGACGTCAGGCCCGGCCTGGACGCCCTGGCCGTCACCCAGGGCTGGCACCGCGGCCTGCTGCTCCCGTCGGCCGGCGCCGGCAAGGGCTGGGACGCCGCCACCTTCCTGAAGCACGCGTGCCTCGCGGCCGGCCTGCCGGCCCGCGCGCACCTCGAGCCGGACGTCGTGCTCGAGGCCTTCGAGGCGGAGGAGTTCCCCTAAGTGATCACCGCCCTGTCGATCGTGGCCGC
The DNA here is from genome assembly GCA_016718565.1 of Anaeromyxobacter sp. NCBI lineage: Bacteria > Pseudomonadati > Myxococcota > Myxococcia > Myxococcales > Anaeromyxobacteraceae > Anaeromyxobacter > Anaeromyxobacter sp. Next base: position 1,510,950 of record JADKCZ010000001.1, on the reverse strand, counting down.
GGTGCTGGCCGTCTCGGCGCTCATCGTGCTGCACGAGGCCGGCCACATGTGGGTGGCCCGCGCCCTGGGCATGAAGGTGGAGAAGTTCAGCGTGGGCTTCGGGCCGGTGCTCTGGTCGGCCACCCGCGGCGAGACCGAATACGCCGTCTCGGCGCTGCCGCTGGGCGGCTACGTGCGCATCCGCGGCATGGCGGCGGGGGACGACGTGGCCGCCGACGACGCCTCGGCCTACTGCAACCAGGCCGCCTGGCGGCGGGTGCTGGTGCTGGTGGCCGGCCCGGGCGCCAACTACCTCATCGCCGTGGTGCTGGCCGCCGGGCTGCTCGGCACCATGGGCCTGCCCACCCCCGACGGCGCCGCGCGGGTGGGCGACCTGGTGGCGGGCATGCCGGCCGAGCGGGCCGGCCTGCGCCCCGGCGACCGGATCCTGGCGGTGGCCGGCGCGCCGGTGGCCACCTGGACCGAGCTGGTGGGGGCGCTGCAGAAGGCCCCCGGACGGACCATCGAGCTGGCCGTGGAGCGCGGCGAGGGGCCGGCGGCCGAGCGGCTCACCCTGCCCATCACCCCGGAGGATCGGGGCGGCGTGGGCCGGGTGGGGTTCACGCCCTACGCGCCGCGGGTCCGGCTGGGGCCGCTGGACGCGGCGGTGGCAGGCTTCACCCGCACCAACGCGGCGGTGGGCCAGACGCTGGCCATGCTCGGCGCCATGGTGAAGCGCGAGACCAAGGCCGAGCTCTCCGGGCCGGTGGGCATCGCGCAGGAGCTGGTGCGCGGCGCCAGGGTGGGCGCCGACCGCTTCCTCACCATCGTCTGGAACATCTCGGTGGCGCTGGCCCTCTTCAACCTGCTGCCCTTCCCGGCGCTGGACGGCGGGCGGCTGGTCTTCCTGGGCGTGGAGATGGTGACCCGCCGGCGGGTCAACGAGAAGGTCGAGTCGTACGTCCACGCGGCCGGCTTCATCGCCCTCATCGCGCTCCTGCTGGGCGTCACCATCTTCGGCGACCTGGCGCGCCTGTTCGGGAAGTAGCCCGGTGCCGGTCACCGTCCTGTACTTCGCCGCCGCCCGCGAGGCCGCCGGCGTGGCCCGCGAGGCGCTCGACCCCTGGCCCGCCACCGTGGGCGCGCTGCGGCGCCACCTGGCCGAGGCGCGCCCCGGCCTGGCCAGGGTGCTGCCCCGCTGCCGCCTGGCGGTGGACCAGGAGTTCGCCCGCGACGAGGACCCGGTGCGCGACGGGGCCGAGGTGGCGGTGGTCCCGCCGGTGGCCGGCGGCGCGCCGTGCTTCCGCGTCACCGACCAGCCGCTCTCGCTCGACGAGGTGGCGCGGGCGGTGGAGGCGCCCGGGCGCGGCGGCCTGGTCACCTTCACCGGCACCGTGCGCGGCGAGACGCGCGGCCGACGGGTGCTCAGGCTGGAGTACGAGGCCTACGGCCCCATGGCCGAGCGGGTGCTGGCCCGCATCGGCGCCGAGGTGGGCCAGGCCGAGGGGTGCGCCGTGGCGGTGGTCCACCGGGTGGGCGTGCTCCAGCCCGGCGAGGCCGCGGTGGTCATCGCCTGCGCCGCGCCGCACCGGGCGCCCGCCTTCCGGGCCTGCCAGGCCGTGCTGGAGCGGCTCAAGCAGGACGCGCCGATCTGGAAGCGCGAGGTCTTCGAGGACGGCTCGGTCTGGGTGGGGCTGGGGCCGTAGCGGCCGGGTCGCGCCCCCCGGACGGTGGGTGCGCGGCGCGCCGCCGCGCCCGGGGTGCCCCCGCCCCCCGCGTTCGGGTATCCTCCCCCGAGCCAGCGGGGGCGGTCACCACGTGAAGATCCTCATCGCCGACGACGATCGCCTGGTCCGCGCCATGCTGACCGACCTCCTCTGCGAGATCGGCCACGCGGTGGTGCAGGCCGAGAACGGCGCCGAGGCGGTGCTGCTGTGCGCCCGCGAGGCGCCCGACCTGCTCATCCTGGACTTCCTCATGCCCAAGCTGTCGGGCCTGGACGCGCTGCTCCAGATCCGGCGCACCCGGCCGGTCCCGGCGGTGCTGCTCACCGCCATCAACGAGGGCAGCCTGCGGGGCGTGGACGGGGTGGAGCAGGTGCAGGTGCTGCTGCAGAAGCCCTTCAGCCGCCGCACCCTGGAGCGGGCCATCTCCACGGCGGTCGGGGCGCGATGAAGCTCTTCCGCACCTTGCTCCTGGCCACGGTGGCCGCCGGGGTGGTGCCGCTGGCCCTGCTGGTCCTCCTGCTGCGGGTCGGGGGCGTGGAGCCGCCTTTCGCCATGCTGGGCGCCGCCGTGGCGGCCTCGGTGGCCTCCTCGCTGGCCGTGGCGGCGCTGGTGGCGCGGCGGGTCACCTCCCCGCTGGGAGAGCTGGTGCACGGCGCCCTCGACATCGCGCGCGGCCGCTTCGGTCGCGAGGTGAAGGTGGCGGTCCGCGACGAGCTCGGCGACCTGGCCTACACCTTCAACCACATGAGCCGGGAGCTGGCCTCCTACGACGGCGAGAACCGCCGGCTCATCGCGGCCCTGGAGCGGGGCTACCTCGACACCATCCGGGCCCTGGCGTCGGCCATCGACGCCAAGGACCCCTACACCCGCGGCCACTCGGAGCGGGTGGCGGCCCTCTCGGTGGAGATCGCCCGCGAGTTCGCCTTCGACGAGGCCTCGCTGGTGGCGGTGCGCTACGCCGGGCTGCTGCACGACATCGGCAAGATCGGCGTGCCGGAGCAGGTGCTGCGCAAGCCGGCCCGCCTCACCCCCGAGGAGCTGACGCTGGTGCGCAGCCACGCGGTGGTGGGGGCCGAGATCGTGGAGGGGATCGACTTCCTCAAGGCGGCCGAGCCCGGCATCCGCCACCACCACGAGCGCTGGGACGGCGCGGGCTACCCGGACGGCCTGCGCGGCGAGGCCATCCCGCTGGTGGCCCGCATCGTCAACGCCGCCGACACCTGGGACGCCTGCACCAGCGAGCGCCCCTACCAGCGCGCCTACTCGGCCCCCGAGGTGGTGGCCATCCTGGCCACCCTGCGCGGCGCCCAGGTCGACCCCGCGGTGCACGACGCCATCTCGCGCGTCCTGGCCCGCCGCGGCACCATGACGGGAGCCCCCACCACGTGACCCGCCTCGCCATCCTGGACCTCGACGGCACCCTGCTCGACACCCTCGACGACCTGGCCGCCTCGGTGAACGCCGCCCTGGCCGCGGTGGGGCGCCCGGCCCGCAGCCGGGCGGAGATCGAGTCCTACGTGGGCGAGGGGGCGCGCCTGCTGCTGGAGCGGGCGGTGGCGCCGCACCAGGAGCTGGCGGCCCCGGCGCTGGCGGCCTGGTGGCGCCACTACGACCTGCACTGCCTCGACCGCACCCGCCCCTTCCCCGGCATCCCCGAGCTGCTCACCCGCAGCGGCCGGCTGCTGGCGGTCCACACCAACAAGCCTGGCCGGGTGGCCCGCCGCATCCTGGCCGGGCTGGGGCTGCTCGACCGGTTCGCCCTGGTGACCGGCGGCGACGAGGCCCCCCGCAAGCCGGACCCGGGCGGCACGCTGGAGCTGATGCGCCGCCTGGGGGCCCGGCCGGAGGACACCGTCTTCATCGGCGACAGCCCCATCGACGTGCGGACCGCGCGCCAGGCCGGCGTGCCGATGGTGGCCGTCACCTGGGGCTTCCGGCCGCGCGCCGAGCTGCGGGCGGCGGGCGCGGTGCGGCTGGTGGACCGGGTGGCGGAGCTCCGGCCGTGGCTCGAGTGAAGCGCGGCGGCGGCGCCGCGGCCGGCCGGAGCGGGAAGGGCGGCGCAGGCGGGAAGGCCGCCGCGGGCGGCCGCGGCGGCCGGAAACTGGCTCGCCGGGCGGGCGGCGGTACCCTCCCGTCCATGTGGAGCCTCGTGAAGGCCGCGGTCCTGCTGGGCGCGCTGGCCGCCTTCCTCTTCCTGGTGCCGTTCGGTGGGCGCACCCTGGCCGACCGCTGGCGCGCCGCCGACGACGCCACCGACTTCGCCGCCCGGACCTGGGCCGAGATGCGCGGCGGCGGCGCCCCGGACAGGGCGCCGGCGCGCCCCGGGAGCAAGGCCCAGGCGCGCACCGGGGCGAAGCCGGCCGGTCCGGCGCCGGTGGAGGGGCACACCGAGGCGGACCGGCGGGCCCTCGACCGGCTGCTCGACCAGCACCTGGCCGACGCGCCCAGGCGCTGAAAGGCCCGTCGGACCGGACCGTTCGAGGTTGCCATCGGCACGCCAGGCGAGGTAAGGAGTGCCCCTTTCCCGCGGCCCGCTCCGTGCAGCGGCCGCGACGGACATTGAGAGAACGCAGCGCTCCGGGGCACGTCCGCCTCGCAGCAGACAGCCTCGCAGCAGGCAGCCTCGAAGGAACAGACATGGCCGAGACCAAGACCGAGACCAAGACCAAGAAGACGGCGCCGAAGGCGAAGGCGGCCGGCAAGAAGGCCTGCACCGTGGCCGGCTGCAAGCGCGCCTTCCGCGCCAAGGGGCTCTGCTTCTTCCACTTCAAGAAGTGGCGGTCGGGCGAGCTCGAGGCCAAGCCGGCCCGCTACAAGACCTGCTCCAAGCCGGACTGCAAGAAGAAGGTCTTCGGCCACGGCCTCTGCGAGACCCACTACGACGCCTGGAAGAAGAGCCGGAAGAAGAACCAGGTGGCGGCCCCCGCGGCCTAGCCACCCGGCCGGTCCCCCCGGGGCCACGCCCCAGCCGGTCGACGCGCGCCCGCTCCCTCCCACGAGGGGGGCGGGCGTCGTCGTCTCGGGGCACCCGGCCCGCGCCCGGTCCCCGGCCGCTCGCCCTGCCGGGTGGACCCCCGCCCGTCAGCGGCCGCCGGCCTCCAGCTTGAGCTGCCGCTCCAGGGTCTTGGCCGCGGCCAGCAGGAGCTCCACCTCGCGCTGGGTCGGCTCGGCGCGGGTGAGCAGGCGCCGCCACTCCGCCAGGATCAGCTCGGGGTTCTGCGGGTTCAGGTAGCCGGCCCCGGCCAGCACGGCGCCGAGCCGCGCCCAGAGGGCCTCCACCGTGGCGTGGCGGGCCGGCTCGCCCGGCGGCGCCACCGGGGCCAGGGCCGCACCGGCCGCCAGCGCCAGCTCGTAGGAGACCACCGCCACGGCCTGCGCCAGGTTCATGGAGTCGTAGGCCGAGGTGGTGGGGATGGTGCAGACCGCCTGGCACAGCTCCAGCTCGGAGTCGGAGAGGCCGCGCTGCTCCTCGCCGAACACCACCGCCACCTCCCCCGCTGCGGCCCGGCGCACCACCTCGGCCGCCAGCTCGCGAGGGGAGAGGCGCGGCCGCCCGTCGATGGTCCGCGAGCTGGTGCCGCAGGTCCAGGTGGCCGGCGCCAGTGCCCCGGACAGGTCCTGGTGGACCTCGGCGCCCGTGAGCAGGTCGCTGGCGTGCCGGGCCAGGCGGCTGGCCCGCTGGAAGACGTCGTCCCGGACGGTCCCCTCCCCCCCGCTGCGGGGCGACCCCTCCCAGGCCGCGGGGGCCACGATGGCCAGCCGGGACAGGCCGAAGTTCTTCATCACCCGGGCCGCCGCGCCGACGTTCTCGGCGCTGGCGGGCCGGTGGAGGACGAGCCGCACTTTTCCCAGAGACATGGATGCGCCGACGTATAACATCCCCGCCCATGATCCCCGACGCCCTCCTGCACGCCCAGCTGCCGCACACCCTCCGCCAGCTCGACCTGCCCGCCCTCGGCGAGCTCTACCGAGGCAAGGTCCGCGACAACTACTCGCGCGGTGACCAGATCGTGATGGTCACCACCGACCGCATCAGCGCCTTCGACCACGTGCTCGGCACCATCCCGTTCAAGGGCGAGGTGCTGTCGCGGCTGACCGCCTTCTGGTTCGACAAGGTGAAGGACATCGCGCCCATCCACCTCCTGGCCGCGCCCGACCCGAGCGTGATGGTGGTGCGGCGGGCCAAGGCGCTGCCGGTGGAGGTGATCATCCGCGGCTACATCACCGGGTCCCTGTGGCGGGACTACCAGGCCGGCAAGGCGGGGGACTACGGCATCGACTGGCCGAAGGACCTGAAGAAGGACCAGAGGTTCGCGGCGCCCATCCTCACCCCCTCCACCAAGGCCGAGTACGGCCAGCACGACCTGCCCATCTCCGAGAAGGCCATCGTGGAGCAGGGGCTGGTGCCGGCCGCGGTCTGGCAGGAGGCCACCGCCATCGCCCGGCGGCTCTTCGCCCGCGGGCAGGAGTGGGCGGCCTCGCGCGGGCTCATCCTGGTCGACACCAAGTACGAGATGGGGATCGCCGACGGCAAGCTGGTGGTCATCGACGAGATCCACACGCCGGACAGCTCGCGCTACTGGGTGGCCGACGGCTACGAGCAGCGGTTCGCCGCCGGTCGGGATCAGGACATGCTGGACAAGGAGAACGTCCGGCAGTGGCTCATCAAGGAGCACGGCTTCTCCGGCCACGGCACGCCCCCGGCGCTCACCGACGAGGTGCGGGTGATGCTGGCCCGGAAGTACATCGACGTCTTCGAGCGGCTCACCGGCGAGACCTTCACCTCGGCGGTGGGGTCGGTGGCGGCGCGCATCGAGCAGAACCTGAAGGCCAAGGGCTACCTGTAGGGGGCTGGCGCCGTGGACCGGGCGGAGCGCGCGTGAGGGCGGCCGCACGGCTGCCCACCCTGCTCCTCCCGGGCATCGACGGGAGCGGGCGGCTCTTCGACCCGCTGCTGGCGGCGGGGCCGCGCGGCTTCGCCCCCCGGGTGGTGCCGCTGCCGGCCGACCGGCCGCGCTCCTACGACGAGTACCTGGAGCTGCTGCTGGAGGCGTTGCCGCGCCGCGGCTCCTTCGGGCTGCTGGCCGAGTCCTTCTCCGGCCCGCTGGCGGTCCGGCTGGCGGCGGCCCGCCCGCGCGGGCTGACCGCCCTGGCGCTGGTGGCCACCTTCCTCGACCGGCCGCTGCAGCCCTGGCTGGCGCCGTTCTCCCCGCTGGTGGGCCCGGCCCTCTTCGCGGCGCCGCTCCTGCCGGCGGTCGTCCGCCTCCTGCTGGCCGGCGGCGACGCCCCGGACGCGGTGGTGGCGGCGCTGCGGGCGGCGACGGCGGCGGTCCCGGCGGCGGTGCTGGCGCGCCGGGCCCGCGAGGCCCTGGTGGTGGACGTGCGCAGCCTGCTGGCCTCCACCACGCTCCCCCTGCTGTACCTGGGCCCCACCGGCGATCGGCTGCTGCGCACCGACGTGATCGACGACGTGCTGGCGGCCCGCCCGGACGCCGAGACGGCCCTGCTGGACGGGCCGCACACGCTGCTGCAGGTGCGGCCGCAGGCCTGCCTGGCGCGGCTGGACCCGTTCTTCGGCGGGACGGCCGGACGGGCGACTGGGCGGACGGTCGGGCGGACGACGAGCCGGGTGGCGGGCCCGGAATCCAAGGTCCGTTCGCACCGAGCGTAGCGCCGCAGGCGCGGAGTCGAGGTGCGCCCCTCACCCCGGTCCTCTCCCAACGACAAAGCGCCCCACCCCACCTCTCGGTGGAGCGGGGCGCCGGGTCATTCACTCGAGCCGGGGCGGGCTAGAAGTCCCTGACGTCGTCGGCCTGGTCCATGGGGAAGGCGTCCGGCATGGGCTTGCCCTTGAGCGCCGCGCTGGGCTTGCGGGCCGGGGCGGCGGCGCGCGGCTTCTGGTAGCTGGCGCCGGCGTGGACGGCCGGGCGCTTGGTGACCACGCTGGCCGAGTGGCGGGCCAGCTGGAAGGCGCCGACCATGGCGGCCAGCTCCTCGGCCTGGCCGTTCAGCTCGCTGGCCGCGGAGGAGGACTGCTCGGCCGAGGCGGCGTTCTGCTGGGTCACCTTGTCCATCTCGCCCACGGCCTGGTTGACCTGGTCGATGCCGGACGACTGCTCCTTCGCGGCGGCGGCGATCTCCGAGACGATGTCGGAGACCTTGCTGATGCCGCCCACGATCTCGGTGAGCTTGCCGGCCATGTGCTTGGCCGTCACCTCGCCCTCGCCGGCCTGCTTGACCGACTGGCGGATGAGCTCCTCGGTCTTCATGGCCGCCTCCTTGGCGCGGAGCGCCAGGCTGCGGACCTCCTCGGCGACCACCGCGAAGCCGCGGCCCGCCTCGCCGGCCCGGGCCGCCTCGACGGCCGCGTTCAGGGCCAGCAGGTTGGTCTGGAAGGCGATGTCGTTGATGTCCTTGATGATCTGCGAGGTGCTCTCCGCGGAGGCCTTGATCTTGCCCATGGCCCCCTGCATCTGCTCCACCGCCGCCGCGCCGTCGGTGGCCGCGGTGCGGGCCGTGGTGGCCAGCGTGTTGGCCTGCTGCGCGTTGTCGGAGGCCTGCTTGGTGATGGAGAGGACCGACTCGAGGGACGAGCTGGTCTCCTCGAGGCTGGAGGCCTGCTCCGAGGCGCCGGAGGCCACCGCCTGCGACGAGGCGGCGATCTGCTGGGAGGCGCTCGAGACCTGGTCGACGGCCTCGGCCACCTGCAGCATGGCGTCGTGCAGCGCCACCGCGGTGGCGTTGACCGAGTCCTTGATCTTGGCGTGGTCACCCTGGAAGGTGCCGTTCACCCGGGCGCGCAGGTCGCGGTTGGAGAGCTTCTCCAGCACGCCGGCCGACTCGTTGATGGGCGCCAGCACCGCGTCCAGCGTCTGGTTGACGCCGTCCACCACCTTCTTGAAGTCCCCCTGGTGCTTCGAGGCGTCCGCGCGGGTGGCGAGCCGCCCGGCCACCGCCGCGTCCACCAGGGTGCCGGCGTCGGAGACCAGCCGGTTGACCGCGTCGATGCAGGTGTTGAGGTTGTTCTTGATGGTGTTGAAGTCACCGGCGTAGCTGTCGGTGATCTTCTGCGGGATGGCCCCGCGCGAGATCTCGTCGACATACTTCGCCGCCACGTTGAGCGGCCCGATGACCGCGTCGAGGGTCCTGTTGACGCCCTCCACGATCTTGCGGAAGTCCCCCTCGTGCTTGGAGGCGTCGGCCCGGGTGGCCAGCCGCCCCTCCACCCCGGCCTGGGCCAGCGCGCCGGCGTCGGCCACCAGCCGGTTCACCGCGTCCACGCACCGGTTCAGGTTCTCCTTGATGGTGTTGAAGTCGCCGGCGTAGCTGGCCGTGATCTTCTCCGGGATCTGCCCCTTGGAGATCTGGTCCACGTACCGGGCCGCCACGTTGAGCGGCCCGATGACCGCGTCCAGCGTGTCGTTGACGCCGGCCACCACCTTGCGGAAGTCGCCCTGGTGCTTCGAGGCGTCGGCCCGGGTCGCCAGCCGCCCCTCCACCCCGGCCTTGGCCAGCGTGGACGCGTCCGCCACCAGCGCGTTCACCGCGTCGATGCAGTCGTTCAGCGAGCCCTTGATGAGGTTGAAGTCGCCCTCGTACCGGTCGGTGATCTTCGGCGGGATGTCCCCCTTGCCGATCCGCGAGACGTACTCCGCCGTGACCTTCACCGGCCGCTCCACCGCCGCCATGGTCTCGTTGATGCCTGCGATGATGGGCCGGAACTCCCCCTCCACCGCGCCCTCGTCCCCGCGCACGCCGAGCTGCCCCGCCTGCACCGCCTCGCGCAGCTTGCCCGCCTCCCCCACCAGCGCCGTCACCGTGCCGCCGATCTTCTTGCCCAGGAAGACGCCCAGGGCGAGCAGCAGGACGGCGCCCACCACGATGCCGATCACGATGCCGGTGGTGGCGGTGCTGCCGGCCGCGGCCCCGGCCTCCTTGGACGCCTCGGTGTCCTTCTTGGTCCGCTCCAGCAGGTCCTCGAGCGCCTGCTCGAAGGGCGGGAGGGCGGTGCGGACCACCAGGAACTGGTCCCAGACGACCTGGTCGGCGGCCTTGGCCTCCGGCGCTTCCTTGTCCACGCCGGCGTCGGCCAGCCGGTTGCGAGCCTCCACCGCCGAGACCACCCCTTCGGCCTTCTGGTGCCAGTCGGCCTGGGTGCTCTTCACCTTGGCCCAGAGCCGCATGGCCTCCTCGCCGTGCGGGATCTCCTCGTAGGCCTTGATCGACCCGTCCATCGCGTCGAGCCCCTTCTTCATGCCCTCCATGGCGGCGCGTCGCATGTCTGCGTCGGCCCGGCGGAGCAGGCTGGCGTTGACGTTGCGGGCCACCATGAACATGTCGACCTGCATCTGGCCCAGCGTCAGCGCGCTCGGCAGCTTGGCGTCGGTGACGTCGTGCAGGGCGGTGGAGAGCCCGCTGGCGCCCGACCAGGCCACCCCGCCCACCGCCAGCAGCACCACCACGGCGAGCCCGAAGCCCGCCAGGATCTTGGTGCCCATCTTCATCTGTCCGAACATGTGGTCTCTCTCTCGAGGGTGGGGAGGGGGCCTAGGCGTGCGCCACGGCGCCGCTGAGCTGGGTGACGTCGGTGCCCGACAGGATGCGGGCGGTGTCGAGCAGGAAGGCCACGCCGTGGCTGGTCTTGCCCACGCCGCGGATGAACTGGCCCTCGATGGCGGCCGAGCCGAGGTCAGGCGGCGGCTCGATCTGGGCGCCGTCGATGGTGACCACCTCGAGGACCAGGTCCACCAGCAGGCCCATGGTGAGGGCGCGGCCGGCCACCTGGCACTGCACCACGATGATCACCGTCTGCTCGGTGGCCTCCACCGGGGCCATGCCGAACTTGATGCGCAGGTCCACCACCGGGATGACCCGCCCGCGCAGGTTGATGATGCCGCGGATGAACTCGGGCACCCGCGGCACCCGGGTGATCTCCATCAGGCCGATGATCTCCCGGACCGCCAGGATCTCCAGGCCGTAGACCTCCTTGGCGAGCTGGAAGGTCATGTACTTGCCGCCGAGCTGCTCCATCGCCGCCACGTCGCTCTCGAGCCGGACGGTCGTCGCGTGCTGTTCCATGAGCTCCCCCGAAGTCCCACGGGTGAGGAGGCGTCCTCACCCTGCCCCGGGGCCTCACTGCACCGGGCGGACCAGCAACCTCCCGGGATGGTGAGGCAAATCGCCCTGGCCAAGGTCAAGCCAGGGAGGGTCCGGAATGGCGAGTGGATCCGCACCTCGCAGGGCGCGCTGTCGGCAGATCTGCCTACGGCGACCACCGCCCCCCGCCTCCGGCCCTGGCCCGTCCGTGGCCCCACTCGGTCCGGGGTGTGACACACCCCAGGGTTCCAGCGGCCGGGTCGGCAGGCCGTGCACCACCGGCTCGCCCCGGGACCCGTTCCCTGCTATCCAACCGGCCCCGTGTCGGACGAAGCCGCCAGCGCCCCGCGCCCTCGCTCGCTCCTGCCCCAGGAGCACGGCGCCTGGGGCCAGCTCGCCCTGCCGCTCCTCTCGGCGCTGGCCCTGGGCGGCCCCACGCCGGCGGCCCTGCTGCTGGCCTTGGCCACCGTCCTCGGCTTCCTGGCCCATGAGCCCTGGCTGGTGCTGCTGGGCCACCGCGGCGCGCGCGCCCGGGAGGTCGAGGGTTCCCGGGCCAGGCGGGCCATGTGGGGCGGGCTGGCGGCCGCGGCGGCGAGCGGGCTCACGGGCGCCTGGCTGGCGCCCCCGGTGGCCCGCCTGGCGCTGCTGCTGCCGGCCACGCTGGCCGCCGCGGTGGTGGCCTTCGTGCTGGCCCGCCGCGAGCGGACCATCCCCGGGGAGCTGACCGTGGTGTCGGCGCTGGCCTCCTCCGGCTTCGCGGTGGCGCTGGCCGGCGGCGCCTCGCTCACGGTGGCGGCGGCGGCCACCGCCACCTGGGTGCTGGCCTTCGCCACCTCGGTCTTCGCGGTGCAGGTGGTGCTGGAGCGGTCCCGGGCGCGCGGCGGGCGCGACATCGGCGCCCGGAGCGCCCTGGTGGTGGGGGCCATCTTTGCGGGCGGCGCCGCGGCGGCGCTGGCGGCCGGGCTCGGCTGGGTGGTCCCGGCCGCGGCCGCCCCCACCGCGCTGCTCTCGCTGGTGGTCTGCCTGGGCGGCTTCTCCCCGCGGCAGCTGAAGACGCTGGGCTGGGGGCTGGTCGGCGCGACCAGCGCCTCCTTCGGCCTGCTGCTCCTGCTGGCCTGACCGGCCGAGGGGCACCGCCGCCGAGGCGACCCTCGGCTCGGCCGGGCCGCCTGGACGGCGAGGGGCCGGCCCACCCTGGCGCCGGCCCTTCGCCTCTCCCACCGCGCTGGCTAGAAGTCCTTGAGCTGGGTCTCCTCGTCCATCGGGAACGGGTTCACGGGCGCCATGGCCTTGTCTCCGCCGTGGCCGTTCCTGCCGGGCTTGAGCGCCTTGTTCGGCCTGGGCGGCGCGGCCTGGGCCAGCCGGACCGCGCCGGCCGGGCGGCGGGCCGCCGGGGCGCTGGCCTTGCCGAGGTTGAAGGCGCCGACCATGGCGGCCAGCTCCTCGGCCTGGCCGTTCAGCTCGCTGGCCGCGGAGGAGGACTCCTCGGCCGAGGCGGCGTTCTGCTGGGTCACCTTGTCCATCTCGGCCACCGCCTGGTTCACCTGGTCGATGCCGGACGACTGCTCCTTCGCCGCCGCCGAGATCTCCGCCACGATGTCGGTGACCTTGCCGATGCCGGTCACGATCTCGCCGAGCTTCCCGGCCACCTGCTTGGCCGAGGCCTCGCCCTCCACCGCCTGCTTGACCGACTCCTTGATCAGCTCCTCGGTCTTCATGGCCGCCTCCTTGGCGCGCAGCGCCAGGCTGCGGACCTCCTCGGCCACCACCGCGAAGCCGCGGCCCGCCTCGCCGGCCCGGGCCGCCTCGACGGCGGCGTTCAGGGCCAGCAGGTTGGTCTGGAAGGCGATGTCGTTGATGTCCTTGATGATCTGCGAGGTGCCCTCCGCCGCCGCCTTGATCTTCACCATCGACCCCTGCATCTGCGCCACCGCCGCCGCGCCGTCGGTGGCCGCGCCGCGGGCCGACTGGGCCAGCGTGTTGGCCTGCATGGCGCTGTCGGTGGCCTGCTTGGTCACGGTGAGCACCGACTCGAGGGACGAGCTGGTCTCCTCCAGCGAGGAGGCCTGCTCGGACGCGCCCGAGGCCACCGCCTGCGACGAGGCGGCGATCTGCTGCGACGCGCTCGACACCTGCTCCACCGCCGAGGCCACCTGCGACAGCGCCTCCAGCAGCGCCTCGCCGGTGGCGTTGACCGAGTCCTTGATCTTGGCGTGGTCCCCCTGGTAGCTGCCGCCCACCCGGGCCCGGAGATCCCGCTGCGAGAGCTTCTCCAGCACCCCGGCCGACTCGGTGATGGGCGCCAGCACCGCGTCCAGCGTCTGGTTGACGCCGTCCACCACCTTCTTGAAGTCCCCTGGTGCTTCGAGGCGTCCGCCCGGGTGGCGAGCCGTCCGGCCACCGCCGCGTCCACCAGGGTGCCGGCGTCGGAAACCAGCCGGTTCACCGCGTCGATGCAGGTGTTCAGGTTGTTCTTGATGGTGTTGAAGTCGCCGGCGTAGCTGTCGGTGATCTTCTGCGGGATGGCCCCGCGCGAGATCTCGTCGACGTACTTCGCCGCCACGTTGAGCGGGCCGATGACGGCGTCCAGCGTCTTGTTGACCCCCTCCACCACCTTCTTGAAGTCGCCCTCGTGCCGGGAGGCGTCGGCGCGGGTGGCCAGCCGCCCCTCCACCCCGGCCTGGGCCAGCATCCCGGCGTCGGTCACCAGCCGGTTCACCGCGTCCACGCACCGGTTCAGGTTCTCCTTGATGGTGTTGAAGTCGCCGGCGTAGCTGGCCGTGATCTTCTCCGGGATCTGCCCCTTGGAGATCTGGTCCACGTACCGGGCCGCCACGTTGAGCGGCCCGATGACCGCGTCCAGCGTGTCGTTGACGCCGGCCACCACCTTGCGGAAGTCGCCCTGGTGCTTCGAGGCGTCGGCCCGGGTCGCCAGCCGCCCCTCCACCCCGGCCTTGGCCAGCGTGGACGCGTCCGCCACCAGCGCGTTCACCGCGTCGATGCAGCCGTTCAGCGAGCCCTTGATGAGGTCGAAGTCGCCCTCGTACCGGTCGGTGATCTTCGGCGGGATGTCCCCCTTGCCGATCCGCGAGACGTACTCCGCCGTCACCTTCACCGGCCGCTCCACCGCCGCCATGGTCTCGTTGATGCCCGCGATGATGGGCCGGAACTCCCCCTCCACCGCGCCCTCGTCCCCGCGTACGTCCAGCTTGCCCGCCTGCACCGCCTGGCGCAGCTTGCCCGCCTCCCCCACCAGCGCCGTCACCGTGTTGCCGATCTTCTTGCCCAGGAAGACGCCGATGACCACCAGCAATCCGCCGCCCACCAGGATGGCGGCCGCCAGCAGGAAGAAGGCGGAGCTGGCCGCCGCCTCGCCCGCGGCGGCGGACCTGGCGGCGTCCTTGGCGGTGAGCTCGGCCAGCTCGGCCAGCCGGTCCTCGGCCGCCTTGAACTCGCCGCGGGCGGCCAGGAAGCCGTCCCAGACCCGCTGGTCGGCGGCCTTGAGGACCTCCTCGGCGGCGCCGGCGCCCACCCGGTCCTTCTCCTCGGCGGCCCGCAGCACCTCCTCGGCCTTGCCGCGCCATGCTCCCAGCGCCGACTTCACCTCTCGCCACTTGGCCAGGGCCACCTCACCGTGCGACAGCGCCTCGTAGGCCTTGGCGTGCTCGTCCATCCGGGCGAAGGCGGCCTTGACCCCGGCGAAGGCGCTGGCCCGCAGCTCGGGGGTGGCCCGGCGGAGCAGCAAGGTGTTGATGTTCCGCGCAGCGGCGGTCTGGGCCTCGTTGACCACGGCGATGGCCTCGCTCGAGGGCATCTTGGCCCTGGAGACGTCTTCCAGGGCGTCGTTGACGGCCGAGGTGCCGCGGTAGGCCACGCCGCCCACCACCAGCATCACCAGCAGCGCCAGGCCGAACCCGGCCAGGATCTTGGTGCCCATCTTGAGCTGTCCGAACATGTGAACCCCCGGGGAGGAAGCGAGCGGCCTGGTGGCCGTCTGCCAGGGGGTTGCATGGCGCGATCCAGGCAGTCCGCCGGAAAAGCTGGCGGATTTCACCTCGGGTCGATCAAGCGCGGGGCGTCGGGCGGATCCGCCGTGATCCCGGGCCTGGCAGCGCCTGCGGCCACGCGGCGTGCCCGCCGACGTCAAGCGGCGGGGCAGACGCTCGGTCGGCGAGCGCCGCGGACGCTGGGCGCGAGGCCATCGGCACCCCGGGTCGTCCGCCACGGGTGGCGCCGACCGGCGGCGGCGCACCAGGCGCTGCGCCGCCCGCGAGCGGCCGGCGGCCCGGCCCTTCCGTGGCGCGGCGGGGCCAGGCGCCCCGCCGTCCGGCCCCCTACTCGCCGAAGACCCGGCGGAAGACCGTGTCCACGTGCTTGAGGTGGTACTCGAGGGCGAAGCAGGCGTCGATCTCGGTGCCGCTCAGCAGGGCCGCCACCTCGGCGTCTCCCTTCAGGGCGGTGCGGAAGTCCACCCCCTCCTCCCAGACCTTCATGGCGTTGCGCTGCACGTAGACGTAGCCCTGCTGCCGGCCGACCCCCTTGGCGACCAGGGCCAGCAGCACCCGCTGCGCCTCGTAGAGGCCACCAGTCTGGTCCAGGTTCTCCTGCATGCGCTTCGGGTAGACGCGCAGGTTCTCGATCATCCCGGCGAAGCGCTGCAGGCTGAAGTCCAGGATGATGGTGGCGTCCGGGCCGATGACCCGCTCCACCGACGAGTGGCTGATGTCGCGCTCGTGCCACAGCGCCACGTCCTCCAGCGCCGCCAGCGCCCAGCCGCGCAGCAGGCGGGCCATGCCGGTGAGGTTCTCCGAGAGGATGGGGTTGCGCTTGTGCGGCATGGCCGACGAGCCCTTCTGCCCGGCCGTGAAGGGCTCCTCCGCCTCGCGCACCTCGGTGCGCTGCAGGTGGCGCACCTCGGTGGCGTGCTGCTCCAGGGTGGCGCCGCACAGCGCCAGCGCCGTGAAGAACTCGGCGTGGCGGTCGCGGTTGACCACCTGGGTGGGCGCCCCCTCGGCGCCGGCCAGGCCGAGCCGGGCCATCACGAAGGCCTCCACCTGGGGGTCCACGTTGGCGAAGGTGCCCACCGCCCCGGAGATGGTGCCCACCGCCACCACCTGGCCGGCCCGCTCCAGGGCGGCGCGGCGGCGCCCCCAGGCGTCGTACCAGCCCGCCAGCTTGAGGCCGAAGGTGACCGGCTCGGCGTGGATGCCGTGGCTGCGCCCCATCATGGGGGTGCGGCGGTGCTCCAGCGCCCGCTTCTTCACCGCCGCCATGACCCGGTCCACGCCGCCCAGCAGGAGCGCGGTGGCCTCCTTGAGCTGCACCGCCAGCGTGGTGTCGAGCACGTCGGAGGAGGTCATGCCCTTGTGCAGGTGGCGCGCCGCCGGGCCGCCCTTCTCCTCGGCCCAGGTGAGGAAGGCGATGACGTCGTGCTTGACCGTCTTCTCGATCTCCTCGATGCGCGCCACGTCGGCGGCGTCGAGCTGGTAGCCGTCGAAGACCCGCCTGAGGGCGGCCAGGTCCTCGGCCGGCACCTCGCCCAGCTCCACCATGGCCTGGCAGGCCAGCAGCTCCACGTCGAGCCAGATGCGGTAGCGGCGCTCGCTGGTCCAGATGCGCCCCATCTCGGCGCGGGTGTAGCGGGGGATCATGTGGTCCTCCTCGTCGTCGGAGCTGCCGTGGTGCGGCCCTGTCCGGCCGCGTCGAGCCAACCCTGCCTGCTGCTGCCGTGCCGCCGCCCTGATCAGCGCCCGGTGGACCCGAAGCCGCCGGCGCCGCGCCCGGTCTCGCCGAGCGCCTCGGCCACCACCAGGGTGGCGCGCGCCACCGGGGCGATGACCAGCTGGGCGATGCGCTCGCCCCGCTCGAAGCGCACCGCCGCCTGGCCGTGGTTCACCAGGATCACCTTCACCTCGCCCCGGTAGTCGGCGTCGACCGTGCCGGGTGCGTTGAGCAGCCCCACGCCGTGGCGCGCCGCCAGGCCGGAGCGCGGCCGCACCTGCCCCTCGAAGCCGGGCGGGATCTCCAGCGCCAGGCCGGTGGGCACCATGGCCCGCTCGCCCGGGGCCAGGGCCACCGGCTCGTCGGCGCGCAGGTCCAGGCCGGCGGCCAGGTCCGTCTCGTAGCGCGGCAGGTCGAGGGGCGCGCCGCGCCCGCCCACCCGCGTCACCTTCAGCGTCACCTGCGTGCCGGCCATGCCTGCTCCCGGTTGAACGAGGAGGGGCGGCGCGCCGTGTGCCGGCGGGCCGCCCCGGGTCCTGGCGTGGCGCCGACGCCCGTGGGGGCCCCGGCGCCGCCGGCCGCTAGGCCTTGGGCGCCTCGCCCGCGGGGGCCTTGCCGGCCGCGTCGGCCAGCGCCTCCTTGCGGGAGAGCCGGATCTTGCCGGCGCGGTCCACCGAGATGACCTTGACCATCACCTCGTCGCCCTCGGAGAGCACCTCGGAGACGGTCTTGACCCGCTTGTCCGAGAGCTCGGAGATGTGGATCAGGCCGTCGGTGCCGGGGAAGATCTCCACGAAGGCGCCGAACTCCGCGATCTTCCGGACGGTGCCGGTGTAGATGCGGCCCACCTCGGCCTCCTGGGTGAGGTTCTGGATCATCTTGATGGCCGCCAGCACCGCCTCGGAGTTGGAGGAGGCGATGGCGATCTGGCCGGTGTCCTCGATGTTGATGGAGCAGCCGGTGCGGGCGGTGATGTCCTTGATGACCTTGCCGCCGGGCCCGATGACGTTCTTGATGAACTCGGGGCGGATCTTGATGGTGGTGATGCGCGGGGCGTACTTGGAGACGTCCGGGCGCGGCTCGGAGATGGTCTTGGCCATCTCGCCGAGGATGTGCTTCCGGCCGGCGGCGGCCTGGTTGAGCGCCGTCTCCATGATCTCGCGGGTCACGCCGCCGATCTTGATGTCCATCTGGATGGAGGTGATGCCGGCGGCGGTGCCGCACACCTTGAAGTCCATGTCGCCGAGGTGGTCCTCGTCGCCGAGGATGTCGGAGAGGATGGCGATCTTCTCGCCCTCCTTGATGAGGCCCATGGCGATGCCGGCCACCGGGGCCTTGATGGGCACGCCGGCGTCGAGCAGCGCCAGCGAGCCGCCGCACACCGAGGCCATCGAGGAGGAGCCGTTCGACTCCATGATGTCGGAGACCAGGCGGACCACGTACGGGAACTTGGCGACGTCGTCCGGGAGGACCGCCTTGAGGGCCCGCTCGGCCAGCACGCCGTGGCCGATCTCGCGGCGGCCGGCGCCGCGCAGGAACTTGCACTCGCCCACCGAGAACGGCGGGAAGTTGTAGTGGAGCATGAACCGCTTGTAGGTCATGCCCGTCAGCCCCTCGATGCGCTGATCGTCGGTGGCGGTGCCGAGGGTGGCGCCCACCAGGGCCTGGGTCTCGCCGCGGGTGAAGAGCGCCGAGCCGTGCACGCGGGGCAGCAGGCCGACCTCGCAGGTGATCTTGCGGATGTCGGTGGTGCCGCGGCCGCCGATGCGCTTGCCCTCGTCGGTGATCATCTTGCGCATGTACTCGTACTTCACGTCCTCGTAGTAGCCCTTGATCTCCTTCTCGCGCAGGGAGATCGAGGCCAGCCTGGCGGCGTCGCCGGCGGCCTCCTCCTTGAGGGCCTTGAGCAGCTCCTTCTTGATCTCGGAGAGCCGGCCGTAGCGGTCGTGCTTCTCGTGGCGGCCGTAGGCCTCCTTGACCTTGTCCCAGGTCAGCTGCTTGACCTTGGCCTTGAGGGCCTCGTCCGAGGTGGGCGGCTCGAAGGACTTCTTCTGCTTGTTGCCGGACTTCTGGTGCAGCTCGAGCTGGGCGGCCAGCAGCGGCTGGGCGGCGGCGTGGCCGAAGAGCAGCGCGTCGACCATGACGGCCTCGCTGACCTCGCGGGCCCCACCCTCCACCATGGTGATGGCGTCCTTGGAGGCGGCCATGATGACGTCCAGGTCGCACTCGGCCCGCTGGGCCAGGGTGGGGTTGGCGACGAACTGGCCGTTGAGCCGGCCGACGCGCACCCCGGCGAACGGGCCGTTGAACGGCACGTCGGAGCACTGCAGGGCGGCCGAGGCGGCCGTCAGCGCCAGCACGTCGGTGTCGTTCTCCTGGTCGAAGGAGACCACCGTGGCGATGATCTGGGTCTCGTTGGCGTAGCCGTCCGGGAAGAGCGGCCGGCAGGAGCGGTCGATGATGCGGGAGATGAGCGTCTCGCGCTCGGTGAGCCGGCCCTCGCGCTTGAAGTAGCTGCCGGGGATGCGGCCGGCGGCGTAGAGCTTCTCCTGGTAGTCCACGGTGAGGGGGAAGAAGTCGATCCCCTCCTTCTTCTCGTTGGCCGAGACCACCGTGACCAGCACGATGGACTCGCCCATGCGCGTCCAGATGGAGCCGTGGGCCTGCTTCGCGACCTTGCCGGTCTCGAGGGTGATGTCCTTGTCGCCGACCTTGGCGGTGACCTGGATGGGAGTCATGTGCGCCTCTTCCTGGAAGGGGTGGCCGGCGCCTGGAGCACCTGCCGCCCTGGTGGCCCGTGCCGCGCGTGCGCTCGAGGGCCTGGAAGAAGTGCCTCTGTTCCTCACTCCGGCGCCCCTCCTCGAAGGAGAGGCGCCCCAGTCGGAAACGGAGGCGCGCCTGACAGGTTCCCCGAAGGCCCGTGTCGCACGGGTGCTTCGGCTGCGCCCCGCCCGCTGCGGGCCGGAGGCGCGAGCGCCCCGGCCAACCGCGGCCGGGGCGCCGAGACGGCGTGTTACTTGCGGATGCCCAGCTGCTCGATGAGGGTCTTGTAGCGGGCCACGTCGATGGTCCGCAGGTAGTCGAGGAGCCGCCGCCGCTGGCCGACGAGCTTGAGGAGCCCGCGCCGGCTGTGGTGGTCCTTCTTGTGGGTCTTGAAGTGCTCCGTCAGGTAGGTGATGCGCTCGGAGAGCAGCGCCACCTGCACCTCGGGGGACCCGGTGTCCTTCTCGTGCCGCTTGAACTTCTGCACGAGCTCCGTCTTCTTCTCCTGCACCATCGCCATAGTCGCTCCTGTTCCTGGTTCGCCGAGTCACCGCCGCGGGGGCGAAGGCGTGCGCCGCGGGCGGCCGTGAACGGCCGTGAGGGCGGGTACTTAAGCCATTCCGTGGGGGGAGTCAACGGACGCCCGTCAGGGCCGATCCAGGTCTCCCGGGGTGAGCATGACCCGCACCGGTCGCACCGCCCCGTCGCGCAGTTCGGCCACCGCCAGGAGCCTCCGGCCGGGGCCGAGGACCTGCACCAGGCCGTCCTGGCCGGGCGCCGTGATCTGCTTCCCCTGGGCCACCGCCCGGGCCCGGGCGGCGTCCACCTCGACGACCGGGAAGGTGAGTGTCTCCCCCGGAGGGATGAGTCGCGCCAGGAGCGCCGCACGCCCCTCCTTGCCCCCGGCCGCCAGCCCCTCCAGCTCCGCCAGCGGGAGCGCCTGCGCCACCTCGAAGGGGCCGGCCGCGGTCCGCCTGAGCGCCCCGAGGTGGGCCGGGACGCCCAGCGCCACCCCCAGGTCCACGGCCAGGGTGCGGACGTAGGTCCCCTTGCCGCAGCGCACCGACAGGACCGCCTCGCGCAGCCCGTCCGGGCCGGCCGGCGCCAGGCCGAGCAGCTCGAGGGCGTGGACCACCACCGCGCGCGGCTCGCGCTCCACCACGTCGCCGGCCCGGGCCGCCTCGTGGAGCCGGCGGCCGCCCACCCGCACGGCGGAGAACATGGGCGGCACCTGGAGCAGCTGGCCGGTGAGGGCCGGCAGGGCGCCGCGCACCGCGGCCTCGGTGAGCCCGGCCGGGTCGCCGCGCCCGGTCACCTGGCCGGTGGCGTCCTCGGTGTCGGTGGCGGCGCCGAAGGCCACCGTGGCCAGGTAGGCCTTGTCGCCGTCGGTGAGCCAGCGCTGCAGCTTGAGCGCGTCGCCCAGGCAGACCACCAGCAGGCCGGTGGCGGCCGGGTCGAGCGTGCCGGTGTGGCCCGCGCTGGGCGCCCCCAGGGCGCGCCGCACCCGCAGCACCACGTCGTGCGAGGTGGGGCCGGCCGGCTTGTCGACGAGCAGGACGCCGTGCAGCGGGGCGGTCACTCCTGCTTCTCGCCCTCGCCCGCTTCCTTCTCCGCCAGGGTCATGGTGTCCCTGGCCCGGGCCTCCCGCAGCAGCCGGTCGATGCGGTCGCCGCGCTCCACCGACTCGTCGAAGACGATGCGCAGGTGCGGCGTCCAGCGCAGCGCCAGGTTGCGCGCCACCTCGCGCTGCAGCCAGGCGGTGGCCGCCTTGAGCCCCTCCAGCGTGGACTTCTTCTGCGCCTCGTCGCCCAGGATCGAGACGTAGGCCGTCACGTCCTTCAGGTCCGGCGCCATCTTGGCGCCGGTCACCGTCACCAGCGCGTTGATGCGCGGGTCCTTGAGGCCGCGCCCCAGCACCTGCCCCAGCTCGTGGGCGAACTCGCTCGCCACCCGCGCCGGCCTGTCGTGTCCGCTGCTCATCGGTCGTCCTCCTCGGGCGGGTCCCAGGGGATGGCCCCCTCGGCCTCGGCCAGCGTGCGGGTCCCCTCCGAGAGCCCGTCCTCCCAGTGCTCGATGCTGAGGTCGCGCCCGGTCAGCAGGATCTGCCCGCCGTGCACCCCGGCCACGAAGCCGGCCACCTTGTCGAGCGTCTCGTTCACGAAGGCGTGGTCGTTGGCCACCGCGGTGACCCCCAGCACGCTCCGCTGCCACAGGTCGTTCTCCGCCACCTCGGCGATGGAGACGTTGAAGCGCGCCTTGACCCGGTCGATGGCCGAGCGGACGAGGTGGCGCTTCGACTTGAGCGAGCCCGGCGAGGGCAGGTGCAGGGTCAGCCTGAGGACGCCGACGAACATCCCGCCACTCCTAGCGCACCTGGTCCACCTCGGCCGCCGGCGCAGCAGCCCGAGCCGAGGTCGGGCGCGCGAGGAGCGAGCAGCGCAGCCGCGCTCCAGGTACGGCGAGCAGGCGCGGCGACGGATCCGACCGGGGCCGGCCGGAATCCTGCGCCGCCACGGGCCTAGTCGAGCGACTGCTTCAGCTCCTCGAGCTCGAAGATGTCGATGATGTCGCCCGCCTTGAAGTCGGTGAAGCCGTCCACCCCGATGCCGCACTCCAGGGGGGCCAGCACCTCGCGGACGTCGTCCTTCAGCCGCTTGAGGCTGACGATCTTGCCGGAGTGGACCACCTTCTTGTCGCGGGTGACGCGGCCCAGGGCCTGGCGCCGGATGGCGCCCTCCAGCACCGCCGAGCCGGCGATGACGCCGACCTTGGTGATGTTGAAGACCTGCCGGACCTCGGCCTTGCCGAGCGGCTTCTCGCGGATGATGGGCGGCAGCAGCGCCACCATCTCCTCGCGGATCTTGTCGACCGCCTCGTAGATGATGTCGAACTGCAGGATCTTGACGCCCTGCTGGCTGGCGATCTGCTCGACCTTGGTCTCCATCCGCGTGTGGAAGCCGACGATGATGCCCTTGCCGGCCGCGGCGGTGAGGACGTCGGACTCGGTGATGACGCCCACGCCGGTGTCGAGGATGCGCACCCCCACCTTCTTGGTGGCGCACTTCTCCAGGGCCTGGGTGACGGCCTCGGAGGAGCCCTGCACGTCGGCCTTGACCACCACGTTGAGGACCTTGCCGCCGGACTTGGCCTTGGCGAAGAGGTCCTCCAGGGTGGCCCGCTTGACGTTGGAGAGCTCCTTGGTGCGGGCCTTCTCGGCGCGGTGGCTGGCCACCTCCTTGGCCGACTTCTCGTCCTCCACCACGTCGAACTCGTCGCCGGCGGTGGGCACGCCGGAGAGGCCGAGCACCTCCACCGGGTAGCCGGGGCCGACCTCCTTCACCTGCTCGCCGCGCTCGTTCATCATGGCGCGGACCTTGCCGTACTCGGAGCCGGTCACCAGGGCGTCGCCCACCCGCAGCGTGCCCTCCTGCACCAGCACCGTGGCCACCGGGCCGCGCCCCTTCTCCAGCTTGGCCTCCACCACCACGCCGGCCGCCAGCGCCTCGGGGTTGGACTTGAGGTCCAGCACCTCGGCCTGCAGGGCGATGTACTCGAGGAGCTCGGGCAGCCCCTGCTTGGTGCGCGCCGAGACCGGCATCATGATGGTGGTGCCACCCCACTGCTCGGGCACCAGCTGGTACTCGGTGAGCTGCTGCATGACCCGCTCGGCCGTGGCGCCCGGCTTGTCGATCTTGTTGATGGCCACCAGGATGGTGACCCCGGCCGCCTTGGCGTGCTTGATGGCCTCGGTGGTCTGCGGCATGACGCCGTCGTCGGCCGCCACCACCAGCACCACCAGGTCGGTGACCTGGGCGCCGCGCTGCCGCATGGCCGTGAAGGCCTCGTGGCCCGGGGTGTCCAGGAAGGTGATGGGCCCGTGGGTGGTCATCACCGAGTAGGCGCCGATGTGCTGGGTGATGCCGCCGGCCTCGCCCGCGGCCACGTCGGCCTTGCGGATGGCGTCCAGCAGCGAGGTCTTGCCGTGGTCGACGTGGCCCATGACGGTGACCACCGGCGGGCGGTTCACCAGCTTGGACTCGTCCACCTCGAGCTCGGGGATGAACTCCTCGACCTCGAAGCCCTGCTTCTCGACCTTGTACCCGAAGCCCTCGGCCAGCGTCGCGGCCAGCTCGGCCGGGACCAGCTGGTTGATGGTGGCCATGGTGCCACCCTGCATCAGCTTGCGGATGATGTCGGAGGCCTTGACGCCCATGGCCTGCGAGAGCGCCGACACCGAGATGGACTCCTCGATGCGGATCACCTTCTTGTGCTCGGCCCGCTCGGTCACCTGCGTCTTCGCCCCCTTCTTGGTCGGCTTCTTCTTCTTGCCGCGGATGGGCACGTAGGTGCGGTCCTGCATGGCGGCGTTGAGGAGCGCCTGGGGGTTGAGCCCCTTGGCGGCCTCGTCGGCCGGCCGGCCCGACGTCTTCTTGCCCTTGTTCTTGTCGCGGCTGACGTCGATGAACTCGCGCTCGCGGCCCAGCGTGCCGGGCACCACCTTGAGCTCGCGGACCTCGCCGAGGGCGCGCGGGCCCGGAGCGGCCGGGAAGCGGGAGCCGGAGCCGGTAGGCGGCGTGACCCGGCGCACCGGCACCAGCGGCCGGGAGATGACCACCGCCTGGGTGGAGGTGGGGCGCATGGTGCGCGGATCGACCGGGCGCGGCGCGGGCGGCAGCGTGCCGACGGCGCCCGGGGCGGCGGGCGGACGGGCCGGCGCGGTCGGCAGGCCCGGGGCGGGCGCGGCGGCGGCGGGAGCGGCGGCCGGGGCCGGCGCGGCGGCGGGGGCCGGCGCGGCCGGGTCCACCGGCGCGGCGGCGACCGCGGCGGCCGGGGCAGGCTCGGCGGCGACGGCCGCCAGCGGCTCGACCGCGGGGGCCTCCTCGGGCGGGGCCTCCTCGAGCGGGGCCTCCTCGGGCAGGTAGGCCGGCTCCTCTTCGACCGGCTCGGGGGGGGGCGGCGGCGCGACCACCGGCGGCGGCGGGGGCGGCGGCAGCGTGGACTTCTTGCGGACCACGAAGCCGGGGCCAGCCGGCCGCGGCGCGGGCGCCTTGGGCTTCTTCTCCCCGACGATCCGCTCGAAGGCAGCCTGGGCCTGGTCGTCGTCCAGCGACGACGAGTGGCTCTTCACGTCGAAGCCGAGCTGGTGGAGCTTGTCGACCAGCTCCTGATTGGAGAGCTCGATCCCCTGTTCCTTCAGCTGCTTCGCGAGCTCGTGTACGCGCTTCTTGGACATTGGTCTCGACTCCTAATCCCTGCCGCAAACTGCCGTCAACCCGCGCCGCAGCGCGTCCGCGTCACATCCGAGGTCGGAGCGGCGGAAGGCGCGCGCGAAGGCGCGCCGCTTGAGGGCCCGCTCCAGGCAGGCCTCCGCGGGGTGCAGCCAGCCACCCCGCCCACCGCTCTTCCGCTCGTCCACCACCACCGTGCCTCCGTGCGAGACCTTGAGCCGGACCAGCCCCTGCCGGGCGCCCCTGGCGCCGCAGCCGAGGCAGGTCCGGACTGGCTCGCTCACCCCAGGACCTCGTTGCGCGCCTTCTCCTTGTCGAGCTCGACGCGCAGCCTGGCCTCTTCCTCGAGGTACACGCCCACCGCGTGCTTGAGCTGGCGGGCCTTCTTGACGCCCAGGCCGGAGGAGTCGCCCAGCTTGGCCACGTCGGCCTCGGCGTTGATGGTCTCCACCGTGGGGTAGCCGGCCAGCTTGAGCGCCTCGATGGTCTTCTCGCCGACGCCGCGGACGCGCGCCATGCGCTCCTCCTGCGACAGGCTGTCGGGGTGGCGGCGGGCCTCGGCCAGCCGGGCCGCCTCGCGCTCCGCCTCCAGGACCATCTCCTTCTCGGCGTCCACGATGGCCTGCTCGCGGGCCCGCTTCTGCAGGTCCGGGATCATGTCGAGGGTGAACCCGGGGAACTGGGTCAGCATCTCGACCGCGGCGTTGGCCACGTCCTGCGACTTGCGGAAGCCGTGGGCGTACAGCATCTCCTGCGTCGCCTCCGGCACGCCGATGGCCTCGAAGCTCTCCTTGGCGAACTCGTGCATCTCGCGCACGCGCGTCTCGGAGTTGATGTCGAGCTTCCAGCCGGTCAGCTGGGAGGCCAGGCGCACGTTCTGGCCGCGCCGCCCGATGGCCAGCGAGAGCTGGTCGTCGGGGACGATGATCTCCATGGCGTTGTTCTGATCGTCGAGGAGCACGCGGCTCACCTCGGCCGGGGCCAGGGCGTTGCAGACGAAGCGCGCCGGGTCCTCGTGCCAGGGCACGATGTCGATCTTCTCGCCGCGCAGCTCCTGGACCACCGCCTGGACGCGGCTGCCCTTCATGCCGACGCAGGCGCCCACCGGGTCGACGTCCGAGTCGCGCGAGCTGACCGCGATCTTGGCGCGGCCGCCCGGCTCGCGGGCGGCGGCCTCGATGACCACCACGCCCTCGGCGATCTCCGGCACCTCCATCTCGAAGAGCTTCTTGAGCAGCTCGACGGTGGCGCGGGAGAGGATGATCTGCGGGCCCTTCGACTCGCGCAGCACGTCCACCACGAAGGCCTGGATGCGGTCGCCGGCGCGGTAGCTCTCGCGCGGCACCTGCTCGCGCACCGGCAGGACGGCCTCGGCGCGGCCCAGGTCCACGATGACGTTGCCGCGCTCGAAGCGGCGGACGATGCCGGTGATGACCTCGCCCTTGCGGTCCTTGTACTCGTTGAAGACGTTCTCGCGCTCGGCGTTGCGGGTGCCCTGGATCATCACCTGCTTGGCGGTCTGCGCCGCGATGCGGCCGAAGCCGCGCCGGAAGGTCTTGAGCTTGAGCAGGTCGCCCCACTGCTGGTCCTGGGCGCGCGCCTCGTCCTCGTCCTCGGGCCGGTAGAAGATGGGGAAGTCGAGCTCGTCGCCGACCTCGGCCTCGATCCCCTTCTCGTGGGCGAAGGCGATGGGGATCATGTTGGCCGGATCCGGGATGGGCGCCTCCTCGGTCCCCTCGTCCACGATGGTGAGCACCTGGAAGAGGTCGATCTGGCCGCGGTCCTCGTCGTACTTGGCCTTGAGGTTGCGCTCCAGGCCGAAGTGCCGCTTGGCGGCCATCTGGATGGCCTCCTCGAGGATCTCGATGAGCTTGGGGCGGTCGATGCCCTTGTCCTTGGCGACCTGGTCGAGGATCAGGTTCAGGTTCACGCTCTGCTGCATGGTCAGTCCTTCCTGCGGAGATCGGCCTCGAAGTCGTACTCGAGGTGGGCCTTGGCGATCTGGTCGTGCGGGATGCGGTGGAGGACGCCGTCGACGTCCACCTCGACGGCCTCGTCCTTGAAGCCCGCGAGGATCCCGGACCAGTGCTTGCGGCCGGGGCTGCCGGGGGCGGTGCCGGACACCGGCCCGAAGGTCTTGACGCGGGCGCGCTGGCCGGCGAAGCGCTGGAAGTCGGCGGGCTTGCGCAGGGGGCGCTCCAGCCCGGGCGACGACACCTCGAGGTCGTAGGCCGGCTCGATGAAGCCGGCCACGTCCAGGATGGGATCGACCAGGTGGGAGACCGCCTGGCAGTCCTCGATGCCGGTGCCGCCCGGCTTGTCGACGTAGAGCCTCAAGACCCAGCGACCTCCGCCGCGGACCCACTCCACCTCGACCAGCTCGAAGCCGTCGCGCTCCAGCACCGGCTCGAGGAGCCGGCGGACCTGGTCCGTGACGTTTTCTTGGGCGATGCCAGCCATGTCCTCGATTCCAGAAAAGAAAAAAGCGGGCGCTGCTGCGGCCCACTTTCGTGCCCGGTCGCCCGGGGTCCTCGAAAATGTGGGGGGTTAGGTAACAGAACGGCCGGTCACGGTCAAGGCACCGCCCGGCGGCGGAGTCAGCGTCCGCCCCTCCGGCTGGCGCGGTGCGCCACCGGCCGGCAGCCAGACCTGGAAGGTGGCTCCCTGGCCGGGCGTGGAGGCCACCTCGACGAACCCGCCGTGCGCCCTGGCCACCCCGTCCACCACCGAGAGGCCGAGCCCGGTGCCCTGCCCCTCCCCCTTGGTGGTGAAGAAGGGCTCGAAGATGCGCGCCCGGGTCGCCTCGTCGAGGCCCGGCCCGTCGTCCGACACGCTCAGCTGCACCCACTCGCCGCCGGCGTGCCCCCCGGCCCCCTCGGCCCGGGTGAGGCGCCGCGTGGCCACCACCACCCGGCCCCGCCCGTCGCAGGCGTCCCGGGCGTTGAGCACCAGGTTGAGCACCACCTGCTCGAGCTGCACCGGGTCCGCCACCACCGTGCCGGTGGCCGCGTCGAGCTCCAGCTGCAGCGCCACGCCCTTCATCAGCCGCTCCAGCAGCCGCACCAGCTCCTGGACCAGGCCGTTGAGCGCCACCGGGTGGGGCTGGAGTGGCTGGCGCCGCGCCACCTGGAGCAGGCTGCGGGTCAGCTCTCCGCCCCGCCGCACCAGCCCCCGGATCTCCTGCAGCGCCGGGCCGGCCGGCGCGCCAGGGGCCCCGCCCTCCTCGACCTCGCCGACGCTGGCGGCGATGGCGGTCAGCAGGTTGTTGAAGTCGTGGGCCACGCCGGCGGTGAGCCGCCCCACCGCCTCCAGCCGCTGCGCCGCGCCCAGGCGAGCCACCGTGGCGTCGAGCGCCCGGGTCCGGTCGGTCACCGCCGCCTCGAGGTAGTCCAGGCCCTGCAGCTCCTCGGCGCGGCGCTGCGCCCAGAGCGCCAGGGCCACCGCCAGGCCCGTGAACAGGAAGGTGGCCTGGAGGGCCAGCGGGGCGGCCGGGTGCGGTGGGAACTGGCCGCGCACCATGCCGACGTACCAGCTGCCCGCCAGGGCGAACGGGACGAAGCCCACCAGGTAGTCCTTGGCGGCCCGGTTGCCGCGCACCGCCTCGGCCACGCTCAGGACCAGGCAGAGGCCCACCGCCACCCCGCCGGTGACCGAGGTCAGCTGGTTGGCCACCACCACCGCCCCGACCAGGACCGGCGCGGAGGCCACCCCGGAGACCCAGCCCAGGACCCGCAGCAGGGCGTCGAGGCGCGGCAGGGACCTCCCCAGGCCCAGGTACCGGCGGGTGAAGGCGACGCCGGCCGCCGCCGCCGCGCCGCCGAGCACCGGCTCCAGCCAGACCGCCCACGGCGCCAGCCAGGGCACGGCGGCCGGCAGCACCCCGGCCATGTCGAGCTGGTAGGCGCCGAAGGTGAGGCCGAAGGCGGCGTAGACCACGTTGGCCGGGTCGCGGTGGACGCGCCACGACCAGAGCGATGCGGCGATGAGCAGCGCCAGCGCCCCGGACCATGCCCCGAACCAGAAGAGCTCGGTGGCCCCCTGGCGCACCACCTCCGCCGGCTGGACGAAGCCGCCCTCCAGCAGCATCGGGCCGCGCGTCTCGACCCGCACCCAGGCGTCCAGCGCCTCGCCGGGGCCGAGCCGGTAGAAGCGCAGGTGGCTGCGGGCCGCCTGGGTGATGGTGCGCTCCTCCAGGGGCACGGCCAGTCCACCGACGTGGTGCAGGAACCCGCCCCGCCCGTCCGGCACGAAGACGTCCAGCCGCTCCACCAGCGGCCACTCCCAGGCGAGGACGTGCTCGGCGGCGACCTCCAGCCGGTTCTCGGTGCGCAGGCGGACCCAGGCCGGCCGCCCGGTGAAGCCCAGGCTGCGGGGGGCGGACAGCGGCTCGAGGCCGGCCGCCACCACCCGCCCCACCGAGAGCGGCGCGGTCTCCTCGAGCACCTCGACCGCCGGGACGGCGGGCGCCGCCAGCAGCAGCGCCGCGACCACGGCGGCGCGGGCGGTGGACGGGGACGTGCGCTCGGGGTCGAGGCCTGGCACCGACGGAACGTGCCACGGCCGCAGCCCAGCGTCGGCACCATGAACCGGGGGTACGTTTCCTGCCCAGTCCCACCCGCCCGGGTGTGATCGTCCGGCTAGGCCTTGGTCGCCCCGTCCAGCCACACCTCGAGCCCCTGCGCGTTCAGCTCGAGGTCGTTGTCGAACCAGGCCAGCGCCTCGGCCTGACCGACGGGCGCGCCGTGGTCGGCCAGCCCGGAGAGCAGGAGCCCGGTGAGCCCGACCTTCACGGCGGCGTGGCGCCCAGGCCCGGCCGGCGCGGCCCGGGCGATGCGGACGAAGGCGTCGATGCCCCGGTGCAGCGTGGCGGCGTGGGCCGCCAGGCCACCCGTGACGCAGCCGTAGTGGGTCAGGTAGAGCCGCTCCGGGGCGAGCCCCATGAGCCGGTCGAGGGTGGCGTGCAGCGCCTCGGGGTCGAACTGCACCGGGGTGGTGGTGGGGAAGAAGAAGGGCCCGCGCGCCGTGTCCAGCTGGCGGTAGGAGAGGCCGAAGGTGTCGCCGGTGAAGAGGCCGCGCGTCACCTCGTCGTGGACCACGAAGTGGTGCCTGGCGTGGCCGGGGGCGTCGAGGAAGCAGAGCGGGCGCGCCCCCAGGTCGAGCGTGAAGCCGTCGGGCGCCTCGACCACCCGGGCCGCCGGGATGGCCACCGGGTCGCCGTACAGCTGCTGGGTGGCCTCGGCGCCGTAGACGCCCACCGTGCCGGCCCAGAGCTTGGCCGGGTCGACGAGGTGGCGCGCCCCGCGCGGGTGGGCCACCAGGGTGGCCTGCGGCAGGGCGGCCATGAGCGCGCCTGCGCCGCCGGCGTGGTCGAGGTGGACGTGGGTGACGATGACGTGGCTCACCGAGGCGCGCGGCAGGCCGGCGGCGTCGAGGGCAGCCAGCACGCGGGGCACGGTGCCGGCGTTGCCGGTCTCGACCACCGCCACCGAGTCGCGGCCGCGCAGCAGGTAGCAGGCGGCCAGGTGTGACTTCACGTAGCCGGTGTCCACGAGGTGGACGCCGGGGGCGACCTGGGTGGCGGGCTCGAAGGGCATGGCGGCTCCGGGGGCGGGCACGGGGGGAGCCGTGGAAGGTAACGCACCGCGGGCGGGCGGGCGAGCCCCGTCACCCGCCCAGCCGGAGCCCCAGCAGCCACTCCCGGTTGCCGGCCGGGCCCTGGATCGGGCTCTCGGCGTGGCCCAGCACCTCGAAGCCGAGCTGCCGGGCCGCCTCGGCCACCGCCTCCAGCGCGGCCAGCCGCTTCGAGTCCTCGCGCACCACCCCGCCCTTGCCCACCTCGCCCTTGCCCACCTCGAACTGGGGCTTCACCAGCAGCAGGGCGTGGCCGCCGGGCTTCAGGATGGCCTTCACCGCCGGCAGCACCAGCCGGAGCGAGATGAAGGAGAGGTCGCCGGTCACCAGGTCGACCCGCTCGCCCAGCGCCTCGGCGGTGAGGGCGCGGGCGTTCTCGCGCTCGCGGACCACCACCCGCGGGTCGCCGCGCAGCTTGGGGTGGAGCTGCCCGTAGCCCACGTCCACCGCGTAGACCCGGGCGGCGCCGCGCTGCAGCAGGAGGTCGGTGAAGCCCCCGGTGGAGGCGCCCAGGTCGGCGCAGGTGAGGCCGGCCGGGGTGACCGGGAAGACCTCCAGCGCCTTCTCCAGCTTGAGGGCGCCGCGCGAGGCGTACCGCTGCGGGGCGGCGTCCTCCTTGAGCCGCACCGGCAGCGCCGGGTCGACCAGCTGCCCGGGCTTGTCGATGCGCGTCTCCCCCACCACCACGGCGCCGGCCATGACCAGCGCCTGGGCCCGGGTGCGCGACTCCGCCAGGCCCAGCTCCACCAGGAGCAGGTCGATGCGCTGGCGCGGCGCGGCCATGGCGGGGCGGCGGAGGGGCCGGCCGGGGCGGGGCGGGGTGGATCCCGCCGGCGGCCCGGCTCAGGCCACGCCGCGCGCCTGCTTCTGCCCGGCCAGCTCGCGGCAGGCGGCGGCCACGTGGGCCTGGTCGATGCCGGCGTCGAGGCGCTGGCGCGGCTGCTCCGCGTGGGTGATGAAGCGGTCGGGGATGCCGAGGCGCCGCACCATCAGCCCGCCGGCCAGCAGCCCGTGGGCCTCGAAGGCCTCCAGGCAGGCCGAGCCGAAGCCGCCCTGCAGGGCGTTCTCCTCCAGCGTGACCACCCGCCGGATTCGCCCGGCCTCGCCGCAGATGAGGGCCTCGTCGAGCGGCTTGACGAAGCGCGGGTCCACGACCCGCACGTCGATGCCCTCCCTCCCCACCTCCTCGGCGGCGGCCAGCGCCACCTTGAGGGTGGTGCCGCAGGCCACCAGCAGCACGTCCGGGCTGGCGCCGCCGGCCCGCACCACCCGCCCCACGCCGATGGGCAAGGCCTGTGGCTCTCCCTCCTGCGCCACCCCCTCGCCGGCGCCGCGCGGGAAGCGGAAGGCGGCCGGGCCGTCGTGCTGGAGCGCGGTGCGCAGCATGTTGCGCAGCTCGCCCTCGTCGGAGGGGGCCATGACCACGAAGCGCGGGATGGCGCGCAGGTAGGAGAGGTCCATCACCCCCTGGTGGGTCTTGCCGTCGGCGCCCACCAGGCCGCCGCGGTCGAGCGCGAAGGTGACCGGCAGGTTCTGCAGGGCCACGTCGTGGATCAGCTGGTCGTAGGCCCGCTGCAGGAAGGTGGAGTAGATGGCCACCACCGGGCGCATCCCCTCGCAGGCCAGGCCGGCCGCGAAGGTGACGGCGTGCTGCTCGGCGATGCCCACGTCGAAGGTCCGCTCCGGGAACTCCTTCTTGCACCGGATCAGGCCGGTCCCCTCCAGCATGGCGGCGGTGATGGCCACCACCCTGGGGTCGCGGCGCATCTCGGCGCAGAGCGCCTCGGCGAAGAGGTCGGTGTAGGCCTTGGCGGCCGGCTTCTTGTTCGACTTGCCGGTGGCCACGTCGAAGAAGGAGAGGCCGTGGCCGCGGGTGGCCGGGTCCGACTCGGCCGGGTGGTAGCCCTTGCCCTTGGTGGTGATGACGTGGAAGACCACCGGGTCGCCGAAGGCGGCCAGCTTCTGGAAGGTCTCCACCAGCCCGACCACGTCGTGGCCGTCGGCCGGGCCGACGTAGTGGAAGCCCAGCCCCTCGAAGAGCACCCCCGGGGTGACCAGCGCCTTGGCCGCGGTGATGCCGTGGCGGATGGCGTCGATGGCCTCGTGCCCCTTGGGCAGCTTCTCCAGGAACTCCTTCACGCCCTTGCGCCAGCGGTTGTAGGTGCGGCTGGTGAACTTCTTGGAGAGCCACTCGCTCATGGCGCCGACGTTGGGCGAGATGGACATCTCGTTGTCGTTCAGCACCACGATCAGGTCGCGCTTCAGGTAGCCGGCCTGGTTGAGCCCCTCGAAGGCCACGCCGCCGGTCATCGAGCCGTCGCCGATGATGGCCACCACCTTGCCGGGCAGGCCCTGCTGCTTCTTGGCCTCCAGCATGCCGAGCGCGGCGGAGATGGAGGTGGAGGCGTGCCCCACCCCGAAGGCGTCGTGCGGCGACTCCTCCCGCTCCGGGAAGCCGGCCAGCCCACCCTCGGTGCGGATGGTGTCGAAGCGGTCGCGCCGGCCGGTCAGCAGCTTGTGGCCGTAGGCCTGGTGCCCCACGTCCCAGACCAGCTTGTCCTCCGGGGTGGAGAAGACGTAGTGCAGCGCCACGTTGAGCTCCACCGCGCCCAGCGACGAGCCCAGGTGGCCCCCGGTGCGGGCGCAGGTGGTGATGATCTGGTCGCGCAGCTCCTGGCAGAGGCGCGGCAGGTCCGCCAGCGGGAGCCGCTTCAGGTCGTCGGGCGAGTCGATCCGGTCGAGCAGGCGTGGCATGTCGGTCTCCTTCTCCCTCACTTCTTCCTGGTGAGGACGTAGCGCGCCAGGGCCCCGAGCGCCTCGGCCTTCGGGCCGAGGGGGGCCAGGGCGGCCAGCGCCTCGTCGAGCAGCCCCTCGGCGCGGCGGCGCGCCTCGGCCTGCCCCACGAGCGACGGCAGCGTGGACTTGCCGGCCCGGGCGTCCTTGCCGGCGCGCTTGCCCAGGGTGGCGGTGTCGGCGGTGAGGTCCAGCAGGTCGTCGGCGATCTGGAAGGCCAGGCCGAGCCGCTGGCCGGTGGGGTAGACGGCCGCCGCGTCGGCGCCGGCGCAGAGCGCGCCGCCCGCCACGCTGGCGGCCAGCAGCGCGCCGGTCTTGCAGCGCATCAGCTCCAGCACCTCGGCCTCGCCGAGCCGTCGGTGCTCCCCGTCCATGTCGCGCTGCTGCCCCTCCACCATGAGGGCGGCGTTGTCGGCCAGCAGCCGGCCCAGGGCCAGCGCCTTCGGGTCGGGGGACGCCAGCAGGTGCCGGAAGGCCAGCGACTGCAGGCCGTCGCCCACCAGCACGGCGGTGGCCTCGTCGAAGGCCTTGTGCACGGTGGGGCGGCCGCGCCGCAGGTCGTCGTCGTCCATGGCGGGCAGGTCGTCGTGCACCAGGGAGTAGGTGTGGACGCACTCCATGGCCAGGGCGAAGCGCATGGCCAGCGAGCCGTCCGAGGCCTCGCCGCCGTGGGCCTCGGCCGAGGCCAGCACCAGCGCCGGCCGCAGCCGCTTTCCGCCGGCCAGCAGGGCGTACTTCATGGCGTCCACCAGCCGGTCCGGCCCGTGGCCCCGCCGCTCCTCGGCCAGGGCCGACAGGCCGGCCTCGACGCGCGCGGAGACGTCCTTCAGGTAGGGCTCGATGGCGAACGGCACGGTGCCGGCTATCTAGCACGGGAGGGGGGGCGCGCTCACCTGGGACGGGGGACCGCGGGGGGCGCCGCGCCGGACGTCCCGCCCCGGCCAGGACCGGCCGCCGCCGCCAGGGCCACCGCCCCGCCAGGGCGGCGCCCTCCGGTCACGACGCCTCCACCCGCCGCACGTAGATCACCTTCTCCACGCTCACGTGCACCACGCCGCCCCGGTCCACCAGCTCCACCGTGTAGGTCCGGTCGGTCGAGCGCTCGTGCTCCAGCGCGCCGTGGACGGCCGCCTCCTCGCCGGGCGGCAGCCGGAAGGTGGCGAAGAGGCGGGTGCGCCCCGGCTTCTTGAAGCGGATGGTGGCCGCCCGGTCCCAGACCAGGAAGCCCGGACCGAGCCGCTTCATGAGCATGATCATGAAGAAGGGATCGACCGCCGCGTACATCGAGCCGCCGAAGATGGTCCCGACGTAGTTGCGGGTGCGGAGCGACATCGGCAGCGTGACGCGCACCTCCGACCAGTCGGCGGCGATGAAGGTCACCCGGGCGCCCGTGCCCCAGTAGCAGGGCCAGAGGTTGAAGGCCTGCCGTTCGGCCCAGGTGCGGAGCGACTCGCGCATCGGGCGGATGGGAGCGCGAGGGGGGGGCTGCCGCGCCGCCCCCTACGCCGGCGCCCCGACCTCGCCGGCGCGGGCACCCAGCAGCGCGCGGATGCGCGCCACCAGGCCGTCCATGTCGATGGGCTTGGAGAAGTAGGCCGCCGCGCCGGCCGCCAGGCCGGTCTTCTCGTCCTCGGCGCTCTTGCGGGCCGAGATGAAGATGACCGGGATGTCGGCGAAGGTCGGGTTCTTCTTGATGGCCCGGCACAGCTCGAAGCCGTCGATCCAGCTCATCATGACGTCGAGCAGGATCACGTCCGGCCGGTCCACGTGCATGGCCGAGATGAGCCGCAGCCCGTTGGCGGCCTGCCCCACCAGGAACCCCTCCAGCTCGAGCGCCAGCGTGAGCATCTCCCGCGTGTCGCGGTCGTCGTCCACGATGATGATGCGCGGGGTGGCGGTGTGCTCGTCGGCCATGGGGGTCAGCCGCGCTCCGGCTCGAACGGCGCAGCCTCCTCGCCGCCGTCCGCGCCCCGCACCAGCTGCTCCACCCGGGCCTCGGCCTCGTCGAGCCGCCTGGCCGCGTCGCGGGCCAGCTGGATGCCCTCGGCGAACTTCTCCACCGAGCCCTCCAGCGGCAGGTCGCCCGCCTCCAGCGCGGCCACCACCTGCTCCAGGCGCGACACCAGGGCGTCGTAGCTCGCCGCCGGGGCCGCCGCGGCCTGGGCCGCCTTCTCGCTCGCTCGCGCCACCATGACCTCCGTTCGTTTAGCCCCGCCGGCCCGGGGAAGCAACCGCGTCCCGGACGGGCCCGCCCGGGCTCGGCGCGTGCCCCCGGCCCGGCACCGGATCGTCACCGGCGTCGCGGGCCGTCACCCGGGCGTCCAGCCAGCCCTCGCCGAGCGCCACCCGCAGCTCGTCGCCCGGGGCCACCTCGCCGCTGCGCGCCACCAGCCGCCCCCGGTGCAGCGCCAGGGCGAAGCCGCGCGACAGGAGCTTGGCCACGTTGGCAGGCTCCAGCCGGGCCGCCAGCCGCTCCACCCGCAGCTGCTCGCGCCGGAAGGTGGCGGCGCGCCAGCCCTCCAGGCCGCGGCGGGCCAGCTCCACCCGCGCCCGCAGGGCCCGCAGCCTGGCCCTGGGCTCGCCCCTGGCCAGGCGCACCCGCAGCGCCTCCAGCCTGGCCCGACCGGCCACGGCGGGGCGCAGCGCGGCCGCCTCGGCCCGCCGCACCAGGTCCTCCAGCCGGTGGCGCTGCGCCGACACGGCGTGGGCCGGGTCGGCCAGCTCGGCCGAGAGGGCCCGCAGGGTGGCTCGCCGCCCCTCCACCGCCGCCCCCATCGCCCGGCGCAGCCGCCCCCGCAGCGCCGCCAGCCCGGCCACCAGGTCATCGCGCACCGGGGCCAGCAGCTGGGCCGCGTGGGTGGGCGTGGCGGCGCGCACGTCGGCCACCAGGTCGGCCACCGAGACGTCGGTCTCGTGGCCCACCGCCGAGACCACCGGCACCGGCGAGGCGGCGATGGCGCGGGCCAGCCGCTCGTCGTTGAAGGCCCACAGGTCCTCCACCGAGCCGCCGCCGCGGGTCACCACGATCACGTCGACCCCCTGCCGCGCCAGCGCCTGGATGGCGGCGATCACGGTGGCGGCGGCCCCCTCGCCCTGCACGCGGCAGGGGGCCAGCAGGACCGGCAGCCCGGGGAAGCGGCCGTGCAGCACCCTGAGGAAGTCGCGCAGCGCGGCGGTGGTGGGGCTGGTGGCCAGGCCGATGCGCCGCGCCAGGAAGGGGAGCGGTCGCTTGCGGGCCGGGTCGAGGAGGCCGTCGGCGGCCAGGCGGGCCTTCACCTGCTCGAGCTGCAGGGCCAGCGCGCCGGCGCCGCGCGGCTCGAGGGCGTCCACGATGAGCTGGTACTTGCCGTGCGGCGGGTAGAGCTCGACGCGGCCGCGCGCCACCACCTCCAGCCCCTCGGCGGGCGCGAACCGGAGGCGGCGCGCCTGGCCGGCCCACATGGCGCAGGGGAGCGTGGCCCCCTCGTCCTTGAGCGAGAAGTAGAGGTGGCCGCTGGCCTGGGCGCGGTAGTTGGAGATCTCGCCGGCCACCCAGACGTCGCGGAAGCGCGGCTCGAGGCAGCCCTTGAGCGCCTGCGTGAGGGCCAGCACGGTGAGCGGGCCAGCGGGCTCGGTGGGCTCGGTGGGCTCGGCGGCGAGGGAGGTCGCGGTCGCGGTCGCGGTCGGGGTCGGGGTCGGGGTCGGGGTCGCGGTCGGGGTCGCACCCTCCCCTCCCTCCTTCCGCTCCTTCACCGCCCGGCGCGCCGCGAACAGGTCGTAGGTCTCCCCCAGCGGCAGCTGGGCGGGCGCCTTCTTCTTCTTCGGGCTCACCGCCGTTCCCCTGCCCTCGCCCGGGGGCGGCGGGGAGGCGCCGCCCGGCCGGCTGGCTGGCGCAGCGCCACCAGCACCTCGAGCAGCTCGTCCACCTGCGCCTGCCCGGCCAGGCGCCACGGCGCCAGCGAGGGCCCTGGCCCCACGTGCACGCCCATGAGGAGCGGCGGTCCGAGCTTGAAGGCGTCCTCGTCGGTGACGTCGTCGCCCAGGTAGAGCGCCGCCGCCAGGCCGAGCCGGGCCAGCAGCGAGCGCAGCGCGTCCCCCTTGTTGGGGAAGTCGTGCGGCAGCACGTTCAGCACCTTCTTGCCGGGCACCAGCCGGGTCCCGCTGAGCCGGTTGGCGGCCGCGTAGACCGCCGCCTCCGAGCCCCGCCAGGCCCGCGACAGGCCGTAGTGGATGGCCAGCGTGGAGCGCTTGTCCTCGAAGTGCAGCCCGGGCACCCCGCTGAGCTCGGCCTCCAGCTGCCGCCGCCAGCCGCGCACCGCCGCCAGCACCTGGGCCGGCACCGGCAGGGGCCTGAGGAGCTCGAAGCCGTGGTTCCCCACCACGTGCGGCACCACCCCCTCCGACATCCGGCGGGTGTCCTTCCAGGCCCGGCCGGAGACCACCGCCACCGGGTAGAGCCGGGCCAGCCGCACCAGCAGGGCGCGGGTGCGCCGCCGCATGCGCGCGCCGCCGGGCCGCTTCACCAGCGGCGCCAGCACCCCGTCGTAGTCGAACGCCAGCAGCACCGGCGCCTGGCCCGCCACGCCGGCGAAGCGGCGCAGGGTGGCCCGGTGGCGTGGGAGGAGGAGGTCCTGCATGGCGATGGAGGCGGGCAGCATACACCGGCCCCGCCCTCCTCCGCCGGCCCCGAAGGTGCGTTCCGCCGCCGCCGGCGTAGAATCCCCGGGTGCCACGCATCCTGCTGGTCGAGCCCCACGACGCCACCCGCGCGGCGATCGGCGAGCACCTCGCCGCCATGGGGCTCGACGTGGTGCTGGGCGGGGCGCCCCAGGAGCTGGCGGATCAGCACGCCGCCACCCGCCCGGACGCGGTGGTGCTGGCCGCCGACCTGCCCGACGCCGAGGGGGTCACCCGCCGCCTGCGCCAGATCGACCCGCTGGCCTTGCTGGTGGTGGCCGACCGGCAGCACCTCGGCCAGGCGCGCGGCATCCAGGCCCTGCTGCCCCTGCGGGCCAACGCCTACGTGGCCGACCCCACCAGCGCCGAGCTCGGCGAGAAGCTCACCCTGCTGCTCTCGCAGCAGGCGGCGGCCCGGGCCCGGCTGCGCGGCGTGCCCCTGCTCCTCTCCCGCGCCGCGGTGGCCCAGGGCGAGGTGAAGGCCGGCGTGGTGGCCCGCCTGGTCCACCAGGTGTGGCGCTCGCTCTCCGACGGGGCCCTGGTGCTGGCCGGCGACGGGCCGGAGCGCCGCCTCTACTTCCAGCGCGGCGTGCCGGTGGCGGCCGAGTCGGACGACCCGGACGAGGCGCTGGCCGGCTGGCTGGGCCCGGGGCTGGCCCTCGAGGCGGTGGCGCACCAGCGCGCCCGGGCGGCCCTGGCCTCCGGCCTCAGCCCGGGCGCAGCCCTCGTCTCGGCGGGGGCGCTGGTTCCGGGCGAGTCCCTGCGCGCCGGGCTGGCGGCCCACCTGCGCGGGCGGCTGCTGGCCAGCATGGGGACCTCGCGGGGGAGCTGGCGCTTCCACGCCGGCGACGACTTCGCCGCCCAGCTCCAGCTGGTGGAGGTGGCGCCGCTGCCGGCCCTGCTGGAGGGGGCCCGGGGCCACCTGCCGGTGAAGCACTTCGCCGACGCCTTGAAGGCCGTGCTGGCCGCCTACCCGGTCCGCACCGCCGAGTACGACCGGCTGGTGCCGGAGGTGGGGCTGGCGGCGGGCGACGCCGCGGTGGCCGCCTCGCTCGACGGCCGCACCTCCACCCGCGCCGTGCTGGAGGCCCACAAGGCCGACCTGAAGGAGGCCCTCTCGCTGCTCTGGTTCCTCTCGATGACCGGCGCGGTGGCCTTCCACGGCACGCCGGGGAACGGCGCGGCGCGCCCCGCGGGGGCCGAGGGGCCGGCCCTGCCGCCGCTGCCGGCCGACCGGGCCGAGGCCATCCGCCAGGCCGCGCTGCGCATCCTGCCCGGCACCTACTTCCACGCCCTCGGCGTGGACATCGCCGCCGACTCGACCGAGGTGGAGCGGGCCTGGCGCGAGGTGATGGCGCGCTTCGATCCGGCCTCCTTCGCCGAGTACGAGGTGGGCGACCTGGCCGACCTGCTGCGCTCGGTGCAGGACAAGGTGACCGCGGCCCACCGCGTGCTGGTCAACGACGAGAAGCGGCGCCACTACCTCTCCTTCCTGCTGCTCAAGTCGGAGCTGTCGGGCGCGCGCAGCCCGGGCATCGTGCTGGAGGCCGAGGTGGCCATGAAGCGCGGCGAGCGGGCGCTCCGGGCTCGCCGCAACGCCGAGGCGGTGTCGGCCCTGGGCGAGGCGGTGGAGCGCAACCCGCGCGAGCCGGAGTACCTGGCCCTGCTGGCCTTCGCCCAGCTGCACGACCCGGTGCTGCCGCCGCGGCTGCGCGCCCAGGAGGCCAAGGCCCACGCCGAGGCGGCGCTGCAGCTCGACCAGGGGCACCTCCGGGCGCGGGTGGTGCTGGCGCTGGCCGAGGCGCTGGCCGGCGACCACCCGGCGGCCCGGGCCGCCATCGACCAGGCGCTGCGGCTCCACCCGCACAGCGAGCTGGCGCGGCGGGTCCACCTGCGGCTCCTGCGGCCGGCGCGCGCCTGACCGCCTGACCGCCGGGCCGCCACCTGGCGGCCCCCGGGCTACGGCGCCAGCCCCTGGCCGGCCAGGCCGCGCCGGGCCACGTCGGCCAGCGCGGTGATGAAGTCGGGCCGCGTACCCAGCGCGGGCACCCGCAGGAAGGCCAGGGCGCCGGCGGCGGTGGCGGCCTGCCTGGCCAGGATGTCCATGTCGTAGAGCGTCTCCAGGTGCTCGGAGACGAAGGCGATGGGCACCGCCACCACCACCCGGCCGCGGGCGTTGGCGGCCAGGTAGTCCACGGTGTCGGGTCCGAGCCACCTGGTGGGGCCGACGCGGCTCTGGTAGGTGATCTGCCAGGTGGGCACGCCGGCCCGGCGGGCCGTCTCGCGCGCCGAGTGCTCCACGTACACCGGGTAGGGATCGCCGGCGCGCACCTGGCTCAGCGGCAGGCCGTGGGCGCTGAAGATCACCAGCACCTGGTCGCGCAGCGCCGGATCCACGGTGGCCAGGGTCTCGGTGAGGGCCGCGGCCGAGGCGTTCAGGTAGCCCTCGTGGTCGTGGAAGGTGCAGACCTCGGCCAGCGGCCGGTCCCTGGGCCAGAGCCGCCGCAGCTCGAGGAGCGAGCTCTTGGTGGTGGCGTTGGCCCACTGCGGGTAGAGCGGCAGCGCCAGGGCCCGCTCGGCGCCGGCGGCCAGGGCCTGGCGCACCCCGCTGGCGGTGTCGGGCTGGCCGCAGCGCATGGCCAGGTGGCAGGAGTAGTCCGGGCCGAGCTCGATCGCCAGGGCGCGGGCCTGGGCCTCGGTGCCCTCCACCAGCGGCGACTTGCCGCCGATGAGGGCGTACTTCTCGGCCGACGAGGGGGCCCGCAGCTTGGCGATGAGGCGGGCCACCAGCGGCCGGAAGGGGCCGAAGGGGGCCGAGATCAGGAGCGGATCCGAGAAGAGCTCGAAGAGGTAGCGCTCCACCTCGGCGAGGCTCCTGGGCCCCCCCAGGTTCATCAGGAAGACGGCGGTCTTCGGCATGGGTGTCCCTCCGGGAGGGGCGCAGCATAGCCCCGGCCCGACGGGGCCGCGCTGGATTTCGCCTGGCCCGGCCGGCCCCGACCTACACCGTCCGTGAGAACTTCTTGGCGCCGTCCGGCTTCTTCAGGTAGGCGTCGAAGAGCATGGCCACGTTGCGGACCAGCAGCTGGCCCAGCGGCGTGACCTGCAGCACCTGCCCGTCGAAGGTGACCAGCCCATCGGCGGTGAGCTCGTCGAGGCCGCCCCGCAGGTTGGCCTCGATGTCGGCGCGGGCCGCCGGCCCGAAGCGGGCCTCCACCTCGCCGAGGTCGAGCCGGAGGAGGCACATGACCCGGTTGATGACGAAGCGCCGCAGCACGTCGTCGTCGCTCATGGCGGCGCCGCGGTCCACCGGGATGCGGCCAGCCTCCACCGCCTCGGCCCAGTCCTTCAGCTTGTGCGAGTTCTGCGCGTAGGCCCCGCCGATGTCCGAGATGGAGCTCATGCCGAAGGCCACCGTGTCGGCGGCCGGGCGGATGGTGTACCCCTGGAAGTTGCGGAACATGGTGCCGGCCGCCTGGGCCCGCGCCAGCTCGTCGGTCTCCAGGGCGAAGTGGTCCAGGCCGAT
Source organism: Anaeromyxobacter sp. (assembly GCA_016718565.1). NCBI lineage: Bacteria > Pseudomonadati > Myxococcota > Myxococcia > Myxococcales > Anaeromyxobacteraceae > Anaeromyxobacter > Anaeromyxobacter sp. The sequence continues at coordinate 1,469,830 of JADKCZ010000001.1, read as the reverse complement.
GAGCCGGTAGCCGTTCTTGGCGAAGGTGTCGACGGCCTGCAGGAAGAGCGCGACCCGCTCCTCCGGCTTGGGCAGCGCCTCCTGCGGCAGCAGCCTCTGGTGCGGCTTCGACCAGGGGACGTAGGCGAAGCCGAAGACCGCCAGCCGGTCCGGGTGGATGCCGATGATGCGCCGGAGGGTGTCGGCCCAGGTGGCGGGGGTCTGGTAGGGCAGGCCGTAGATCAGGTCCAGGTTGACGCCGTGGAACCCGGCGGCGCGGGCCGCCTTGACGAGCTCGTCGGTCTCCTTCTCGCCCTGGATGCGGGCCACCGTCTCCTGCACCTTGGGGTCGAAGTCCTGCACGCCCATGGAGATGCGGTTGAAGCCCAGCCCGCCGAGGACGTCGATCTGGCTCCTGGTGGTGATGGCCGGATCGATCTCGACGGCCAGCTCGGCGTCCTTCTGGAACTGGAAGTGGCGCGCGATGATGCCGTGGCAGCGGGTCAGCTGCTTCTCGTCCAGGAAGGTGGGCGTGCCGCCGCCCCAGTGGAGCTGGCTGACCTGGCGGCGGGTGGGCAGGTGGGCGGCCACCAGCGCCACCTCCTTCTCCAGCACGTCGAGGTAGTGGTCGGCGCGGCTGCGGTCGTGGGTGGCGATGACGTTGCAGCCGCAGAAGCGGCACATCTCCCGGCAGAACGGCAGGTGCACGTAGATGGAGAGCGGGCCGCCGGCCTGCTCGGCGCGCGCCAGGTGGTCCACGTACTGGGGGGTCCGGAAGGCCTCGGTCCACTCCGGCGCGGTCGGGTAGCTGGTGTAGCGGGGCCCGGGGCGGTCGTACTTCTGGATGAGCTCCCAGGGCGGGATCTGCAGCATGGTGCGCCTCACTTCCAGGTGAAGGCCTGCACGGCCTCCACCACGGCCTTCACGTTGGCCTCGGGCGTCCCCACCTGGATGCCGTGGCCCAGGTTGAAGATGTAGCCGGGCGCCGGCCCGGCCGCCTGGCAGATGCCCAGGGCCTTCTGCACCCCGGCCTCCCTGGGGCCCAGCAGCACGGTCGAGTCGAGGTTGCCCTGGATGGCCACGCCCGGGGCGCGCCGGCGGGCGTCGTCGATGGGGATGCGCCAGTCCACCGACACCACGTCGAAGCCCAGCTGGGCGATGCGCTCCAGGTGCGCCGAGGTGCCGGTGGCGAAGAAGATGGACGGCACCCCGGTCTTCTTGACCGCCTCGGCGAGGCGCACCAGGTAGGGGAAGGAGAACCGCTCCAGGTCCTCCCGGTCGAGCTCGCCGAGCCAGCTCTCGAAGATCTGGGCGGCGTGGCAGCCCTCGGCGATCTGGGCCTGGATCTGCACGATGGCCGCCTGGGTCAGCTTCTCGAAGAGGGCGTGGGCCGCGGCCGGGTCGGCGTAGAGCAGGGTCTTGAGGCGGGTGAAGCCCTGGCTGCCACCCTCCACCGCGTAGCTGGCCACCGTGAAGGGGCCGCCCACGAAGCCGATGAGCGGCACCCGCCCGCGCAGGCCGGCGTTGATGGCCCGGACGCCGTCGAGCACGTAGCCCAGGTCGCGGCGCGGCTCCGGCACCGTCAGCAGGTCGATGTCGGCGCGGGTGCGGACCGGGTTGGCGATCTTGGGGCCGCCGTCGCCCTTGCCCTTCTCGCCCTTCTCGAAGGTGAGCTGCAGGCCCATGGCCGGCAGGTGCACCAGGATGTCCGAGAAGAGGATGGCGGCGTCGAAGCCGAACTCGTCGATGGGGGCGCAGGTGACCCTGGCGATGAGCTCCGGCGAGCGGCACAGCTCGAGGAAGCCCACCTCGCCGCGGACGGCGCGGTAGCTGGCCTGGTAGCGGCCGGCCTGGCGCATCATCCAGACGGGCAGGCGGTCCACGGGGCGGCGGAGGCAGGCGTCGAGGAAGCGGGTGTTTTCGAGGCGCATGGGGAGGCGCATCTTAGTCGATGATCGGCCGAAGGAAACCCCCGGCGACGCCCCGGTCCGGCCGGGGGTGGGTGAACGTCCGCTTGCCGCGGGTGACGCCCGCCGCCCCCGCGCGCTAGGGTGCGCCGCCATGCCGCTCGACCCCGCCCGCCGCAACGCCGCGCTCACCGTCTTCCTGGCCGTGGCCTACGCCCTCGGCTGGTTCGTGCAGGTGCAGGTGGCGCAGGCGGCCGGGGCGGGCCAGGCCGCGCCGGAGCTCCTGCCGCTGCTGGCGGCCTCGGCCCCGGCCCTGGCGGTGCCGCTGGCGGTGGCCACCTGGCTGGCGCGCAGCGCCGTGGAGCACCAGGGCTTCGGCGACGCGGGCCTCAGGCTCCCGGCGACGCGCTGGCTGGCGGCCGGCTGGCTCACGGCGCCGCTGCTGGTGGCCCTCACCATGGCCGCCTCGCTGCCGCTCAACGCCCCCGACCTGGGCCTGGCCCAGCTGCGCGCCACGCTGGCCGCCGGGGGCGCCGCCACCACCCCCTCCCCGGCCGCCGCGCTCGGCGTGCAGGGCCTGGCCATGCTGGCGCTCTACCCCGTCTTCGCCTTCGGCCAGGAGCTGGGCTGGCGTGGCTACCTGCTGCCCCGGCTGGTGCAGGCCCTGGGGCCGCGGCGCGGCGTCCTGCTGCACGGCCTGGCCTGGGGCGCCTGGTACGCGCCGCTCATCGCCTTCGGCGGCTTCGGCTACCCGGGCCACCCGGCCCTGGGCATCCTGCTCTTCACCCTCTTCGGCGGGCTCATGGGGGTGGTGCTGGCCTGGCTCACCTTCGCCTCCGGCAGCATCCTGCCCGCCACCCTGGCGCACGGCGGGCTGATGGCCGCCGGCGGCCTGGCGCCGGCCCTGCTGGAGGGCGTGGACCCGGCGGTCTCGGGCCAGCCCTGGAGCCCGGTGGGGCTGGGGGTGCTGGCGCTGCTGGTGGCCGGGCTCTGGGCCAGCGGGGCGCTCGGGCGGGCGCTGGCCCGCGGGCCGGCCTCGCTTCAGGGCGCGCCGGCGGCCAGCGCGCCCTCGACCTGAGCGGCGGTCGTCCCCGCCACCCGCACCGTCTTCCTCCGCCCGGTCTCGCCGCGGGTGATGGTCACGTCGGCCCTGCGGACGCCGAGGGCCCCGGCCAGGAACGCCACCAGCGCGGCGTTGGCCTCGCCGTCCACCGGCGGCGCCGCCAGCTGCACCTTGAGCCGGCCGTCGTGAACGCCGACCACCCGGGTGCGCGAGGCGCGCGGCTGCACCAGCACCTCCAGGGCCACCCCGGCGGCCTCCTGGCGCAGCCAGGCCGGCACGTCAGGCCAGCCCGAGGACCACGATGCCGGCCCTGTCGGCCAGGCGCACCAGCTCCTCGCGGTCCATCACCAGCGTGCCCCCGGCCTCCACCACCAGCACCCGGCAGCCGGCCTCCTTCATGGTGGCGATGGTGCGCGGGCCGATGGCCGGCAGGTCGAGGCGGCGGTCCTGCTGCGGCTTGACGGCCTTGGCCACCACCGTGCCCTTGCCGCCCAGCTCGCCGCCGCGCCGGATGCAGGCGTCGGTGCCCTCCAGCGCCTCCACCGCCACGGCGCAGCGCTCCTTCACCACCACGGTCTGCCCCAGGTCGAGCCGGCCGATGGCGCGCGCCAGCTCCAGGCCGTAGGCGGCGTCGGCCTGCTCGGCCTCGGTGGGCTGCTGGCGCCCCATGACGCCCAGGGGCGCCAGCGCGTCGGAGAGGAAGGGCGTGGGGTCGACCACCGGCAGCCCGTGCTCCTCCAGGATGGCGGCCCCGGCCCGCAGCAGGCTGTCGTCGGTGCGGACGGCGGCCCGGGCCATCATCTGCAGCCCCACGGCGTCGGGCAGCACGTCGATGAAGAAGCGCTTCTTGGTGACCCCGCCCAGCATCACCGAGCTGGTGGCGCCGCCGGCCTTGAGGGCCTCGATGACCCGCCCGAACTGGCCCAGCTTCACCCAGGTGAAGGCGTCCACGGCCCGCTCCAGCGCCGGGTCGGTGGAGTTGACGAAGCCGGTGGCCACCACCCGGTGGCCGGCCCGGCGCGCGCCCGCCGCGAAGAGCAGCGGGAAGCCGCCCGCCCCGGCGATGAGCCCGATGGTGGCCATGCCTAGCGGGTGACGCCGCGCTTGGAGGCCTTCACGAAGGCGATGAAGTGGGCCACCTCGGGGTGGGCTCCCAGCTCGCCCTCCAGCCGGGCCAGCGCCTCCTCGGCCTGCAGGTTGGAGCGGAAGAAGGTCTTGAAGGCCGCCTTCACCCGGGCCACCTGCGCCTCGGTCATGCCGGCGCGCTGCATCCCGACGGTGTTGAGGCCCACCACCTCGGCGCGGCTGCCGTTGACGATGGTGTAGGGCGCCACGTCCATGACCACGCCGCACATGCCGCCCACGAAGGCCAGCCGCCCCACCTTGACGAACTGGTGGGCCCCGGCCAGGCCGCCGAAGTGGATGTCCTCCTCCAGCACCACGTGGCCGGCCAGGCCGACGCAGTTGGCGATGATGGCCCGGTCGCCGATGACGCAGTCGTGGGCCACGTGGGCGGTGGCCATGAAGAGGCAGCGGTTGCCGATGCGGGTCTCGCCGCGGTCCTGCACCGTGCCGGCGTGCACCGTGGCGCACTCGCGGAAGACGTTGTCGTCGCCGATGACGGTGCGGGTCGGCTCGCCGGCGTACTTCAGGTCCTGCGGGATCTCCCCGATGGTGGCGTGGGAGAAGACCTGGTTGCGGGCCCCCAGGGTGGTGTGGCCGGTGACCACCCCGTGCGGGCGCACCTGGCAGCCGGGCCCCATGACCACGTGGGGGCCGACGTAGGCGAACGGGCCGATCTCGCAGGAGGGGTCGACCTGCGCGCCGGGCTCGACGACGGCGGTGGGGTGGATGGCCATCGGCTGGCTCCTCTCTCTGCCGCTAGACGGGCGCGGCGCCCTTGTCCTTGTCGGCCAGCATGGCCATGAAGTCGGCCTCGGCCACCACCTGGCCGTCCACCAGCGCGGTGCCGGTCTGCTTCCAGACCATGCCCTTCTGCCTGGTGCACACCACCTTGAGCTCCAGCCGATCGCCCGGCACCACCGGCCGGCGGAAGCGGGCGCCGTCGATGCCCATCAGGTAGGTGACGGTGTTGCCGAGCTTCTCGGGGGGCAGCGACAGGCAGGCCAGCAGCGCCGCCGCCTGGGCCAGCGCCTCCAGGATGAGCACGCCCGGCATGACCGGGTGCCCGGGGAAGTGGCCGGCGAAGAACGGCTCGTTCATGGTCACGCCCTTCAGGGCGGTCAGCGAGGTGTCCTTCTCGAAGGCCACCACCCGGTCCACCAGCAGGAAGGGCGGTCGGTGCGGCAGCAGGCGCTGGATGCCCTCGATGTCGAGGACGTGCTTCGGATCGGTGCTCATGGGGTCTGCTCCTTCTGGAGGGCGGCGACCTGCTTCTGGAGCGCCTTGAGCTCCCGGCGCATCTCGGTGAGGCGATCGAAGACCGCCGAGTTGCGGGCCCAGGCCACGTCGCTCCTGGCGGGCGAGCCGGCCACCCGCTCGCCCGGGCCGACGTCGCCCGCCACCCCGGCCTGGGCCGCGATGTTGGCGCGGTCGCCGATGCTGAGGTGGCCGATCAGGCCGGCCTGGCCCCAGCACACCACCCCCATGCCGAGCTTGGTGGAGCCGGAGATGCCCACCTGCGAGGCCAGGATGGAGAGCGGCCCCACCACCACGTTGTGGGCCACCTGCACCAGGTTGTCGATCTTGGCGCCGCGGCAGATCCGGGTGACGCCCAGGGTGGCGCGGTCGACGCAGGCGTTGGCCCCGATCTCGACGTCGTCCTCGATGACCACGATGCCCGCCTGCGGCACCTTGAAGTGGCGCGGGCCGCGCCCCTCGCCCTCCAGGTCGAGCGCGTAGCCGAAGCCGTCCGAGCCGATGACGCAGCCGGGCTGCAGCGCCACCCGGTCGCCCAGCACGCAGCGCTCGCGCACCACCACGTTCTGGTAGAGCAGGCAGTCGGCGCCCACCCGCGCGCCGGCGCCCAGCTGGACGCCGGGGTGCAGCACGCTGCGGGGGCCCACCACCGCGCCGGGGCCGATGGAGACCAGCGGCCCGACCTGGGCGGTGGGGTCCACCGCGGCGGTGGGGTCGACGGCGGCCTGCGGCGAGATCCCGGCCAGCGGCGGCGCCGGCGGGTGGAAGAGGCTGGAGAGGCGGGCGAAGGCCAGGTAGGCCGACGGGGCGCGCAGCACGGTGCGGCCTGGCGGCACCACCTCGGCCGCCTCCACCACCACCGCGCCGGCCCGCGAGGCCTCGAAGGCGGCCCGGTACTTCTTGTTGGCGAAGAAGGAGAGCTGCCCGGGGCCGGCCTCCTCCAGCGGCGCCACGCCGGCCAGGGCCAGCCCGGCGTCCCCCTCCACCTGCCCGCCGACCAGGGCCGCGAGCTCGCCCAGCGTCCGGGTGGTCATGGCGGCCCTACTTCTTGGGGGCGTCGGCCTTGGGGGCGTCGGCCTTCTTGGCGGCGCCGTCGGCCTTCTTGGCGGCGCCGGCCGGGTACTTGGCGTTGTACTTGCGGATCAGCTCGTTGGTCAGGTCGAGCGAGGTGGGCGCCCAGATCAGGCCGGCCGAGTCGCGGTCGAAGACCATGGTGAAGCCCTCGGCCTCGGCGATCTCGCGGACGATGGCCGTCATCTTGTCGGCCAGCGGGCGCATGGCCTCGCGCTCCTTGCCGGAGAGGTCCTGCTGGAGCTTCACGTAGAACTCCTGCGTCTCCATCATCTTGCGCTCGATCTCGGCGCCCTTGGCGGCCTTGGCCTCGGGGGTCAGCAGGGCGGCCTGCTTCTGGAACTCCTCCTGCAGCCGCTTGACCTCCTCCGACTTGCCGTTGAGCTGCTTCTGCTTCTCGTCGAAGTCGCGCTTGAGGGCGGCGCCGGCGGCCTTGCCCTCCTCCACCTCCTTGATGGCGCGCTGGAAGTCGACGTAGCCGAGCTTCTGCTCGGCGCGGGCGGCGGGGGCCAGGGCGAGGGCCAGGGTCAGGACGGCGAGGCGGGTGACGGTGCGCATGTGCTCTCCTGCGGGCGGCTAGAAGAAGTTGCCGATGGTGAACTGGAAGTCGAGCGGCTGGTCGATGTAGGCGCCGGTGTTCTTGTCCTTGCGCCGGTCGATGGGGATGCCCCACTCGAACCGCAGCGGGCCGATGGGGCTGAACCAGCGGAAGCCGAAGCCCACCGACCGGTAGAGCGAGAAGCGCACCGCCGGGTCGCTCCACGCGCCGGCCGGGAAGGAGTTGCCGGCGTCGGCGAAGACCACGCCCTTGATGCCGGCGCCGCCGGACAGGGGGAACTCCAGCTCCAGGTTGAGGATGGCCTGCTTGTTCCCGCCCACCGCCACCTCGCAGGTCCCGGAGGCCGGGTCGGCCGGGTTGCAGGGCGCCAGGGTGGTGGGGGAGATGGAGAGGAAGCGGTAGCCGCGCACCGAGTTGATGCCGCCCAGGTAGAAGAGCTCGGAGATGGGCAGCTTCTCGGTGGAGTCCCAGCTGCGGATCAGCCCCAGGGTCAGCTTGGCGCGCGCCACCAGGCCCCAGATGACCGGGCGGTAGAGCCGGACGTCCACGTTGTAGCGGGTGAAGAGGTTGACCTGGTCGCCGAAGAGGCCGCTGGGGGCCAGCGCCGGCGGGGCCAGCTCCGCCGAGGCCGAGGCGAAGAAGCCGGAGGTGGGGAAGATGCGGTTGTCGCGCCGGTCCCACTGCCAGGCCAGGGTCAGCGAGCTGGTGGTGCCGGAGCGGATGGAGTCGGCCAGGCCGGTGGCCAGCGCCGTGCCGGCCACCGCCACGTACTCGTTCTTGTAGGTGCCGAAGACCCGCATGTCCTCGAGGTGGCGGGCGAAGGGCCAGTAGCGCGCCAGGCCGTTCAGCTCGTAGCCCCAGGTGACGTTGCCGCCCACCGCCCGGCGCGTGAAGGTCGTGTAGAAGCTCTCGGTGGCGTAGACGTCGAAGGCGAAGGTCCACTTGGTGTCGAGGAAGTAGGGCTCGACGAACTGCAGCTGCCCGAGCTGGCGCAGCGAGGACCACTGGATCTGCAGCGACAGGGTCTGGCCCCAGCCCAGGAAGTTCTGCTGGGAGATCTGCCCGGTCAGGATGAAGTTCTCGTAGGAGGAGTAGCCGGCCCCCAGCTGGAAGGAGCCGGTGGCCTTCTCCTTGATCTCCACCGTGGCCACGATCAGGTCCTCGGCGCTGCCCCTGGCGGTGGTGATCTCCACCGTCTCGAAGAAGCCCAGGGCGGTGACGCGCGCCTTGGAGATCTTGAGGGCCGTGCCGCCGAAGGTCTCGCCCTCGTAGATGCGCAGCTCGCGGCGCACCACCTTGTCGCGGGTCTTGTCGTTGCCGATGACGTCGATGCGCTCGAAGCGGCACTTCAGGCCGGGCGCCACCTCGAAGGTGATGTCGACGATGCGGCGCGCCGGGTCCAGGGCGGTGAGCGGGGTGACGTTGGCGTAGGCGTAGCCCAGGTCCTTGAAGACGTCGCCCACCGCGAAGAGGTCGGCGCCGATGCGGCTGCGGGCGAAGAGCTCGCCGGAGCGCGACTGCAGCAGCAGCCGCAGCTTGCCCTCCTGGCCCATCAGGTCGCCGGCGAACTCCAGCTTGCCCACCGTGAACTGCTCGCCCTCCTCCACCGGGATGCTGACGAAGAGGCCGCGCTTGTCGGGCGAGAGGGCCACCGCCGGCTTGCCGATCTTGGCGTTGATGTAGCCCAGGTCCAGGTAGACGCCGGAGAGGACCGCCAGGTCGCGCTGGAACATGTCCTCGCGGTAGGTGCCGCCGGAGGAGAGCAGCGCCATCAGGCTGCCCTCCTGGGTCAGCATCGAGGCCTTGAGGGTGGCGCTGGTCACCTTGCGGTTGCCCACGAAGCGGATCTCCCGCACCTCCACCTTGGCCTTCTCGTCCACCAGGTAGCGCACCGCCACCTGGTCGTCGGGCAGCGGCTCCACCCGGGAGGTCACCTCGGCCAGGAAGTACCCCTTCTCGACGTACTTCTCCTGGATCTTCTTCACGTCCTTGCGGATGGCCACCGGGTCCAGCATCGAGAAGGGCTTCACCTCGACGGTGTCCTTGAGGTCCTCGCTGGAGAGGGCCTCGTTGCCGACGATGGTGGCCTCCTTGACGGTGCGCCGCTCCACCACCCGGTAGACCAGCACCGGGCGCTCGGGCGGACCGGCCAGCTCCACCACCACGTCCTCGAAGAAGCCGAGCTTCATGAGGGCGCGCAGGTCGTTGTCGAGGCGGGCCATCTCCACCGGGCTGCCCTTGCGGGTCACCAGGGCGCGCACCGCGTCGCCCTCGACGCGGCGGTTCCCCTCCACCACCACCTCGGCGACGCGCGGCGCGTCCTCGGCCAGGGCCACCGGCGCCAGCAGGGCGAGGGCCAGGGCGGCGGCCAGCGGCCGGACGCGGCGGGGTCGGGGCTCCACGGAACGGCGGAATCTAGTGCAAAGGTCGCGGAGGCTCAAAGGGTTTCTCACTCCAGGCGCCCCGCCGCCAGGCGCAGGCGGCGCGGCAGCGCGTCGGCCAGCCGCTCGTTGTGGGTGACCACCACGGCGGTGACCCCGAGGCGGGCGTTCAGGTCGTAGAGCAGGGCGTGGATGCCCTCGGCGGTGCGCGGGTCGAGGTTGCCGGTGGGCTCGTCGGCCAGCAGCAGGCGGGGCGAGAGGCAGAGGGCCCGGGCCAGCGCCACCCGCTGCTGCTCCCCGCCGGAGAGCTCGCCGGGCCGGTGGCCCTGCCGGTCGGCCAGGCCCACCAGCGCCAGCACCTCGGCCGCCCGCGTCGCCGCCTCGGCGCGCGGCACCCGGCGGATGAGCGCCGGCATCATGGCGTTCTCCAGCGCGGTGAACTCGGGCAGCAGGTGGTGGCTCTGGAAGACGAAGCCCACCGTGCCGTTGCGGAAGGTGGCCAGGTCCTCCTCGCCGCGGGCGAAGACGTCCACCCCGTCGAAGAGCACCCGGCCGGCGCTGGGCGCGTCGAGGGTGCCGAGCACGTGCAGGAAGGTGCTCTTGCCGGCCCCGGAGGGCCCGGTCAGCGCCACCAGCTCGCCGGCCTCGATGGTGAGGTCGATGCCGCGCAGCACCTCCAGGCGGCGGCCGCCCATCAGGTAGGTCTTGCCGAGCCCCTGCACGCTGACGAAGGGGGCGCCCATCACTCGCTCCGCAGGCCGTCGACCGGCCTGAGCCGGGCGGCCTTGGTGGCCGGGTAGATGGTGGCCAGGAACGCCAGCGCCACGCTCATGAGCGCCACCAGGCCGAACTGCCCGGGGTCCATGAGCACCGGCAGGTTGGAGATGTAGTAGACCTCCGGGTCGAGCGGGATGCCCACCCGGTCCACCAGCAGGCAGGTGCCGAGCCCCAGCACCAGGCCGAAGAAGGTGCCCACCGCGCCGATGGTCAGCCCCTCGGCCACGAAGATCTTCATGATGCCCGGCACCCCGGCGCCCATCGACTTGAGCACCGCGATCTCGCGGGTCTTCTCCAGCACCAGCATGATCAGGGTGGCCACGATGATGAAGCTGGCCACCAGCACGATGAAGCCCAGGATCACCGCCATCACCAGCTTCTCCATCTGCAGGGCGGAGAAGAGGTTGCGGTTGAGCTCGCCCCAGTCCTTGGTGCGGTAGGGGTAGCCGCCCAGCGCGGCCTGGACCCGCGCCAGCACGCCGCGCGCCGCGTCGACGTCCTTCACCTTGAGCTCCAGGCCGGTGACGGCGTCGCCGGTGGCGAAGAAGCGCTGCGCCTCGGCCAGCTCCAGGTAGGCGAACTTGGCGTCGTACTCGTACATGCCGCTGTAGAAGAGGGCGGCCACCCGGAAGAGGCGGCTCTTGGGCTGCGGGCCGGCCGGCCCGAGGTCGCCGAAGGGCGAGACCACGCTGACCTGGTCGCCCACGAAGACCCGCAGGCTGCGGGCCAGCTCGCGCCCGATGACGATGGCCGGCAGCGGGCCGGCCGGGGGCGGCGCCGCGGCGTCGCGCACCGGCGAGATGGGCACCCGGGTGGGCTCGGAGAGCCAGGCCAGCTCGCCCTCCTCCACCGCGGCCGGCAGGTCGGTGACGGTGCCGATGGTGGCCGGGTCGATGCCCTTGACCACCGCGCCGGTCAGGTTCTGGCCGGCCGCGATCATCACCTCGTTGTAGAGGAAGGGGGTGGCCCCCACCACGCCCGGGACGCCGCGCACCTTCTCGCGCGCCTCGCGCCAGTCGGTGAAGTCGTTCTGGCCGTACTTCATCACCATGCCGTGGGCGTTGTGGCCCAGGATCTTGTGCTTCAGGTCGGCCTCGAAGCCGCTCATGACCGACAGCACCACGGTGAGCGCCCACACCCCGATGGCCACCCCGCCGATGGAGATGAGGGTCATGAGCAGCGTGGCCGGCAGGCGGGCCCGGGCGTGCAGCAGCCCGCGCCGCTCGGCGCGCCGCTCGGCGGCGTCGGCCACCAGGGAGCGGACCAGCAGGATCAGCAGGCCGGGCAGCACCCCGGTGACGCACAGCAGGAAGAGCCCGAGCAGGGTGCGCGGGGACAGGCGCAGGTGGCTGCGCGCCACGTAGAGCTCGAAGGAGAGCGAGGCGTCGAGGCGGCCCGAGCCGGCCAGCAGGTAGGCCAGGGTGGCGCCGATGAAGACCGCCACCGCCGCCAGCACCCCCGCCGAGAGCAGCCCCAGCACCACCACCAGGGTGCCCTGCGCCTCCAGCCCCTCCAGGCCCGCCGGGCCGCCGCGCGACAGCGGCAGCACCGCCACCCGCAGCGCCACCGTGGCGGTCCAGAGCAGGCCGGCCGCCGTCACCTCGTAGAAGGCCAGGCGCCGCCCCACCAGCGCCGCCGCGGCGCCGAAGGCCGCGCCGACCAGCCCCGCGCCCCCCGCGGCCAGGCCGGTGGCCAGCCCGGCCGGCAGGCCACCCCGGGCGGCCAGCGCCGCGTGCAGCACCGGGGCGCCGGCGCCCGCCACCACCACCCCCACCAGCACCAGCAGGAAGGCGCGGGTGGAGAAGACCGGGGCGACCGGGTGGTCGGCGTGGAGGTCGTCGGCGCCCGGGCGCCCCTGCGGTCCGGCCCCTCCGCTCACTCGCGGGTCTTGAGCAGCGGGAAGAGGATGACGTCGCGGATGGACGCCGAGTCGGTCAGCAGCATGGTGAGGCGGTCGATGCCGATGCCCTCGCCGGCGGTGGGCGGCATGCCGTGCTCCAGGGCCCGCACGAAGTCCTCGTCGAAGGGCATGGCCTCGTCGTCGCCGGCCGCCTTGGCCCGGGCCTGGGCCTCGAAGCGGGCCCGCTGGTCGGCCGGGTCGTTGAGCTCGGAGAAGGCGTTGGCCAGCTCCATGCCGGCCACGAAGAGCTCGAAGCGGTCCACCAGGCGGGGGTCGGCGTCGCGCCGGCGCGACAGCGGCGAGGTCTCCAGCGGGAAGTCCACCACGAAGGCCGGGCGGTCCTTCGGCAGCTGGCGCTCGCAGAAGACCTCGAAGGCCACCGCGATGATCTCGCCGGGGGTCCGCTTGGCCGCCTGCTCCAGCTTCCAGGCGTCCGCCGAGTCGTTCTCGCGGGCGGCGGCGCGGCCCAGCGCCTCGGCCAGGCCGCGGCCGGCCAGGGCGTCCTCCGGCGAGAGCCCCAGGGCGCGCGCCCCCTCCGCCAGCATGGAGACGCGCGGGAACGGCGGGGTGAGGTCGATGGCCTGCCCCTGGAAGGTGATGGTCGGCGCCCCGGCCACCTGCACCGCCAGCTCGTGGAAGAGCTGCTCGGTGAGGGCCATCAGGTCCTCGTGGGTGGCGAAGGCCTGGTAGAACTCGATGGAGGTGAACTCCGGGTTGTGGCGCCGGTCGATCCCCTCGTTGCGCCAGATGCGGCCGATCTCGTAGACGCGGTCCAGCCCGCCCACCACCAGCCGCTTGAGGTGCAGCTCGGTGGCGATGCGCAGCTTGAGGTCGAGGTCGAGCGCGTTGTGGTGGGTCTGGAAGGGCCGGGCCGCCGCGCCGCCGGCCTCCTCCGGCTTGTGCAGGGTGGGGGTCTCCACCTCCAGGTAGCCGCGCCCGTCCAGGAAGCGCCGGATGGTGGAGACGATGCGGGCGCGCTTGACGAAGGTCTCGCGCACGCCGGGCGTGACCACCAGGTCCACGTAGCGCTGCCGGTAGCGCTGCTCCACGTCGGTGAGGCCGTGCCACTTCTCCGGCAGCGGGCGGGTGGCCTTGGTGAGGATGGTGAAGGTGGCCGCCTCCACGGTGAGCTCGCCGGTCTTGGTGCGGGTGGCGGGCCCCTCGGCCGCCACGATGTCGCCCACGTCCAGGAGCTTGAAGACCTCGAAGCCGCGCTCCCCGACCTTGTCCTTCTTCACCCATACCTGGATGGTGCCGGTGCGGTCCTGGACCTTGAGGAAGGCCGCCTTGCCGAAGCTGCGGACCGCCAGCACCCGGCCGGCCACCGACCAGGCGCCGGGGTCCCTGGCGATCTCGTCGGCCGGCTGCTCGCCGTAGCGGGCGTGCAGGTCGGCGGCCAGGTGGGCCGGGGACACCCCGTTGCCGAAGGGGTTCACCCCCAGCGCCCGGAGGGCCTCGGCCTTCTCCCGGCGGGTGGCGATGATCTCGCGCTCGGTCGCGCCGAGGTCGTCTGCGGTGGGGGTCTTTTGGTCCATCTCTTGAATTCCACGGGGGAAAGGGCTGGCGGAGGGTATGCGGGTGGCCCCTCCCCCGTCAACGCGAGAACGCCCGGGTCGGCGCGTCGCTTCCCCGCCGGGCCGGGAGGCTGGCAAACTCCCTGCCGCAGCAGCCGCGCGCGGCGGGCCGGGGGGGCTCGCGGACGGGCGGCGCCGTGGCCCCGGGGGGGCTCGCAGGGGGGATGACCATGGGTCTGACCTGGTCCGATGGCTTCGCCACCGGGGTGGCGGAGATCGACGCGCAGCACAAGGAGCTGATCATCCAGGTGGACCGGCTGCTCGGGGCCCTCGCCTCCGACCCCTCGGCCGTCGGGCGGCTCCTCGACTTCCTCGGCGACTACGCCGTCAGCCACTTCGACACCGAGGAGCGGATGATGGAGGCGGCCGCCTACCCGGGGGCCGAGCGCCACCGCGAGGCCCACGCCGGCTTCGTGCGCGCCTTCGGCCGGCTGCGCTTCGACTACGACCTCGACGGGCTGACCGAGGGGATGAGCGAGCTCATCGGCGGCTGGATGATCCAGTGGCTGACCAGCCACATCCTCGACCTGGACAAGCAGCTGGCGCGCTGGCTGCTGGAGCGGGGCGCCGCCGACGTCGTCCTGCAGGCGCGGGGCGGCACCTGGGTGGTGCCGAGCGGGGCGCTGCTGCGGGTGCTGTCGGTGACCCCCGGGCGCGGCCTGCACCGCGCCGGCGTGGCGGCCGGGGATCTGGTGGTGGCGCTGGGGGGCAAGCGGGTGGCCGAGCTGGGGCTGCAGAAGGCCATCGCGGCGCTGGCCTCGCCTGGCCCCTCCGGCCTGACGCTGACCCTGCACCCGGGCGGCGACCGCGGGCGCATCGAGACCCGCTTCCTGGCCAAGCAGGTCGCCGCGGCGGCGGGCAGGGGGTAGTCAGCGGCGGCGCCGCGAGGCAGGCGGCCTGCGGGCGGAGGCCCCCTTGGCGACCCTGGGCTTCTTGGCGGCCCTGGGCTTCTTGGCAGCCCTGGGCTTCTTGGCAGCCCTGGCCGCCTTGGCCGCGGCGGCGCGACCGGCCGCCTCGAGCGCCAGCCGGGCCCACGGCAGCATCGCCTCCGGGTCCTCGAGCGCCGCGTCGGGCGGCGTGAGGTAGGCCATGGTCGCGACCGCCTGGCCGGGCATCGTGTAGGTGAACGGCTGCCCGCCCGCGGCCTCGAAGGCAGGCCGGGTGAGGTCGTCCACCTTGAGGTAGAGCCGCCCCTCGTCCTGGTCGCCCACCGCGAAGAAGCGGCCGGCGGCGTAGAAGCCGAGCCCGCCGAACATGCGCCGCGCCGTGACGCCCGGACCGAGCGGGGCGAAGAGGTCGAGGGCGTGGGCAGCGAAGCGGTCGGCGCTGGTCTGGGCCATGCCCGAGGCTAGCGCACGCCCGCGGCGGCGGCCGCGCCCCGGTGGGGCCCCGGGGCGGGCGGCCGCGGCCTACCGCGGCTGGTAGACGCGGTAGTCGAGCTCCGGGAAGAGGTTGTCCTTCCCCTCCACGTGGGCCAGCCAGGTCTCGTCGACCTGGCCGGCGCGCAGCTGGTCGTGCAGCCGGGTGAAGCGCAGCACGTGCTCCTTGGTGCGCCGGATGGCGTACTCCACCATGGTGCCGGTCTTCATGATGAAGGCCCAGTCGGAGGACTGCGCCAGCAGCAGCTCGCGGGCCGCCTGGTTGAGGGCGCGCTGCTCCAGCGGGCCCGGCTGCCGGTAGTCGCGGGCCAGGGCGATCATCCGCTCGGCCGCCTTGTGCAGGTGCCGGTAGATCCAGTCGTTGGAGCCGTCGAGCCACACCCCGGCGTAGCCGCCGGCGCCCCAGGAGCAGAGCGGCGGGGTGGCCAGCTGCTGCTCCGGGTTCTCCCGCAGGTAGTCGCCCGGGGTGGCCAGCTTGAAGACCTTCTGGTCGAAGGCCACCTTGCGGATGAGGTAGTCGATGAACTGCGGCCCCTCGTACCACCAGTGGCCGTAGAGCTCGGCGTCGTAGGGCGAGACCACGATGGGCCGGACCCCGCCCATGGAGGCGGCCAGGTGCTCCACCTGCCGCTCGCGGTTGTACATGAAGTTGCCGGCGTGGGCCGCGGCCCGCTCGGCCGCCCGCTGCGGCGAGTAGGGCTCCTTGTGGGCGGTCTTGCCGGTGATGCGGAAGTACTTGATGCCCACGTTCTTGCGGGCGCCGGTCGGCTGCACGTAGTCCTTGACGTGCTCGAAGTCGAGGTCCCAGCCGACGTCCCGGTAGAACTCTCGGTAGTCCGGGTCGCCCGGGTAGCCCGACTCCGCGCTCCAGACCTGCATCGACGACTCGGGGTCGCGCGCGAAGGCGGCCGGCCCGGAGGGCGTGTAGATGGGGGCGTAGACCCCGTAGCGCGGCCGGGGCGTGGCGTCGGTGACCCCGTGGGTGTCCACGAAGAAGTAGCGGATGTTCTGCTCGGCCAGCACGGCCTCGACGCCGGGGAAGTAGCCGCACTCGGGCAGCCAGATGCCCACCGGGTCCTTGCCGAAGTGGCGCCGGTGGTGGGTGGCGGCCACGGCGATCTGGGCCCGCACCGCCTCCGGGTACTGCTGCATGAGCGGCAGGAAGCCGTGGGTGGCGCCGCAGGTGAGCAGCTCCAGCCGCCCGGCCTCCTCCAGCCGCCGGAAGGCCGCCACCAGGTCGCGGTGGTAGCGGTCGTGGAAGAGCGTGCGCAGCTCGCCGAACTCGTGCTGGTAGTGGCGGGCCAGCCCGTTGAAGGTCGGGTCGTTGCGGGTGCGGTGGGCCTCCTTGGCGGCCAGCTCGCAGAGCTTGTCGAGGCGCCGGGCGTACCGGCTCATCAGCAGCTCGTCGCGCAGCATGGCCACCAGCGGCGGTGACATGGTCAGCGAGATGCGGAACGGGATCCCCTCGTCGGCCGCCCGGTCGAAGACCCGCAGCAGCGGCAGGTAGGTCTCGCTGATGGCCTCGTAGAGCCAGTCCTCCTCGAGGAAGTCCTCGTGCTCCGGGTGCCGGACGAACGGCAGGTGGGCGTGCAGGTGCAGGGCGACGTAGCCCCTCGGCTCGGTGGCCATCTAGCGCCCCCCGCCGTCGAACGGGCCGAACGGCGACGACGGCGAGCTGGGCCGGGCCCCCTGCCCGCCTCCTCCCGGCGGCGACGTGGGCCGCCCGCCCACCCCGCCCGCGCCGCGGCCCGCCCCGCCCACCTGGAAGCGGCCCCAGTCCGACAGCCGGGCCAGCAGCGCCCGCAGCGACTCGGGGAACGGCCCGCCGGGCGCGCCGGCGCCCACGAGCGTGGGCAGCGGCAGGTCCCACGGGATGGCGACGAAGCGGTCGTCCACCACCGGCGACGGTCCCACCGCCGGCAGCGCGGTCGGGTTCGAGCCCTGGGTCAGCAGGCGCTCCTGCCCGCGCCGGTCCACCAGGTGGATCTCGGCCCGGTAGGTCCGCCCCGGCTCGAGGTCGTGGACGTAGTAGCCGCGGGCCTCGAGGGCGAATTCGATGACCCGCACCCGCTCCCAGCCGGCGCCCAGGACGAAGAGCCAGACCTGGGCGCGCGGGTGGTCCAGCCCGTCGAAGCCGCCTGCCAGCGTGGCGTGGGCGTGGTCCCAGTAGAGGAAGAGCGTCTGCGGATCGCGGGGCAGCGCCACCAGCGTGTCGTCGCCGTAGGTCCAGGGCAGGTCGCCGAGCCCCTCGTCGTCGGGCGCCTCGGGGACGGCCTCCTCCTCGAAGGCCCCCTCCAGCATCGGGCGCGGCGCGTCGCGGACCGCGTCCTCGCCGGCGACCCGGGCCACGAAGAAGCCCTCGGAGGCGGTGCCGGCCGGCGGAGCGGCAGCCCGCTCCGCGGACGGGGCCTTCCTGGTCCGTGGCGCGGCCTTGGTCGGGGCGGCCTTCGTCGGGGCGGCCTTCGTCGGGGCGGCCTTCGTCGGGGCGGCCTTCGTCGGGGCGGCCTTCGTCGGAGCGGCCTTCGTCGGAGCGGCCTTCGTCGGAGCGGCCTTCGTCGGGGCGACCTTCGTCGGGGCGGCCTTGGTCGGCGCGACCTTCGTCGGGGCGGCCTTCGTCGGTTCGGCCTTGATCGGAGCGGCCTTGGTCGGTGCGGCCTTCTTCGGAGCGGCCTTCGTGGGGGCGGCCTTGGTCGGGGCGGCCTTCGTCGGCGCGGCCTTCTTCGGAGCGGCCTGCTTCGGGGCAGCCTTCCTCGGCGCGGCCTTCGTCGGCGCTGGCGTCTTCGGTGCGGCCTTCTTCTTGCCGGTCGCCTTCTGCGCAGCCTTCTTCGCCGCAGCGGTCTTCAGCCCGGCCACGGAGGCCTTGCGCGCGACCGACGCCTTCTTGATCTTCTTGTCTGGCATGGTGGTTCGCTGGGTAGAAGCAGCCTTCTGCGGCAGGCGTCAAGCGGATTCGGCCGAGGTGCCCTTCTCTGCTACGCTCTCATTTTTTCAGCTCCGGAGCGAACGTGGATGGACCGGGCGCCCCCGGCGATGGGGGCGACATCACCTGCCCCCTGTGCGGGGGAGCGCATGGCGCAGGTTCCTCCTGCCCCAGGCTCGCTCGGACCGTGGTGATGGAGCGCCCCGCGGCGCCCCAGATCGTCGACCCGCCGGCGGACCAGCCGCTGGTCCCCGGCGACGACCCGTTCGCCAGCCCCCGCACCCTCCTCCTCGGCTCGGACGGCGCGCCGCCGGCCGCGGCGGCCGGGCCGGCCCCCGACCTCCTGGTGGGCTCGCAGGTCGGCTCGTTCAAGGTGGTCCGGCTGCTCGGCCGGGGCGGCATGGGCACCGTCTACCTGGCCGAGCACCCGGTCATCGGCAGCAAGGTGGCGGTCAAGTTCCTCCACGAGTCCCTCGCCGAGAACCCGCAGGTGGTCTCCCGCTTCTACGACGAGGCGCGGGCGGTCAACCTCATCGGCCACGAGAACATCGTGGCCATCTACGACCTCAGCCTGCTCCCGCCCAACCGGTACTACTTCGTCATGGAGTACCTGGACGGCGTCACCTTGACGGCGCGCGCCCGCCAGGGCCGCCTGGAGCCGCGCGCCGCGCTCGACGTCCTGCAGCAGCTCTGCGACGCCCTGCAGTGCGCCCACGAGCGGGGCGTGGTCCACCGCGACCTGAAGCCGGACAACGTCTTCCTGGTGGCGCGCGCCGGCAAGAAGGACTTCGTCAAGCTGGTGGACTTCGGCATCGCCAAGCTGCGCAACGCGGCCGGCGGCGCCGCCGCCGCCGATACGCAGTCCGGCCTCATCGTCGGCACGCCCGAGTACATGGCCCCGGAGCAGTGCGACGACGGCACCATCGACGCCCGCACCGACGTCTACGCGCTCGGGGTGATCGCCTACGAGCTCTTCACCGGCCGCCTGCCCTTCCAGGGGCGCACCGTCACCCAGCTCCTGCTGGCCCACCTGCAGCAGCGGCCGCCGGCGCCCTCCGAGGTGGCGGCCGGCGTGGATCCGGAGCTGGAGCGGCTGGTGCTGAGCATGCTGGAGAAGGCCCCGGCGGCCCGCCCCGCCGACATGGCCTCGGTCGGCGCGGCGCTGCGCGCCATCCAGGACCGGCTGGAGGCGACCGCGCTCGAGCCGGCCTCCGTCCGCCCGGTTCCCGGCCCCGCCGCGGCCGCCGTGGTGTCCCCCCCCGCCCCGCCCATCCCGGCGGCCAGTCCTCCCCTCGTCCCGGCCCCACCTCCGCCCGTCGCCGCGCCCGCGGTCCGGGCGGATCCTCCGTCCCCCGGCCCGGCCGCCGCCGCCGCGCCCGCCCCACCCGGACCCGCCCACCCGGCGGCGCCCGCCGCTGCGCCACCGCCGGCGCCGGCGCTGCCCGAGGTGCAGGTGGAGCTGCTCGGCGGCGCCGCCCCGCGGCTGCTGTCGGCCGCCGAGGTGACGCGCGCCGGCCTCTTCGTCAGGGCCGAGGGCGACCTCCCGCCGCTGCTCGGGCGGGTCCAGCTCACCGTGGCCCACCCGGCGCTGCGGGCCAAGGTGGCCCTGGTCGGCGAGGTGGTGCGCCACGTCACTCCGGCCGACGCGGCGCAGTGGAAGATGGCGCCGGGCTTCGCCGTGCAGCTGGTCGACCTGACGCCGGAGCAGCGGGCCGCGCTGACCGACCTGGCCGACGCCACCCGGGCCGGCCCGCGGCCGCAGGCGCCGGCCCCCACCCTTCCCGCCGAGCGGCTGCGCCAGCTGGAGGCGCGGCCGGTGGCCTCCCACTACGGCCTGCTGGGCCTGGCCGACGACGCCGAGTTCTCCGAGGTGCGGCGCGCCGCCCGCGAGCTGCGCGCCGCGCTCGAGGCCATCCGCGCCCGGCCCGAGGGGCCCGACCAGCACGCCCGGGCCACCGCGCTGCTGGCCCGGCTCGACCTGGCCCAGCAGAACCTCTCCACGCCGGCCGAGCGGCTCCGCTACGACGCCCCGCGCGGCAACTTCCGCGGCGTGGCCCGCTGCGTGGCCGCCGGCCTGCCGCACGCGGTCATCGAGGCGCGCCGGCGCGCCTACCTGGCCGACCACCCCGGCAAGGAGCGGGAGGCCCAGGCCCACCTGGCCCGGGCGCAGGTGGCCCGCAAGCTGAAGAACGACCCGGCGGCGCTGGCCTCCTACGAGGCGGCCCTGGCGGCCGACCCGCTCGACCTGGAGGCGCTCCAGGCCTACGTGACGCTGCGGCGGCTGGGGTGACCCTCCTGGGCCCGCCCACCTGGGGCGGGCGGCCAGTCCGGTCCGAGGGTCCTCACGGGGCACCCTTCCCACCGGAGGCCACATGTCCCGCCCCTCGCTGCACGCCACCCGCCCGATCCTCGCCGCCTTCGCCTTGCTCCTCGGCGCCTGCGGCGGTGGCTCGGACGCGCCCGTCGACCAGCCCACCAGCGGCGCCACCTGTCCGTCCGGCGGGTCCACGCTGCGCTACACGGGCGGCGGCGACGGCGGCGCCGAGCCGGCCAGCTTCGGCGCCACCTTCTTCTCCACCCACTGCACCACCTGCCACGCCTCCGCCCTGACCGGCGCGGCCCGGCAGGGCGCCCCGCAACACGCCAACTTCGACCTGATCGCCGTCATCCGCGAGCACGCGGCCCTCATCGATCAGCTCGCCGCCAAGGGGCCGGCCGGGACCAACTCCGCCATGCCGCCGGCGCCGATCCCGGGCCCCACCGAGGCGGAGCGGGCGCTGCTGGGGACCTGGCTGGCCTGCGGCGCGCTCTAGCCGTCCCCCCGCCGCGCTCCTTCACCGGAGGGCGAATGGCAGGCACCTCCGGGCGCGACCGGGGCTAGAATCACGCCATGCGCCCGCTCGCCGCCGCCCTCGCCGCGCTCCTGCTCGCCGCCGCCCCTGGCCGGCCCGGCGCCATCGAGCCCGCGGCCGTCGGAGGCGCGCCGCCGCCTGGCGCCGCCCTCCCGGCGACCCCGGCGCCCGGGGAGGGCGCGGCCGGTGCCGATCCGGACCCGGGCTCGGCCGGCGCGGGTGACCCGGCCGAGGACGAGTCCGCCGCGGGCGCAGCGCCCACCGCCATCCCGGCCCGCGCCTACCTGGTGGAGCGCGTCCGCTTCACCGGGCTCGGGCGGGTCGAGGAGTGGGCGGCGCGCCGCCACCTGGTGGTGCAGGAGGGCCAGACCCTGGACGAGCAGCGGGTGCTGGTCTCCAGGCTGCGGCTCCTGCAGCTCGGCTGGTTCACGGCGGTGGAGACGCGCCTGGAGCGTGGCAGCGCCCGGGGCCAGGTGGTGCTGGTCTTCGAGGTGGTGGAGCGCAACACCCTGCTGGTCTCCGAGCTGGCGCTGGGCTCCACCGCGCCCCAGCCGCTCTACGGCGCGCTCGGCCTGACGCAGCAGAACTTCCTGGGAGAGGGGCTGTCCCTGGGCGGCGCCTTCGCCTACGGCGGCGCCCCCTCCGGCCGCCCCTCCGACCCGGCCCGCTTCGCCCTGCGCGGCGCCTTCTACGCACCGGACGTCGGCCTGCTGGGCCACCGCTTCGTGGCCGGGGTGAACGCCCTGTGGCTGCGCGGCGAGGAGCTGGCCTGTCCCGACGCCGCCTGCGACGCCTACCACGGGCGCATCGGGCAGGCGCCGCGGCTGCGCTACCAGCGCGCCGGCGGCGAGGTGCTGGCCGGCCTGCGCCCCGGCCCCTTCGAGCGCATCACCGCCGGGTGGCGCTACGAGCAGCTCTCCGCCACCGAGCTGCCCGGCGTGGCCGGTCCGGCGGGCCCGCCGCCCTTCCTCCTGCCGGGCCGCTCCGACCTCTCGGCGCTGACCCTGGCCTGGGAGTACGACGACCGCGACGACCTCTTCCTGCCCAGGGAGGGGCTCTTCTCGCTGGCGCAGCTCACCTTCTCCTCGAGGCTGTTCGGCTCGGACTACGAGTACAGCCGCTACGCCCTCCAGCTGGAGTCCGGCTTCAACCTGCTGGGGCGGCCGCTCCGGCTGCAGGCCTTCCTGGGCGCCACCCAGGGTGAGGCGCCCTTCTTCGAGCGGTTCTTCCCGGCCGACCTCTCCTACTTCGCGGTGGGCCCGGCGCTGGGCCGGGCCCTGGAGCTCAACTTCTCCAGCGACTCCCGCTACGACGCCTTCGCCGCCATGGGCGGGCTGGAGTACGCCGTGCCGCTCTGGAGCCGCGGCCGCTTCTTCCGGCGCGGCTACCTGGCGCTGGGCGCGCGGGCCGTCTGGTCCTCGGCCACCTTGGGCGGCCAGCGCACCCCCTTCTCGCGCTGGCCGGTCTCGCTGGACGCGGCGCTGCGGCTCGACACCCCCATCGGCACCTTCAACGCCTCGCTCGGCGCGGCCATCGACAACCTCCTGTGAGCGCCCGCCTCGCCGCCGCCGCGCTCTGCGCGGCCCTCCTCGCCGGGCCGGGCGCGGCCCGGGCAGGGCCCACGCCGCTGGAGGCCTCGGTGGCCGTGTCGCAGGGCCGGCTCTCCGTCACGCTCGACCTCTCGCCGGCCTTCGGGCCCGAGCAGGAGCGGCGGCTCGGCAACGGCCTCACCAACGTGGTGGCGGTGGTGGTGGCGGTGGTGCCGGAGCAGGGCGGCGAGCCGGTCAGCGTCACCGGCCGGGTGGTGGAGGTGCTGTTCGACGTCTGGGACGAGGCCTACGCGGTGGTGGTGCGCGACGCCCGCCTGCCGCGCCCGGTCCGGCGCAGCGCGCCCGACTTCGCGGCGCTGCGCCGCCTCCTCTCGGAGGCGCGCGAGCTCGACCTCGGGCCGGTGGCGCTGCTGCCACCGGGCCGGTTCCGCATCGAGGTGAGCGTGGAGGTGAACCCGGTGTCGCGCGAGCTGATGCAGCGCACCCGGGAGCTGCTGGCCAAGCCGACCACCGGGCGCCCCGGGGCGGGCTCCCGCTCGGTGCTCGGCTCCATGGCGGGCTACTTCCTGCGCGACCCCACCCCCGGCGCCGACGCGCTGCTGCTCCGCTCGCGCACCTTCGGGCGCGACGAGGTGGCCGCCCCGTGACCGGCGCGGTCGAGCCAGGTGCCCCGCCGCCGCGCCTCTCGCCGTTCGCGGCGAAGCTCATGGCGGCGCTGGTGCTGGCGGCGGTGCTGCCGCTGGTGCCGGCGCTGCTGGCCGCCGCCTGGCTGGCCGACAACAACGCCGGCGTCTGGCTGGCGCCGCGGGTGGCGGAGCGGCTGGCGGCCGTGCCCGGCACCTACCAGGAGCTCTTCCGGGCCCGCAAGCAGCTCTACGGCGAGCAGGCCCGCGGCCTGGCCCGGGCCCTGCCGGTCGAGACCGCGGCGCTGCGCCCGGCCCTGGAGCGGGCGCTGGCCAGGCTGCCGCTCCTGCGCCACGCCCAGGTGCTCGGGCCGGACGGCGCCGTGCTGGCGGAGGCCGATGGGCCGGGCGAGCCCGACGAGGCCGCCGGCTGGCGCGCCGCCCCGGTGGAGGTGTCGCTGCCGGACGGCCGGACGCTGCGCGCCACCTTCGCGGTGGAGGCCTCGCTCTTCGCCGAGCTCGACGAGACCCGCGAGCTGGCCGAGACGGCCCGCGACATGGAGAAGACCCGCGCCGAGGTGCGGCGCAGCATCGTGCTGGTCTTCGGCGCCACCGTGGCGACGGCGGCCCTGCTGGCGGCGGCGCTCGGCTACCTGATGGCGCGGCGCACCGTGCGGCGGCTGGCGCGGCTGGCCGAGGCGCACCGCCGGGTGGCAGCGGGCGACCTGTCGGTGCGGGTGGCCCCGGAGCGCGGCGGCGACGAGGTGGCGGCGCTGGCGCGCGGCTTCAACGTCATGGTCGGCGAGGTGCGCCAGGCCCGGGACCGGATCGTCTACCTGGAGAAGATCTCCGGCTGGCAGGAGGTGGCGCGCCGGCTGGCCCACGAGATCAAGAACCCGCTCACCCCCATCCAGCTGGCCTTCCAGCAGCTGGAGGCGCGCTGGCGCCAGCAGCCGGGCGGCGACCCGGCCTTCGGCCGGCTGCTCGGCGACGCCGGCGAGATCGTGCGCCAGGAGGTGGCCACGCTGCAGCGGCTGGTGGAGGAGTTCTCGGCCTTCGCCCGCCTGCCCGACGTGCGGCCCGAGCCCGCCGACCTGGGCGCCTTCGTGGCCGCCTTCCTGGAGACCAGCCCGCAGCTGGCCGAGGCCGCCGACGTGGAGCTGGTGCGGACGGGCGGCCTGGTGCCGGTGGCGCTCGACCCCACCATGATGCGGCGGGTGCTGGCCAACCTCACCGAGAACGCGGTGCAGGCGGCCGCGCCGGCCCGGGCCCGGCTCCACCTGGGCGTGGCCCGCGGCCGCGACCGGGCCGTCCTGACCGTGGCCGACGAGGGGCCGGGCATCGAGCAGGGGCTGCGGGCGCGCGTCTTCGACCCCTACGTCACCACCAAGGCCAGCGGCACCGGCCTGGGGCTGGCGGTGGTGAAGAAGATCGTGCTGCAGCACGGCGGCGAGATCGAGGTGGGCGAGCGGCCAGGCGGCGGCGCCGCCTTCACCCTGGCCCTCCCGCTGGCGGAGCCCCCGGAGGCCGGAGGCTAGGAGGCCGCGGGAGCCGTGGCCCCCGCCGGCCCCGCGGCCGCCCCGCCACTCGCCCCGGCCCGCCCGCGGCGCTACCATGCCGCCCATGCCCACCTCCCTCCCCGACACCACCGCCCTCGTCACCGGCGCCACCTCCGGCATCGGCGAGGCCTGCGCCGAGCGGCTGGTGCGCGACGGCGCCCGCGTCGTCGCCATCGGCCGCCGCGCCGACCGCCTGGCCGCCCTGGCCGAGCGGCTCGGCCCCCGCCTCCACCCCCTGGCGCTCGACGTCACCGACCGCCCGGCCGTGCAGGCCGCCCTGGGGGCGCTGCCCGAACCCTTCCTGGCGCCCGACGTGCTCATCAACTCGGCCGGCATGGCCCTGGGGCTCGAGCCGGTGCACCGCACCTCGCTGGAGGACTGGGATCGGATGATCGAGACCAACTGCCGCGCCCTGGTCTCCATGTGCCGCCTGGTGCTGCCGGGCATGGTGGCGCGGTCGCGCGGCCACGTCGTCAACATCGGCTCGGTGGCGGGCAACTGGCCGTACCCCGGCGGCAACGTCTACGGCGCCACCAAGGCCTTCGTGCGGCAGTTCTCGCTGGCCATCCGCTCCGACCTGCTGGGCACGCCGGTGCGGGTCACCAACGTGGAGCCCGGCATGGTGGAGACCGAGTTCTCGGTGGTCCGTTTCCAGGGCGATGAGGGGCGCGCCGCCGGCGTCTACGCCGGGATGAAGCCGCTGGCCGCCGCCGACATCGCCGACGTGGTGGCCTGGTGCCTGTCGCGCCCGCCCCATGTCAACGTCAACAGCATCGAGGTGATGCCGGTGCAGCAGGCCTTCGGCCCGTTCGCGGTCCACCGCGAGAAGTAGGGGGGCCCCGCCCGGGCCTGTCGGCGGGCCCCGGCGGCCCTTAGCTTCCCTGCTCCTTCCCGGGAGGCCCCATGCACACGTCCGCCGCCGCGCCGCTCACGCTCCTCGCCGCCACCCTCGCCCTGGCCGCCCCCGCCGCCAGCGCCGCCAGCCCGAAGGGCGCGACCGAGGTGACCTGGTACGGGCACGCCGCCTTCGTGGTGAAGACCCCCGGCGGCACCGTCCTGGCCATCGACCCCTTCTTCGCCAACGGCAAGTCGCCGGCCAAGGACCTGGCCCAGACCATCGAGAAGGTGGACTACGTGCTGGTCACCCACGGCCACTTCGACCACGTGGGCGAGGCGGTGGCGCTGGGCAAGCGGACCGGCGCCAAGCTCATCACCAACTTCGATCTGGGCCAGGCGCTCAAGGGCGCCGGCTACCCGGAGGCCCAGGCTGGCTTCGACACCCTGGGCAACGTCGGCGGCGCCATCCAGGCCGGCGACGCCACCGTCATCATGGTGCCGGCCATCCACTCCTCCGGCTTCGCCGACGAGAAGGGCGAGCACGGGGGCGGCAGCCCCATGGGCTTCGTCATCCAGGTGCGGGGCGGCCCGGTCCTGTACCACACGGGCGACACCGACGTGACCATGGACATGAAGCAGATCCCGGAGCGCTACGGCCGGGTGGACGTGCTGCTGGCCTGCATCGGCGGCCACTTCACCATGGACCCGAAGGGCGCCGCCCTGGCCGCCTCCTACGTCAAGGCCCGGACCGTGGTCCCCATGCACTACCAGACCTTCCCCGTCATCCCCGGCTCGCCGGCCGAGCTGCAGGCGGCGCTCAAGGGGCGGTCGGCCATGCGGGTGCTGGAGCCGGGCGTGGCCGCCACGTTCTAGGCAGGGCCGGCCAGGCCGCTCGGCCCGGGCGCGGTGTATCATCCGCGCCCATGGCCACCGGCACCATCCTCCTGGTCGACGACGAGCCCAACATCCGCCGCGCCCTGCGCCTGGTGCTCGAGCCGGAGGGCTTCACCCTGCTCGACGCCGAGAGCGGGGAGGCGGCCCTCAAGGTGCTGGAGGCCGAGCCGGTGGATCTCGGGCTCTTCGACATCCGGCTGGGAGGGCTGAGCGGCCTCGACCTGCTCTCCCGGGCGCGCGAGCTGTGGCGCGACCTGCCGGTGATCGTCATCTCGGGCCACGCCGAGGCGCCGGACATCGTCACCGCCATGCGGCGCGGCGCCGTCGACTTCCTGCAGAAGCCGCTCGACCGCGAGCGGGTGCTGGTCTCGGTGCGCAACGCCCTGGAGCGCAAGAGCCTGGGCGAGCGGGTGCAGGCGCTGGCGGCCCGCGGCCCGCGCTTCCAGGACGAGATGGTGGGCGACAGCCCGGCCATGGCCAGCCTGCGGGAGGCCATCGCCAAGGTGGCCCCCACCAACGGGCGGGTGCTGGTGCTGGGCGAGTCGGGCACCGGCAAGGAGCTCATCGCCCAGGAGATCCACCGCCGCTCCAAGCGGGCCGGCGGCCCCTTCGTCAAGGTGAACTGCGCCGCCATCCCGGCCGAGCTCATCGAGTCGGAGCTCTTCGGGCACGAGAAGGGCTCCTTCACCGGCGCCGGGTCGCGGCGCCGCGGCCAGTTCGAGGTGGCCGACGGCGGCACCCTCTTCCTCGACGAGATCGGCGACATGAGCCCCCCGGCCCAGGCCAAGGTGCTGCGGGCGCTGCAGACCGGCGAGGTGGTGCGCGTCGGCAGCGAGAAGGCCTTCACCGTGGACGTGCGGGTGGTGGCCGCCACCCACCAGGACCTGGCCACCATGGTGCGGGAGGGGACCTTCCGCGAGGACCTCTACTTCCGCCTCAACGTGGTGCCGCTGCGGTGCCCGGCGCTGCGCGAGCGGCTCGACGACGTGCCCGGGCTGGCCGAGCGCTTCGTCACCCTGGCCTGCCGCGAGAACGGCCTGGCGCCCAAGCGGGTGGCCCCCGAGGTCTACCAGCGGCTCAAGGCCTACCGCTGGCCCGGCAACGTGCGCGAGCTGCGCAACGTCTGCGAGCGGATGGCCATCATGAGCGGGGACCAGATCACCGCCGCCGACGTGCCGGCCGACGTGGGCCCGCGCGCCGCCGGCGGTCCGCTGGCCGGGCCCGACCGCCTGCCGGACGACGCCGGCCTGACGCTCAACGACCGGCTCGACCGGCGCGAGCGCGAGTACATCCAGCTGGCGCTGGAGAGCCACGACTGGAACATCACCCAGGCGGCCCAGTCGCTGGGGCTGGACCGGACCCACCTGCACAAGAAGCTGAAGCAGCACGGGCTGTCGCGGGCCCACCGCGGCGCGTCCCCGGAGGGCGCCGAGGCCGAGGCCGAGGGGTGAGCGGGGCGCGGCGCGGTACACTGTGCCGCCCATGATCGCCAGCCACGGCATCCCCGGCCTGCCCCCGGCCGAGCCGCACTCCCCCGCCAGCGCCGAGCGGCTGGCCCGCCTGGCCCGCCGCTGCGGCGGGCGGGTCGACGAGGTGCTCGAGCTGGCCCGCCTGGCCCCCGACCCCGACCTGGCGCTGGCCGGCGTGGAGCGCTACCTGGACGCGACCGGGGCGCTGCCCCCGGAGCGCGACCTGCTCGAGGCGCTCACCCTGCTGTGCGGCGCCTCCACCATGCTGCCGGCCCTGCTGGCCCGCTGGCCCACCCTGCTCCGGCGCGCCGCCCGCTCGCCCTGGCTGCTCCAGCCGCGCACCGAGGCCGCCCTGCGGCGGGTGCTGGCGCGCGCGGCGCGGCGGCTGGCGGTGGACGACGTGGCCGGCTTCCACCGGCTGCTGCGGCTGCTCAGGGCCCGCGAGGTGGTGCGCATCTCGCTGCGCGACCTGCGGCGCGCCCGGGTCAAGGAGATCACCGCCGAGCTCTCGTCGCTGGCCTGCGCCTGCATCGACGCCGCCATCCGCTTCCACGACCGGCGCCTGCGGGGCCGCCACGGGGCGCCGGCCGGGCTGGCCGAGGCCGAGCCCGGGGCCGGGTTCTGCGCCCTGGCCATGGGCAAGCTGGGGGCCCGCGAGCTCAACTTCAGCTCGGACGTGGACCTGATCTACGTCTACGGCGTGGACGGCCAGACCGAGGGGGCGCGGGGCACCACCCACTTCGCCTACTACGCCAAGCTCGCCGAGCAGGTCACCGAGGCCATCGCCGGCCAGACCGAGGACGGCTTCGTCTTCCGGGTGGATCTCAACCTGCGCCCCGACGGCCGCAGCGGCCCCATCATCAACAGCCAGCGGGCGGCCGAGTACTACTACCAGACGTTCGGGCGCAGCTGGGAGCGCAACGCCCTGGTCAAGGCGCGCGCCGCCGCCGGCGACGTGGCGGTGGGCGAGGGGCTGCTCCTGGCGCTGGAGCCGTTCGTGTGGCGGCGCAGCCTGGACCTGGAGGTGGTGTCGGAGATCCAGGCCATGAAGGCCCGCATCGACGCCCGCGCCGGCGCCGAGGGGCGCGACGACCTCAAGCTCGGCCGCGGCGGCATCCGCGAGGCCGAGTTCTTCGTCTCGGCGCTGCAGCTGCTGCACGGCGGGCGGCCCGAGGCCAGGGCGCTGCGCGAGCGGGCCGTCCTGCCGGCCCTGGACCGGCTGCTCTTCGCCGGCATCGTGCCCTCCAAGGACCGCGACGAGCTGGCCGACGGCTACCTCTTCCTGCGGCGCGCCGAGCACCGCGTCCAGATGGTGGCGGGGGCGCAGACCCACCGGCTCCCGCCGCCCGAGGAGCGTCCGGCCCTGGCCCGCGCCATGGGCTACGCCACCCCGGAGGCCTTCGAGGCGGCGCTGGCCGGCCACCGCGACCGGGTGGCCCGGCTCTTCGCCGGCCTGCTGGGGGCCTCGGCCGAGGCGGCCCCGCTCGACCCGGAGCTGTCGCTGCTGGCCGACGCCCAGGTGGAGCCGGCGCGGCGCCTCGACATCGCGCAGCGGCGCGGGCTGCAGGACGCCGAGCGGGCGGTGGCGGCCCTCGACTCCCTGGCGCGGCGGCGCACCCCCTTCTCCCCCATGGGCGATCCGGCGGTGGCGGTGGCGCTGCTGGCCGACGCGCTCGGCACCCCGGACCCCGACCAGGCGCTCACCCACCTGGCGGGCTTCGCCGCCGCCCTGCGCAACCCCGAGCCGTACTTCAAGCTGCTGGCCGAGCGCCGCCGCGCCGCCCGCCTGCTGCTCTCGCTCTTCGGCACCTCCGACTTCCTCTCGCAGCGCTTCCTGCGCCACCCGGAGCTGGTGGACGCGCTGTTCCGGGCCGACCAGGTGCCGCCCGAGAAGCCCGCCGGCGAGATGGCCGCCGAGCTCGACGAGCGGCTGGCGGCCGCCGGCGGCGAGGGCCTGGACGACCGCCTGGAGCGGCGCCTCGGCGAGCTGCGCCGCTACAAGGACGAGGAGGTGCTGCGCATCGCGGTGCACGACATCGCCGGCACGGTGGACCTGCCGCAGGTCTCCTCCCAGCTCACCGCCCTGGCCGAGGCCTGCCTGGTGCGCTGCCTGGCGCTGGCCGAGGAGGAGGCGGCCGCCAAGGGCTACGCCCCGGCCGGGCGGCTCTGCGTGGTGGGCATGGGCAAGCTGGGCGGCCGCGAGCTCGGCTACCACTCCGACCTCGACCTCGTCTTCCTCTACCCCGGCGGCGTGGAGGCCGGCTTCGAGCGCTACGCCCGGCTGGCCCAGCGGTTCATGGCCTACCTGCAGATGCCGCTGCGCGAGGGGCGCCTCTACCAGATCGACACCCGGCTGCGCCCCTCCGGCAACCAGGGGGCGCTGGTCATCGGCGCCGAGGCCTTCACCCGCTACCACGTGGGGCAGGCGCTGCCCGGCGGCGCCGGCGGCGCGGACGGCGGGCCGGTGCGCTCGCAGCTGTGGGAGCGGCAGGCCCTGCTGCGGGCCCGCTTCGTGGCGGGCGACGCCGCGCTGTGGGACCAGGTGCACAGCCAGGTCATCGAGCCGGTGGTCTTCGGCAGGCCCGAGGACCCGGCGGCGCTGGCGGCCGAGGTCCGGCGCATGCGCGAGCGGATGGAGAGCCAGCTGGGGCAGGAGGCGGCGCGCGGCAAGAACCCCAAGACCGGGCGCGGCGGCCTGGTGGACGTGGAGTTCGCCGCCCAGTTCCTGCAGCTGCTGCACGGCCACGCCCACCCGGCCATCCGCACCACCTCCACCCCGGAGGCGCTGCGCCGGCTGCGCGCCGCCGGCCTGCTGCGCGAGGCCGACTTCGACGCCTTCTCCACGGGCTACGAGTTCCTGCGCCGGGTCGAGCTCAGGCTGCGCATCGTGCACGACTACGGGGTGGACCACCTGCCGGACCGCGGCGCCCCGCTGGCCCAGCTGGCGCGCCGGCTCGGCTACTTCGGCGACGATCCCGGGGCGCGCTTCCAGGGCGAGTACGCCCGGGTCACCGCGGCGGTGCGCCAGAGCTTCGACCGCGTGGTGAGCTGAGCGCCCTCGGAGGGGCGCCCGGACACCCTCGAAGGTCCCGGAAACCAACGGGATCCCACCCCAGCCCACCTGGCCAGGGACGCCGGCGAATAACCCTCACCCGGCCGGGAAGATCCCGAGCGCCTGCGAGGTTCTCCGATGGCGCCGGGGAACTCGACGGGGCAAATAGGTTGACCTTTCGAGTCCGATTCGGCTAGATTCCCGACCCCTCGCGTCAGTTCCTTAAAAGTACTTAGATATCGAAGGCTTACGCAGGTCGCCGGCTGCAGGTGGGGATGCCAGGCGGACCGCCGAGCCAAGTGAGGCCCTTATGCGGACCCGTTACGTCGACATCGACGATCGTCACGAAGACCTGGCCGTGCGCATGCGCGCCGTGCCGGAGCAGGCCGAGGACTTCATGCGGAAGTGGGAGCTCTCGTGGCTGTATCACGAGAACGCCCTGGAGGGTGTCGTCTACACCAGCCAGGAGCTGGCCCTCGGCCTGGAGAACCAGCCGGTGGCCGACGCGACCTTCGTGGGGGCGCTCCGCGAGATCCGCAACCACAAGTCCGCCATCGACCTGGTGCGCGCCGAGGCCAAGGCCAAGAAGCTCAAGCTCAACCTCTCGATGGTGAAGAAGCTCTACGAGACCCTGGGCGCGGGCATCGAGGGGCGCAGCGTCGCCGAGTACCGCAAGGACATGCCGCTGCACCGCAGCTACTTCCACGAGATCGCCCAGCCGCCCAAGATCCAGCCGGCGCTGCAGAAGCTCTTCGACCTGTGCGACTCGGTGGACTTCAAGAACGCCCACCCCATGCAGCAGGCCGTCAAGCTGCACCACGGCTTCATGGTGATCTTCCCGTTCACCGAGAACTCCGGCCGGGTGGCGCGCCTGCTGGTCAACCTGATCCTGTTCCAGGCGGGGTACCTGCCGGTCATCATCCACGCCACCGACCGGCAGCGGTACTACGACTCCTTCCGCCAGCCCGAGGGCACCCTGCGCGAGCTGACCATGGACGCCATCGAGAACGGCCTGGCGCACGCCGAGAAGTTCTTCTCGGGCGCCACGGCGGAGAAGGCCGGGGCCAAGAAGCTGGTCCGGTAGGCAGGCCCCGCCGGGCCGTCGCGCAGCGCCCCCAAGGCCCCCGAGCGAGGGGGCCGGCGGGGCGCTCGCCGTTCAAGCTGCCGTCTTCACGACGGAAAAGCCCGTTCGGCTCGACGCCCCCCGCGACCGTGGCGGGCCAGGGCCCGCTCATTGTATAGGTCCGCCCCCATGCTCCTCGGAGCTCACGAAGGCATCGCAGGCGGTGTCTCCACGGCGTTCGCACGCGCCGAGGAGGACGGGGCCGAGTGCCTGCAGATCTTCACGCGCAACGCCCGCGGCTGGGCGGCCAAGCCCTTCGAGCCCGAGGAGGTGGCCCGCTTCCACGCCGAGGCCAGGCGCACCGGCAAGCCGGTGGCGGCCCACTCGAGCTACCTCATCAACGCCGGCGCCCCGGATCCGGAGATCCGCCGGAAGTCCTGGGCGGCCCTGGCCGACGAGCTGGGGCGCTGCGAGGCGCTGGGCATCCCGGCGCTGGTGTTCCACCCCGGCTCCAACCCGGACCAGGCCCAGGGGCTGGCGCTGTGCGCCGAGGGCATGGCCCAGGCCCTGGCGGCGGTGCCGGGCCGGGTGCGCCTGCTCACCGAGACCACCGCCGGGCAGGGCTCGTCGCTCGGCCACACCTTCGAGCAGCTGGCCGCCATCCGCGACGGCATCCCCGCGGCGCTGCGCCGCCGCGCCGCGGTCTGCGTGGACACCTGCCACCTGTTCGCCGCCGGCTACGACCTGACCACCGACCAGGGCTACCAGGCCACCTTCGCGGCCTTCGACCGGACCCTCGGGCTCGGGCTCATCGAGGCCTTCCACCTCAACGACTCCAAGAAGCCGCTCGGCTGCCGGGTCGACCGCCACGAGCACATCGGGGAGGGCGCCATGGGGCTCTCGCCCTTCCGCCGCCTGGTGAACGACCCCCGCTTCGCCACCACCCCCGCGTTCCTCGAGACCGAGCTGCGCTACCGGGAGAACCTCTCGGTGCTGCGCTCCCTGCTCGCATGAAGGCCTCCGTGCCCCACCCAGCCACCTCCCCCTCCGACGAGCAGCCCCGCGGCCGCGGTCGCCCGGTGCGCACGCACCACCTGCCGCTCAGGGCCCGCACCCCGGCCGCGCAGAAGGAGAAGCTCGACAAGCTGGTGGCCTTCGCCCGCGGCCACCGGCGCGCCCTGGTCCTGACCCACGACAACCCGGACCCCGACTCCATGGCGGCCGGCGTGGCCCTGGCCTGGCTGCTGGGCGAGCTGGCCGGGGTGGAGGCCAAGGTGGCCTACGGCGGCATCATCGGGCGCGCCGAGAACAAGGCCCTCATCAAGATCCTCAAGCTGCCGGTGGTGCCCATCTCGCGGGTGGTCTTCGACGACTACGACCTGATCTGCATGGTGGACACCCAGCCCGAGCAGGGGAACCACTCGCTGCCGCGGCGCCACTTCCCGGACGTGGTCATCGACCACCACCCCATGCGCCCCGAGTCGAACCTGGCGGCCATCGCCGACGTGGGCGGGCCCATCGGCGCCACCTCCACGGTGGTGGTGGAGTACGTGCGGGCCAGCAAGCTGGTGATCCCCGAGGCCATCGCCACCGCGCTCTTCTACGGCATCAAGGCCGACACCCGCGACCTGGGCCGGCAGACCACGCCGCAGGACGTGGAGGCCTACCTGTGGCTCTTCCCGCGCGTCGACAAGGACGCCATGGGGGCCATCGAGCACCCGCCCCTGCCGCTCGACTACTTCGCCCTGTCGCACACCGCGGTGGAGCACGCCCAGCTCTACGACACCGCGGTGGTGCTGCCGCTGGGCCGGCTCTACGCGCCCGACATGGTGGCCGAGGTGGCGGAGCGCTTCCTCTACCTGGAGGGGATGCGCTGGTCGCTGGCCTGGGGCGAGTACCAGGGCGACCTCTACTACTCCATCCGCACCACCGATCGGCGCACCAACGCCGGCCGGCTCATCCGCGAGGTCATCGAGGGGCGCGGCGGCTCGGCGGGCGGCCACGGCACCATGGCCGGAGCCCGGCTGCCGCAGAAGGGGCGCACCGCCGCGGAGCGCCGCGCCTTCGCCGCCGAGGTGGTGGACGCCTTCCTGGACGCCTTCGGGGTGAAGGGGCGCGCGCCGCGCCGCATCGTGGGCGGCCCGGCGCCCCGCCGGCGGGCCCGCAAGGCCTGACCGCGCGCCGGCGCCCGCCTCAGCCGGTGGCGCCGAACAGCCCGCGCACCACCGCCGCGATGGCCAGCGGCGTGCCGACGGCCGGGTCGTAGCGGGTCGCGAGCTCCGCGGCGAAGTCCGCCGCGCTCCCCCAGCGGTCCTCCGGCCGCGCCGCCAGGCACCGCAGCGTGAGGGCGTCGAGGTCGAACGGCACCTCCTGGCGCAGCTCCGAGGGCGCCCGCAGCTGGCCGCGCAGGATGCGCTGCCCCACCTCGTCCACCGTGGCGCCCGGGAAGGCGCGCTGGTTGGTGAGCAGCTCGAAGAGCACCGCGCCCAGGGCGAAGAGGTCGGTGCGCGGCGTGACGGCCTGGCCGCGCAGCTGCTCCGGCGCCAGGTAGTGGATCTTGCCGAGCGCCCCGGCGCGACCCTTGGCGGCGCCGGGCGTCAGCGCCACCCCGAAGTCGCCCAGCTTCACCTCGCCCAGGCGGGAGATGAAGACGTTGGACGGCGAGACGTCGCAGTGGACGATGCCGAGCGGCGCGCCGGCCCGGTCCAGCCCGGCGTGGGCGTGGTCCAGCGCCTGGGCCAGCACGTGGGCCAGGTAGGCGCCGAAGTCGAGCGGCAGCAGGATGCCGCGGCGGGCGCACTGGGCCAGCACCTCGCGCAGGTTGCGGCCGTCCACGTAGTCCATCACCAGGTAGGGCGCGCCGTCGGCCACGCCGGCGTCCAGCACCTCCACCACCGCCGGGTGGTGCAGCCGCCGGGTCACCGCCGCCTCGCGCCGGAACAGCTCGACGTACTCGGGATCGGCCGCCAGCGCCGGCAGCAGCCGCTTGAGGGCCACCACCTGGCCGGCCCGCGGCCCCTCCAGCGCCGTGGCGCGCCACACCTCGGCCATCCCGCCGGCGCCCGCCAGCGAGAGGAGCTGGTAGCCGGCCAGCCGCCCGGGCGCCCCGCTCACAGGCGGGCCTTCACCAGCGCCCGGTAGGCCGGGGTGCCGCGCAGCGAGGAGAGGTCGGCGTCCTCGTCGATGCCCTCGGCGGTGGCGTAGCCGTTGACCGCCGCGATCTGCAGGTAGCGCAGCGCCAGCTCGGTCTGGCCCTGCAGGGCGTAGACGCAGGCCATGTTGTAGTAGGCGTCGCCGAAGTCCGGGTCGACCGCCAGCGAGCGCTTGTACCAGGCCAGCGCCACCGGCAGGTCGTCGCGCATGCGGTAGGTGACGCCCACCCCGTTGAAGGCCTCCGGCAGCGTGGGGTCCACGTCGATGGCCTCCAGGAAGCGGCGCCGGGCGCGCTCGAAGTTGCCCTCCTGCAGCCAGGCCGCGCCGTCCCGCAGCAGGGCGCGGGCCTGCTCGCGCCTGGCCTGGCTGGGCGGCGCGCTGGCCGCCGCGGCGACGGGGGGAGGACCACCCGGCAGCGGCGGCGGCGGCCGGGCGCGGGGCGCGGCCTTCGGGCCGGCGGCCCGGGTCACCCGGCCGAAGGTGAGCCCGCCGCTCCGACCCAGCGGGGCGCTGCACCCGGTGGCCACGTGGGCCGCGCCGGCCAGGCCGCCCGGCGCCACCAGCAGCACGGTGCGGGCCCAGGCCTCGGGCTGGCAGCCCGGCCCGGTGAGGCAGAGGCGCACCTGGCCCGCCAGCGAGTCGTCGAGCAGGGTGCCCTTCAGGACCTCCTCGCCCGCGGCGAAGCGGCACGGGCCGGCCGGCGCGACCAGCCGGCCGGTGAAGGAGGTGCCATCGCCCCGCACCTCCACGCGCCCCAGCGGTGAGTCGTAGCTGCCGCTCACCACGGGTGCGGCTGGCGCCCGGACGCGCGGCGGGGCCGCGTGCGCCGCCGGGGCGAGGGCGCAGGCGGCGAGGGCGGCGAGGAGGGCGAGCGGGTGAGCCATCCGGTCGATTCTACCCTCCCGGAGCTTGCTGCCTCGCTTGACAGCGACCGGCTGGAGGCCTAGGATCTGAAGCATAGAAACACCGCCTGATTTCGCGGGTTTGCGCTCTTTCTGCACCCACCATCCGCCTGCCCCCTGCCGGGTTCGTGATTGGCTCCGAGTCGTTTGGGCCGACTTGAAAAAAGAGGAGTTCCCGGCCGCCTCCATGTGCACGCTCCCAGCTGCGAGGGAGAAGCCTACGGAAGACGGTCACCTACGGGAACCCCACCTGTGAAAACAGGTCCAAGCAACCGGAACACACGGCCCACGCGGGGGGCTTTTTTTCGTTCGCATCCGGTATGGTGCGCCCCCGATGACGGTCGAGACCAAGGCGCAGAAGCGCGAGCTCCGCTCGGAGCTGATCGCGGCGCGGGCCCGGCTCTCGCAGGAGGAGCGGCTGGTCCGATCCCAGCTGGTGGCGGCCCGGCTCGAGGCGCTGCCGCTGCTGGCGCCGGCCCGGCTGGTCGCCCTCTACGCCCCGCTCGGCACCGAGGTGGACTCCTTCGTGGTGGCCCGCCTCCTGGGGACGCGCGGGGTGCGGGTCACCTACCCGCGCACCGTGCCCGGGGAGCGCCGCCTGGTCTTCTGCGCCTGCGAGCCCTTCGAGCTGGCGCGCGGGCCCCTGGGCGCCGCCGAGCCGCCGGCCAGCGCCCGCGTGGTGGACCTGGCCGACCTGGACGCCTTCCTCGTCCCCGGCGTCGGCTTCTCCGAGGACGGCCTCAGGCTGGGCCGCGGCGGCGGCTACTACGACGTGACGCTGAAGCTGGCCCCGCGCGCCGTGCGCGTGGGCGTGGCCTTCGACCTGCAGGTGCGGCCCAGCCTGCCGCGCGACCCACACGACGCGCCGCTCGACGCGGTGGTGACCGAGTCGCGCACCCTCCTCTTTCCCCGCGGTGATCCAGCGTGAAGGTCCTCTTCCTGGGCGACGTCTTCGCCAAGCCCGGCCGCCAGGCGGTGCAGCGCCTGGTGCCGCGCCTCATCACCACCCACGGGCTCGACCTGGTGGTGGCCAACGCCGAGAACGCGGTCAACGGCTCGGGCGTCACGCCCGACGCCGCCGACGAGCTGCTGGCCTGCGAGGTGAACCTGCTCACCAGCGGCAACCACATCTGGTCGAAGCGCGAGATCGTGCCCTACCTGGAGCGGCCGGGCAGCCGCCTGCTGCGGCCCGCCAACTACCCCAAGGGCGCG
The DNA here is from genome assembly GCA_016718565.1 of Anaeromyxobacter sp. Lineage (NCBI taxonomy): Bacteria > Pseudomonadati > Myxococcota > Myxococcia > Myxococcales > Anaeromyxobacteraceae > Anaeromyxobacter > Anaeromyxobacter sp. The sequence goes on along the minus strand of JADKCZ010000001.1, from coordinate 1,432,775 downwards.
CCCGGGCGCGGCCACGGCGTGGCCAGCACCCCGGACGGCCGCAGGCTGGGCGTCATCAACCTGGAGGGCCGGGTCTTCATGAAGGACCTGGACGACCCGTTCCAGGTGGTGCTGGTGGAGCTGGAGGCGCTGCGGCGCGAGGGCTGCACCTGCATCCTGGTGGACATGCACTGCGACGCCACCAGCGAGAAGGCCGCCATGGGCTGGTTCCTCGACGGCAAGGTCTCGGCGGTGGTCGGCACCCACACCCACGTGCAGACCGCCGACGAGCGGCTGCTGCCCGGCGGCACCGCCTTCATCACCGACGTGGGCATGTGCGGGCCGATGGACTCCATCATCGGCATGCGCAAGGAGATCGTGCTGGAGCGCTTCACCACCCAGCGGCCGGCCGCCTTCGAGCCGGCCAAGCGCGACGTCTGGCTGCAGGGGGTGGTGCTGGACCTCGACGAGGCCACCGGCAAGGCCCGCAGCATCGTGCGGGTGCAGGAGCGGATCCCGGACTAGCCCTCCAGCACCAGCAGGGCGTAGTTGCGCTTCCCCTTCTGCAGCACCACGTAGCGGCCGGCCAGCAGGTCATCGGCAGAGAGCGCCCGGTCGGCCGCCTCGAGCGCGGCGCCGTTCAGGGAGAAGCCCTTGCCCTGCAGGCCGCGGCGGGCGTCGCCCCGCGACGAGGCCAGCCCCACCTTGACCAGCGCGTCGGCCACGCCGAGCCCGGCCAGCTCGGCCGCCGGCAGCGTCACCGCCGGGATCTCGCCGGCCAGCACCTGCAGCAGGTCGCCCCCCACGGCCCGCCAGTCGGCCCCGCCGAAGAGCAGGCGGCTGGCCTCCACCACGCCGCGGCAGGTGGCCTCGCCGTGGATGCGGGTGGTCATCTCCTCGGCCAGGCGGCGCTGCGCCACCCGCTTGCCCGGGTCGCGGGCCTGCTCGGCCATGAGGGCCTCGATCTCCTCCACCGGGAAGAAGGTGAAGAAGCGCAGCCAGCGCGCCACGTCGGCGTCCTCGCTGTTGAGCCAGAACTGGAAGAACTTGTAGGGGGAGGTCTTCTTCGGGTCGAGGTAGATGGCGCCCTGCTCGCTCTTGCCGAACTTGGCGCCCGAGGCGGTGGTGAGGAGCGGCAGGGTGAGGCCGTGGGCCGGGGCCCCCTCCTTGCGCGAGATGAGCTCGGTGCCGGCGGTGATGTTGCCCCACTGGTCGGAGCCGCCCATCTGCAGCTCGCAGCGCTCCGTCTTCCAGAGGTGCCAGAAGTCGTAGGCCTGGATCAGCATGTAGGTGAACTCGGTGTAGGAGATGCCGGTCTCCATCCGGTTCTTCACCGAGTCCTTGGCCAGCATGTAGTTCACGGTGAAGTGCTTGCCGGCGTCGCGCAGGAACTCCATCAGCCCGAGCGGGCGCAGCCAGTCGGCGTTGTTGCAGACCGTGGCGGCGCCCGGGCCGTCGAAGCGCAGGAAGCGGGTGAGCTGGGCCTTCTGGCAGGCCACGTTGTGGTCGATCTGCGCCAGCGACAGCACCGGCCGCTCGGTGCGCTTGCCGGAGGGGTCGCCCACCATGCCGGTGCCGCCGCCCACCAGGACGATGGGCCTGCCGCCGCAGCGCTGCAGCCAGGCCAGCGCCATCACCGGCACCAGGTTGCCCACGTGCAGCGAGTCGGCGGTGGGGTCGAAGCCCACGTAGCCGGTGATGGACCCCTGCTGGAGGCGCTCGGCCAGCCCGGGGGTGACGTCCTGCAGGAAGTCGCGCTTCGTCAGCTCTTCGAGGAGGGTCGGCATGCGGCCGGCTACTCTACTTGAAGCCGGTGCCGACGACGTAGCACTCGTAGCTGTGCTCGCGGGTGGCCTTGGGCCGGACCACGTGCACCTTCTCGAAGTGCGCCGCCACCTCCTTCTTGAAGGCCGGGAAGTCGCCGCCCATGAAGACCTTGGTGACGAAGCCGCCGCGCTTCTTCAGGGTGACCAGGGCCACGCCCAGGGCCATGCGGCACAGCTCCAGCGAGCGGGCCTCGTCGGTGAACTTCACCCCGATGGTCTTGGGGGCCATGTCGCTGGTGACCAGGTCGAAGCGGCCGGGGTGCAGCGCCTGGATCTGCTGGAGCGCGTCGGGCGCCAGCAGGTCCACCACCGCGGTCTTGACCCAGGGCTTGCCGATGCGCCGGATCTCCACCAGGTCCACCCCCACCGCCACGCCCTTCTCGCCCACCACGTCGGCCAGGATCTGCAGGAAGCCGCCCGGCGCCGCGCCCAGGTCGAGCACCGCCCCGCTCTTGGGCAGCAGGTCGTGCTTCTTGAGGATCTCGTCGATCTTGAAGGCCGAGCGGGCCCGCAGCCCGGCCTTCTTGGCCTGGCGGTAGTAGAAGTCCTTCGGGTCGTAGGGCTTGGCCATGGGTCTCCGCCGCGGGACGCGGCCGTGCCGGATCGCCTGGGCCGCGGGGCCCATTTGCCGCCGGGGTGGGGCGCGCCTATCCTGCGCGGGCGCCTCCCCAGTCTAGCCGACATGTCGATCCGCCTCATCACCATCCTCGGCCTCGCGGGCCTCGGGCTCGGCCTGGGCCTGGTGGTCCACGGGTCCGTCCGCGTCCGCGCGCTCGACGCCGAGTCCGCCCAGCTGGCCGAGACCAGCCGGGCCGCCGGCGCCTCCTACGTGGAGACGCTGCGGGGAGAGCACGCCACCCGCCAGATGCAGGCGCTGGACCGGCGCCGCGAGGTGGCCGTGGCCCGCGCGGCGGCGCGCCGCAACCGACTGCTGGGCCTCCTGCTGGGCGTGGCCGGGGGGCTCGGCCTGGCCACCGCGACCGCCTTCCGGCGCATGGCCGGCGAGCTCCAGGAGGCCGGACACGGCCCCCCGGGCCAGCCGGGCGCGGCCACCCGCCGCGAGGACTGAGACCGTCGGCCAGCGTCCGGTTACCTGGACCGGATGTGTCCGATACTCCAGGCGAAAGCGGGGCCGCCGCGCGGCTTGACTCGGGCCAGGCCCCATCGCATATACCGCTCGCTTCCCTACCAAGGACTCCACCCCGGGGCGGCAGGAGACAAAACGCCATGGCCACCAAGATCACCGAGGAGTGCATCAACTGCGGCGCCTGCGAGCCCGAGTGCCCGAACGGCGCCATCACCCAGGGTGACGACATCTACATCATCGACCCCAAGCTCTGCACCGAGTGCGTCGGCTTCCACGACGAGGAGGCCTGCGCCACGGTGTGCCCGGTCGACTGCTGCGTCCAGGACCCGGACAACGTCGAGACCGAGGAGGCCCTCTACGGCCGCCTCGCCACCGTGCACGCCGGCAAGGCCTTCCCGGCCCTGGCCGAGCTGCCGGCCAACCTGTCCCGCTTCCGCAAGTAGCCGAAGCCCGCCACCCCGGCGTCCGAGGAGCCCCGCGTGCCCACCGGCGCGCGGGGCTTCTTCACGCCCGGAGGGCGGTAGAGTGCCGGGCCGGAGGTCCACATGTCCGAGGTGCTCACCGGCGGCCAGCTCGTGGCGCGGATGCTCAAGCGGGAGGGGGTCGGCACGGTCTTCACGCTCTCCGGCCTGCACGTGGCGCCCATCTACGCCGGCTGCGTCGAGGAGGGGATCCGGCTGGTGGACACCCGCCACGAGCAGGCGGCCGCCCACGCCGCCGACGCCTGGGCCAGGCTGACCCGCGGGGTCGGGGTGGCGGTGGTGACCGCCGGCCCCGGGGTGACCGACGCCGTCACCGGGGTGGCCAACGCCATGTCGGCGGCGGTGCCGCTGGTGCTGCTGGGCGGCGCCGCGCCCACCTTCAACCAGGGGCGCGGGGCGCTGCAGGAGATGGCGCAGGTGCCGCTCTTCACGCCCATCACCAAGTGGGCCGACCGGGTGCCCTCGGCCGAGCTGGTGCCGTCCTTCCTGGCCAGGGCCTTCCGGGTGGCGCGGGCCGGGCGGCCCGGGCCGGTGTTCCTCGAGCTGCCCTGGGACGTGCTCTCCAACGGCGCCGACTCGGCGCTGCTCGACGCCCAGCTCGGCTACCGCACCGCGGCGCGCAGCCCGGGCGACCCGGCGCAGGTGGCGGCCGCGCTGGCGCTGCTCGGCCGGGCCGAGCGGCCGGTGGTGCTGGCCGGCTCGTCGGTCTGGTGGGACGGCGCCTGGGAGACCCTGCGGGCGCTGGCCGACGTCACCGGGGCGCCGGTCTACCTGAACGGCATGGCGCGCGGCTGCCTGCCGGCCGACCACCCGTCGTTCCTGCAGCTCTCGCGCAAGGAGGCGCTGGGCCAGGCCGACGTGGTGCTGGTGGTCGGCACCCCGCTCGACTTCCGGGTGGGCTACGGCGCCGAGCCCACCTTCGCGGCCGGCGCGCAGGTGGTGCAGGTGGACGTGGACGGCGGGGAGATCGGGCGCAACCGGCCCATCGCGGTGGGCATCGTGGGCGACTCGGCCTCGGTGCTGGGGCAGCTGCTGGCCGGCGCCGGGGCCTGGGGCCCGCCCGCCTGGCTGGCCACGCTCAGGGCCGCCGAGCGGCGGCGGCGCGAGGCGCAGCGGGTCTACGAGGAGAGCGACCAGGCTCCCCTGCACCACTTCCGGCTGGCGGCCGCGCTGGACCAGGTGGCGCGGCGGGCCGGCGACGTGACCTTCGTGGGCGACGGCGGCAACGTGGTGGCGGTGGCGGCCAAGGTGCTCACCGTGGGCGGCCCCGGCCGCTGGCTCGATCCCGGCCCGCTCGGCTGCCTGGGGGTGGGGGCGCCGTTCGCCATCGCCGCCAAGCTGCTCGCGCCCGAGCGGCACGTCTGCGTGGTGCAGGGCGACGGGTCCTTCGGCCTGAACGGCATGGACTACGAGACCGCGGTGCGCTTCGGGCTGCCTCTGGTGGTGGTGGTGGGGAACGACGCCGCCTGGGGGCAGATCCGCGTGCCGCAGCGGGCCATGTACGGCGACGACAAGGCGGTGGCCACCGCGCTGGCGCCCACCCGCTACGACCTGGTGGTGCGGGCGCTGGGCGGCGACGGCGAGCACGTCGACCACCCGGACGACCTGGTGCCGGCGCTGGAGCGCGCCTTCGCCAGCGGCACCGTCTACTGCGTGGACGTGGCGCTGGACCCCGAGGCGGCCGCCTCGAGCGGCGCGGCGGGCTACGCGGTGTAGGATCGGTGCCTCACCGAGCCGCACGACCTTTCCGGGTGCCGCGGGCGCCCCTTCACCGGAGGTACCAGATGCGCTTCGCCGTGAACGCCGTCCTCGCAGTCCTCTTCGCCGCCTCGCTGGCCGGGTGCGGCATCTCCAAGGAGCAGTTCGCCGCCAAGGAGGCGGAGGCCAGCAAGTACCGCAAGGCCTTCGACGGCGAGACCGATCGGGCGCTGTCGCTCACCAGGAAGGTGGACGAGCTCAACGCGCTCAACGTGGACCTGGAGTCCAGGCTGGAGCTGGCGCGGGCCGAGATCACCCGGCTCGGCGGCGACAAGGCCATGCTGGAGCAGACCGCGGCCACCGCCGAGGCGCGGGCCGCCGCGGCGCAGGCCAAGGCGGCGGCGGCGGAGGCGCGGGCCACCACCCTGGAGGCCAAGAGCGCCCAGTACGCCCAGCTGGCCGGGTCGCTGCAGAGCCAGATCCAGGCCGGGCAGGTGGAGATCTCCGAGCTGCGCGGCAAGATGACCGTGAAGCTGAAGGACAAGATCCTCTTCGCCTCCGGCTCGGCCAGGCTCGGCAAGGACGGGCGGGTGGCGCTGGACGCCGTGGCCGAGGCCTTCAAGTCGCTCGAGGGCAAGAACGTGCTGGTGGCCGGGTTCACCGACGACGTGCCGGTGTCCAAGGCCGGCGCCTTCGCCGACAACTGGGACCTCTCGACGGCCCGCGCCGCCTCGGTGGTGCGCTACCTCCAGGCCAAGGGCGTGCCCCCCGAGATGCTGGGCGCCGGCGGCTTCTCGCAGTACCGCCCGGTGGCGGCCAACGACTCGGCCGCCAACCGCAGCCTGAACCGCCGCATCGAGATCGCGCTCACCGCCGCCGACTACGTGCCGCCGGTGGTGGACGCGCCCAGGTAGCGCGGCCGTCCGCCCGCCTGGCCTCGCGCGCGGCGCGGCCCCGGGTGGCCGTTTCGCGGGGCGCTCGGGAACCGGTTGACCCAGGGAATCCGCGGTGCTACCACCTCGCTTCCCTGCAGCAACCCGGGGCGTAGCGCAGCCTGGTAGCGCACTTGCTTGGGGTGCAAGTGGTCGCTGGTTCAAATCCAGTCGCCCCGACAGTTCGAAGGCCCCGAGGTTCTTCGCGAAAGCGAAAGCCTCGGGGCCTTCACTTTTCGCCGATTCGCCGCCTTGCATTGCCGGTGCATTAACTCGCGCCGGCTCGCCGAAGGTGAGCGCCCGGTCCACGTCCGCCCGGAAGTCCTCCAAGTCGCTGTGGTCGTACACGGCGGCCGTGATCTCGGGCGAGGAGTGGCCGAGGTTGCGCTGCACGGCGCCCAGGTCCACGCCGGCCTTCCGGAGCAGCGTCGCGTGGGTGTGGCGCAGATCGTAGAACCGGAGCTTCCGAGGGATGGGCGACACCCAGAGTCGCATGTTGCACTTGGGGCAGCGCGCCTCGTCGGCCGCCGGCCGAAGCTCCTCGAACCCGCAGCCCTTCCGCCGGCAAGTGTGCCGGTAGCCCTCGACCACGCCGGCCCGCCCAAGTGCCCGGCGCAGGTGGTCCACCAGGTGGAATCGGACGTCGGGGGCATAGGGCTTGCCGTCGGCCTGGACGAAGACCCACTCGGACGGCGAGGCCTGCATGGCCGCCTCGAGGAGCGGCCGCAGCTCGCTCACGATGGTCACGTCGCGGGCGTCGCCGTCCTTGGGGAGCGGCGCCAGCCAGGAGTGGCGCACGGCGAGCGTCCAGGTCCTGGTGTCCACGTCTTCCTTGCGAAGCCCGAAGGCCTCGCCGGGCCGCAGGCCGGCGTAGACGCACGTCGCGGCGAGCCAGCGCCAGGGCGTGTCGCGCGTCGGTGAGGGGAAGCTCGCCAGCGTTGGCAGGACTTCGCCGCGCCTGAGCACGCATCGCGCCGACTGGCTGGGCTTGGGAATCCTTCGCCGCTTCACCCAGCGGACCGGGTTCTCGGTGGTCCAGGTGCGGTGCTTTGGGTCGCGCGCCCGCTCGAACATGTTGAAGGCGGCGCTCCGCAGGTGGTTGAGGCTCTGGGGCGAGAGGTCCTGCTCCTTCCGCGTGAGCAACTGGTCGAGCCGGTCGGCGAAGAGGCCGGCGGTCCCGGGTTTGAGCTCCTGGTCGCGCAGCTCGCCGAGGTGCTTCTCAAGGAAGGGGAGGAACTTGTCGTTCGAGTAGCCGCGGCGCTGCGAGCCGTAGCGGTCCCACCACCAGTCCATCAGCTCGCCGAACGTCATCGCCTCGCCCGGATCGGCCTCCAGGCCTTCCCGCTGACGCCAGGCCTGACGCTCCTTGTCCTGGGCGAAGGCCATCGCCTCGGCCTTGGCGCGTGCCGCCGTGACCTTCTGGACGAGACGGCCGTCGGCGCCGCGCCACATCGCGTACCACTTCGACCCTCGCTTCGTGACCGACGGCATGCTCAGCCTCGCAACCCCTCCCCGATGGAAGTCTAGCGACCCGACCGACGCGCGCCGCCCGACCCGACCCAGGCGCGAAGTTCACCGGGTATAAACCTGAGGCCCCAGCCTGCGAGCCGCTTGACCGGGAGCGAGCCGTCCTCGGCCCGATGGTAGACCCAGCTCACGCTTCGCTTCAGGAAACGCGCGACCGCGTGGACGTCCCAGAGCTCGTCGTCTGGAGGGAGGGCGGTGGGGCCTGCCGCATCGCTCCGCTGCACGGCCGACGTCCTGTCCATCCTGGGCCTGGCGCGTCCTGGAGCTTGCCTGGCGGGCGCGCCGGGGGCCTTCGCAACGCTCGGGCGCGCCTGGCCGCTACCTGGCTCGGCGGCCGTCGCTGCCTCCGCTCGGGGCGCGCTATCGGCGCCGCCCTGCCCGGCCCACTCAAACGTCACCTGGTCACCCCGCGTCTCGGCCATGACTCGCTCCTTCGGCTGCTCCATCGTGCTCACCGATTCCCCCACGGGGGCGCGGGAGGTCTCGGGCCCGGCGTGGCAAGGGCCTTCGCCGGCGCCTCCTCCGGGGCGAACCCCGCGTCCTGGACCAGCTTCACGAAGGTCCGAAGCGCCCGAATGGCGGCGCTCGGGACGACCGGAAGCGGCAGCTGCGGACCGCCGCGCTGGTTGTGGTCGTTGATGACCTGGTGGTGGGCGTTGAGCGAATCGGCCAGCGCGTTGTAGCCGGCACGAACCTGGTCGAGCAGGGCCTCTTCGACCTTCACGACCCGCTCGCGGCGTGGCCTGGCCGGCTCGGCCACGCCCTCGCGGACGTAGCGCGCGAGCACCTGCGGCGCCTCCGCGAAAGTCAAGATGATCACGCGGAACTGGCTCGGCGGCAGCGTGCCGAGCCGTTCGGTGATCGCCCGCTGCACCTTGCGCCGTCGCTCGTCCGAGTGGACCAGGAAGGTGAGCCTCGGCTCCAGGTCGTCCGGGAAGGCCGAGCGGTACCAGGTCCCGAAGCCGTCGTCGGCTGGCATGGTGAAGTAGACCCGGTAGCGGTCCAGCTTGGAGATGACCGCGCCCGTCTTGTCCGGATGGGCCGTGGCGATCGACTGGCTGCCGGTCTCGGCCTCGATGAAGAGCCGCCGGCGGCGGGCCGGGATGGTCATGATGGCGTCCGGCTTCAGGACTGAATGAAGCCACACGCCCGTGCGGTGCAGCAGACGGAAGCCGAGCGAGTCGTCGTCCTCGCTGAGCCATCTGAAGGGCAGGTCGAAGAGCGGCGCCGAGTGGCTGGACCGCAGCGAGGCAACGAGGCCCGCCAGGACGTCGTTGAGGACCAGCGTGTGCTCCAGGAAGCGGGCGCCGATGTCGGCGGCGGCCGGCGGTCGCAGCCAGGGCACCTGGTTCGACGCGATGGACCGGCCGTACGGCGCGAGCGCCCAGACCGGCACCTCCAGCCCGTCGCGGCGCCGGTAGGCGAGCCGGCGCAGGCAGGGCCCCTCCCCCGGCTTTCCGCCCGGCTCGCAGAGCTTGGCGAGCCGGCGGTACGTCTGTTTCTTGCTCGCGCCGTCGAAGTGGAGCCGGTGCAGCTGGTCGGCCGAGGCGTAGCGGGCGACGCCGACGTAGGCGAGGAGCCGGCTGTCCCGAAGCGTCCGGACGTAGCCTGCAGGGCTCGGCATGCGACCGACTCGCGCCGCTACCGGCGGCGCGGCTCCCTCGGGCTGGGCGCGTCGAAGCCCGGCTCCTTGTCACGGAGCTCCAGGCTGCGCTGGAAGAGCAGGTGCAGCAGGTACTCGTACCGGCCGAGGCCGAGCGCCTTCCGGTCGGCCTCCAGGAGCGCCGTCGCCGCGGCCGGCAGGCCGAACCAGGTACGCACGCCGTCGAGGTGACGGATGACGTGCCCGGTCAGGTCCGAGCCCCGCGCGGCCGCCTCGTCCTTCAGAAAGATGACGAGCTCCCGCGGCATGCGGAAGGTCTGCATGAGCTTCTCGGTGGTCGAGAACGGGTCGGTGGCGGGGGCCTTGGACTTGGTAGGCATAGGGCTTCCCTATGTCTTACGTTCGCTGTGCGGCGTTTCAAGGTTGCCTGCCGGTCCCGATGGGTACCCTGCCCAACCGCTCCGCCGCCGTCGCCCCCGCCCTGACCGACCACCCCCTCGGCAACCTCGCCAGCCCTGACGCGCCGCTCCAAGCGCTCCCGGCCAACGACTCTGGCCCGCCCGTCCCGGCCTCGCTGCCCAGACCGTCCGCCGACCGAGACCGCCGACCTCTAGCCAGCCTTCTCCGACCGCATGCCCGCTCCGTACTTTGCAGCCTCTCGCCCCGCCACCCGACTCCCCTGCATCTCTCTTTGACATCTATGACTATGACTTCCAGTGAACAAGATCTTGTCTGTCCCTGACCAGCCCCGCCCCGCCGCCTTCTGCCTCCTTGAACATTCCTTGGTGACAGAAACCCGATCCCACAATCCATGCTGGTTGGGAGTGTGGGATCGGGCTTCTGTCACCCGCTTCACGCCGACCTGACGACCTTGAGGGCGGCGGGGCGGGGCCGGTGCGATCGCAGGGTTACGAGTTGGACCCCTGATGCCATCGCCGCTCCGACGCATGAGCCAAGTCTGGCGCCCCCGCTCATCGGGGCCCGCCATCGTGCTTCGGGAGACCAATTCAAGCGGCGCTAGCTGCTGGTTCAAGTTCGGCCAGGACTCGGGGTATGATGCGTCCATGTCCACTCCTCGCGCCGCTTTGCTTGCGCTCCTCGCGCTGCTCGCCCTCTCTGGCTGCGACCCCGGCACAACGCCCCCGAGTGGGCTCAGCTACCCGGCCAACCCAGCCCTCTACGTCGTCGGGACGGCCATCGCCCCCAACGTCCCCTCGGTGAGCGGGGGCGCGGTGACCTCCTGGTCAGTGGCACCGCCGCTCCCTGGCGGCCTCACCCTTGACCCTTCGACCGGCGTCATCACGGGGACGCCGACGCGGAGCGGTGCGATCTACCTCCACAGCGTGACCGCCGCCAATGCCGGGGGAAACACGAGCGCCACCTTGACCCTCACGGTGCTGGCCCGGCCGGCATTCACCCCCACCGGGAGCCTGGCGGGGGCGCGTGGCTATCACACGGCGACGCTGCTGCCCGGCGGGGAGGTGCTCGTGGCGGGCGGGTGGAGCGCCGACCTGATCTACCTGGGGAGCGCGGAGCGGTACCAGCCGGCCGACCTCGTCAGCGGGGCGTTTACCGCCACCGGGTCCCTGGCTACGGTCCGATACACGCACACGGCTACGCTGCTGGCGGGAGGGAAGGTTCTTTTCGCGGGCGGGAGAAACGCGCCGCCCTACCTCACGAGCGCGGAGCTCTACGACCCGGCCAGCGGTGCATTCGCGCCGACGGGGGATCTGATCATCGGCCGGGGCAGCCACACGGCGACGCTCCTGCCCGATGGCCAGGTGCTGCTCGTGGACGGGGGCGGGGACGGGCTGTACGCGGCGAGCGCCGAGCGGTACGATCCAGCCACAGGGAGATTCACGGCGACGGTCGGCAAGCCCGCCGTTCCGCGGGCCGGCCACACGGCGACGCTCCTGCCCAGCGGCCAGGTGCTCATCGCCGGTGGTGTCTCCTTGCCGGAAGCGGAGCTCTACGATCCGGTCGCCGACACCTTCACCCAGACCGGGAGCCTGGCGACCCCCCGGGGCGGCCACACCGCCACGCTTCTCCCGGGCGGCCAGGTGCTCATCGCCGGCGGCCACGAGGAGTGCTTCCCCGGCCCCTGCAGCGCTCTTCGCAGCGCCGAGCTCTACGACCCGGGCGCGGGGACCTTCGCGGCGACCGGCGACCTCCGGGCGGCCCGGAGCATGCATACGGCAACCCTGCTGCCCAACGGCAAAGTGCTCTTCGTCGGCGGGGCCGGGGAGGCGAGCGACCTCAGGGAGGTCTACGACCAGGCGGCCGGCTCCTTCACCGCCACCGGAAGCGCGGCCGCCCCGCGGAGCGGCCACTCGGCGACGCTCCTGCCGGACGGCGACGTCCTCATCGCGGGCGGGTACGACCCTGCCATGGGGACGCTCGTCGCAGCCGAGCTCTATCTCCCCTGAGCCGGTGCGGGCCGCTTCCACCAGCGTCCGAGGCCTGGCCGAGAGCAATCTTCGAGGAAGCGCTTACCCGCAGCCGAGCTGGTCGAGCCGGTCCAGGTCCGTGCGTGAAGTCCGGCCCGTCGGGATTCCGAGCCGGATTGGGCTCCTGAATATGGCGCGCGGTCCTTGCGATCGGGGGCCCGCGATCGCCCGTGATCGCCTCCACGATGGGGATCAGCCTACCGGCGGGCCCGCGGGGGATTCAGTATCGGAGTGCCCCTTATGGGAATACGCCCTTGCGTCTCCCAATAGGAGTATTACACTAATTTAGTGAATTTTGCCTGGGATCCGCGCAAGGCCGCCTCCAACGCGAAGAAGCACGGGGTGACCTTCGAGGAGGCCGCGACTGTCTTCGCGGACCCGTTGGCGCTGGCCATCCAGGACGAGGTCCACGAGGAGCGCACCCTGCTGCTCGGGCTGTCCGAGCGGGTGCGGGTGCTCCTGGTGGTCCACGTCGAGTTGGACGACGACACCATCCGGCTCATCAGCGCACGCCGCGCCACGTCCCATGAGAGAAGACGCTATGAAGAAGGTCGGTAACCCCAGGGAGCCGTCGAAGGCGTCCCTCCGCGAGATCCCAGAGGTCGACTTCGCCTCGGCCAAGGTCCGGCGCAACCCCTACGCCGCCCGCGTGGCCGCGGAGGGCATCGTCCACGTCCGCCGGGGCCGGCCGAAGAAGGGCACCGAGACCGGCCCGACCGAGCCAAGGTCAATCAGGTTCCCTGCCCCGGTCTGGGAACTGCTCGAGAAGCGGGCCAAGGCCCAGGGGCTCACCCTGCACTCGGCGCTGCGCGCGGCCATCATCGACTGGGTCCGGCACGCTTCGTAGGCGTGTTCTGGAGGCGCAGCCGCCCAGGTAGGCAGCCAGGTCCGTCTCCGCGATCCGGATGGCGTGCGTCGAGATCCGAGCGAAGGCGAGCCTTCCTGACTCGCAGAGGGCATAGACCGTGGCCGTGGACACCTTGAGCCGCTCCGCAGTCTCCTTCACCGTCAACAGCGGACCCCCGGCCACGTCGCCCCCACCCTGCATTACCGGTGCATTAAACGATCGGCGAAACTCGCCTGAACCCGGCGAAGGCCTGGAAGATGCTTCCTCCGGAACCAGCCCTGATTGCGAATCCTTGCGAGCCCCTGCATCGCTTGACTGATCGTCCTGGCGGACTTGGGGTGCAAGTGGTCGCACGTTCAAATCGTGTCGCCCCGACACTTCAAAGGCCCGTCACCACAGAGAAATCTTGGTGACGGGCCTTTGTCTTTGTGGCGGCAAGGTGCGTTTCAAGGTGCGTTTTGGGCCGGGGGTGAGCCCGCTCCCCGGAGGGCCCTTCGGCCGGGCAAGCGCTGGACCTCCCCGTCCGCGGCGTGCCGCTCTCCACAGCCGCAGTCCGCCCCGTGCATGTGCGCCTCGCGCTGGACCGGGCCGGCGTCCTCGCGCAGGGCGGAGGCCGGCGCTCCGGGACGTTCGGTCGGACCACTCACGCCGGCACCAGCGCCAGGAGGTGAACGGTCCCGTCCGCATCGGCGACCACCACCTGCCCCGCCGCCGGGGAGCAGGCCAGCCGCTCCGGTGCGGCTCCCGGCGCCGTCCAGCTGCCGACACGGGCGCCCCACGCCTTGACCGTCCCGTCCTTCGCCGCCGTCAGCAGCACCGGTGCGTCGGGCTCGTGCCGGGTCCAGCACAGGTCCTCCACCTGGTCGGCGTGGCCCTCGAGGACGATGGGCCGACGCCCGCCCGGGCCCTTCCCGGTGAAGTCCCAGAGCGTCACGTCGGCGCCGGCGTCGTTGGCCAGGAGCAGGGCCCCGGGCGCGAACGCCAGGCGCCTGATCTTGACCGGGAAGCCGGTCATCTCCTTCTCCTCGCCGAACGGGAGCGGCCAGACGTGGAGCGAGGCGTCCTGGCCGGCGCTCACCAGCCACCGCTGGTCGGGGCTCAAGGCGAGCGCGAGGACCGAGCCCTTCCACTGGAGGTGGCGGGGCGGCGCCGCGCTCGCGGGCCGGAGCGCGCGCACGCCGCCGTAGCAGCCCGCGTAGAGGGTGCCGTCCGGGGCCCAGCAGAGGTCGGTCACGGTGCTCTCGAACTCGTCGCAGGCCAGCACCTCCCGGCGGTCCCCGTCGTGGACGCGCACCCGGCGCCCACAGGCGGAGGCCAGGAGACGGCCGTCGACCGAGAAGGCGACCCGCTCGGCCCAGCCGCGCTCGGCCCGGCCGAGCGCCTGGGTCGCCCCGGAGGGCACCTCCGACACGCGGACCGCCCCATCCTGCCCGCAGGTGGCCAGGCGCCGGCCATCGGGTGAGAAGGCCGCGTCGAGGGCCCCGCCGGCATGGCCGTCGAGGCGGCGACGCACCTCCCCGGTCGGCGCGTCCAGGAGCAGCACCGGCCCGGCCAACGTCGCCGCGGCCACCAGGGCGCCGTCGGGCGAGAACCGGAGGGCCCCCAGCCGGTCCGGCGCCGGGGTGGACCAGCGGGCCTCGAGGCGGACGGGCGAGGGCTCGGGCTCCCGCCGCCTCACGCGCGGCTCCGGGCCAGGCAGGCGCGCAGCCCGGCCTCGAGGTCGGCGCGGTCGAGGTTGCGGCCGATGAAGACCATCTTGCTGGCGCGCGGTCCGTCGCCCCAGGGCCGCCCCTCCTCTGAGTCGAGCAGCATGTGGACCCCCTGGAAGACGAACTGGCGCGCCTGGCCCGCCAGCGCCACGATCCCCTTGGAGCGGAACAGGTCGTTCCCGCGCTCGCCCAGCAGCTTCCGCAGCCAACCCTCGAACTTCTTCCGGTCGAGCTCCCCCGCGATCTCCAGGCCGACGGAGCCGATGGTGGCGTCATGCTCGTGGGGGTTCTCGCCGAGCAGCCCCGGCTCGACCGAGAGGGCCCGCTGGAGATCGAAGGCCCGCAGGCCGAGCAGCTCCGGCACCCCCACGTCGCAGCGGACGGTCCGCCGGATGGCCGCGAAGCGGTTGAGCGCCCGGATCCGCCCCTCCAGCGCCGCCAGCTCGGGCTCGCCGACCAGATCGGCCTTGTTGAGGAGCAGCACGTCGGCGAAGGCGATCTGCTCCCGGCACTCCTCGGCGTCGTCCAGGTGGAGGGCCACGTGGTGGGCGTCCACCACCGTCACCAGGGCGTTCAGCTCGGTCTGGGCCTTCACCTCGTCGTCCACGAAGAAGGTCTGCAGCACCGGCGCCGGGTCCGCGAGGCCGGTGGTCTCGACCAGGATGTGGTCGAACCGGTCGCGGCGGCGCAGGAGCGTGCCGAGGATGCGGATGAGGTCGCCCCGCACCGTGCAGCAGATGCAGCCGTTGTTCATCTCGAAGATCTCCTCCTCGGCCCCGACCACCAGGTCGTTGTCGATGCCCACCTCGCCGAACTCGTTCTCGATCACGGCGATGCGGCGGCCGTGCTGCTCGGTGAGGATGCGGTTGAGGAGCGTGGTCTTCCCGGACCCCAGGTAGCCGGTGAGGATGGTGACGGGGACTCGAACTGGTTGGGTCATGTGGACACCTCGTGCGTGGCGGTGAGACCGGCGGCGGCGAGCCGTCCGGGTGAGAGCGCCTCGGCCGGCGGGCCGTCGAAGGCGACATGGCCGTCGCGGAGCAGCAGCACGCGGCGGCAGGCGGCTGGCAGGTGGGCCGGCTCGTGCGTCACCCAGAGGACGGCCATCCCCCGGGCCGCGGCGGCCCGCCCGATCAGCCAGGTCACGCCCGCCGCGCTCCGTGGGTCGAGCGCCGCGGTGGGCTCGTCGCACAGCAGCAGGTGCGGCTCGGCCGCCAGCGCGCCAGCCAGGGCCAACCGACGCTTCTCCCCCCCGGAGAGGCCGGGGATGGGCGTCTCGGCCGCGTGGCGCAGGCCCACCTCGCCGAGCAGCGCCTCGGCCGCGGCGGCGGCCGCCGGCCCCTCGAGGCCGCGCTGCGCCAGCCCCCAGAGCAGGTCTTCGCGCGGCGTGGAGCCGAGGATGGCGTCATCGGGATCCTGCGGCACCAGCGCCACCGCGCCCCCGCGTCGGCCGGCGGTCGCCTCGTGGCCGAACCGCTCCACCGCACCCTCCGTGGGGGCGTCGAGGCCCGCCGCCAGCCGGAGCAGGGTCGTCTTGCCCGAGCCGCTGGGCCCGAGCACCGCCACCACCTCGCCGGCGGCCACCGCGAGGTGGAGGATCCGGAGGAGCAGGCGGCCGTCCGGGGCGCGGCGGCTCGCGCCCAGGAGCCGGAGCGCCGGGGCGGCCGCCGGCCCGCGCTCCAGCCCACCAGGCGGTGGCGCGCCTCGCCAGGTCGTCGCCTCGGCACGGCCGAACGATCTCGCATAGGCCCCGTCGAGACCGGCCGCGAGGACCCGCCCGGCCGTGGCCACGCTCACGCCGGCGCCGCGCACCCCGGCCAGCTCCCGCCGCGCCAGCAGCTCGGCCGCCAGGGCCATCCCCGACCGCGCCGGGTGGTCGACCCAGGCGAGGGCTGAGGCTCGGACTCCGGAGGCCCGCAGCGCCCGGGCGAGGCGGAGCCACCCCACCGCGCCGCTCCACCAGCCGCAGCAGGCCGCTCCGGCCAGGCAGCGCAGCATCAGCGTCCCCGCCTGGCCGGGCTGCAGGCCGAAGCCGGCCGCCACGGCGCCGCCCACCAGCGCCTGAGCCGACCCCACGCCGGCGATCCAGGCGCCGCGCCGAGAGGGGCGATCGAGCGCGAGCAGGGCCAGCGAGAGGCCCGCGAGGGCCCCCGCGGCCGGCGGCGCCGCGCTTGTCGCCGCCGCCATCAGGATGGCCACGAGGCAAGCGGTCCGGGCGAGCGAGCCGACCTCGTCGCGGGTCATGGCGCAGGCCTGCCGAGCCGGTCCCACCCGCGCCCCAGGCTGAACCCGGCCACCAGCCCGCCGGCCGAGAAGAAGAAGAGCGGCAGGTCGCCCTGCGCGACCGGGAGCACCGGCCCCGTGCCAGGCCGGCCCGCCTCCTCGGCCGCCGCGCCCATCACGAGGTCGTCCACCCCCCGGTAGTCCTCTGCGGCCGCCACGCCCCCGCCGAGGAGTGCCAGCACCACCGCGGTGGCGGCGGCCGCCCGGCCCCAGGTGGGCAGGGCCTCCGGCCGGCGCCGGAGGAGGGCCCGCCAGATGGCGGCGCCCAGCAGGGCCTCCACGACCAGGAGCGGGGCCTGGATGGGCGCGAAGCCAAGTCCGATGCGGGTGAACCAGTGGAGGAAGCCCTGCGAGCCCGGCAAGGCCAGGGCCAGGATGGCGGCGTCGGCGGCGTAGACCGCGGCGCTCCCCGCCGCGCAGGCGAGGCCGACCACGGCGCCCCTCGGGAGCCGGGCAGCGGTGGCGGCCCGCGCCACCGAGACGGCGATCCAGGGCGCGACGACCCCCATGGTCAGGAGGTTGGCGCCGATGGGCGTGAGCCCCCCGTGGCCGAGCAGCAGCGCCTGCGCCAGGAGGGCCGCGGCCGCCGGCAGCACGGCCAGCCGCGGCCCGAGGATCAGCGCCACCAGCGGCGTGGCGCACAGGTGCGACGACGCCCCCACCACCGGCACGGGGAGCGGGAAGGCCGACGCGGCGAAGGTGAAGGCGAAGGACATGCCCAGCAGGGCGAGGCGCGGCGAAGGGCCGGCGGCGCGGAGCCGGCGAGCCTCCCGGACCCCCAGGGCGAGGAACGGCGCCGCGGCGGCGCCCCAGGCGGCCGCGTGGCCGAGCGGGAGGATGCCTTCGGAGATGTGCATCGGGGCCATGTAGCAGTGGTGCAATTCGATTGCAACAGCATCCCGGAGGCAACAGCAAGGCCGTGCGTTCTCGGCCCAGGCCGTCTACAGTGCCGGGCATGCGGAGGAAGCCATCCGAAGAGGCCGCGCTGCGGACCCGCCTGCGCGCCGCGGGGCTCCGGGCCACCGGCCCCCGGGTCGAGGTGCTGGGCGCGCTGGACCAGGCCAGCGGTCCCGTCTCGCACGGGGAGCTGGCGGAGCAGCTGAGCCGGCGCGGGCTCGACCGGGTGACGGTGTACCGCAACCTCCAGGACCTGGCGGAGGCCGGCCTGGTCGAGCGGACCCTGGTGGGGGACACGACCTGGCGCTTCGAGCTGAAGGGGGCGGGCCAGCACGGCGCCCAGCGGCACCCCCACTTCACCTGCACGTCGTGCGGCGAGGTCATCTGCCTCCCCGACGGCGCCCTCAAGGTGGCCGGCCAGGCGGGGCTCCCCCGGGCGCTTGGGCGCGGTGAGGCCGAGGTGAGCATCCGGGGCGTCTGCGACGGCTGCGAGCCCTGAAGCCACCTGGGTCCGCGCCCGACCCGGCGCGGCCGATCCATCTTGCAACTGCATTGCACCTGCGCTACACCCGGCCCGTGCCCATCCACGCCCCCAGCTGGCCCTCGATCGAGCGGCGCCGCCCTGGCGTGCTGCGGGCGGGCGCTTCCGGAGTTCGCCGTGCGACCGGGCCCTGCCCGCGTTAGGCTGGCCCGATCCAATGCGCATCCGCCGGCCACAGGCGCTGTCCACCGCTCGGCTCTCCAGGGTCCTGCTGGTCCTGGCCCTGCTGACGGCCCAGTTCGGCGCCGCCGCCCACTTCGCCGTGGCGCGCCACGCGGTCTGCGCGGACCACGGCGAGGTCATCCACCCTGGAGAGGGAGCCGAGCCGGGCCACGCCTCGGCCACGGCGCCGAGAGCGGAAGGCCCCGCCCTGGCGGAGGCCTCCGACCACGGCGGCCACGGCCATGGCCTCGATCACTGCGGCCTGGCCTCCCATCGCCGGGCGGCCGTCGTCGAGGTCGGGCCGTCGCTGCCGCAGCGGCCCGAGCACGCGCAGCGCCGCGATGAGGCCGTGCCGGAGCGCGCCATCGCGTCCTCCGGCCTCTACCGGCGCGCGCCCAAGCAGTCCCCACCGGCCTAGCACGCCGACCAGCCCGAGCTCCGGACGGCCACCCCTGGCCGACGGGAGCCCGTGGCCATGCCCCTCTCCGCCAACTCCCGCTGACCCGGTGCGCCTCGGCGCGCCGGGGGAAGGACGCCTTGGTTCACGCCATCGCGGTCGCGGCCTCCATGGCCGTGGCCCTCGCCGCCACACCGCCCCCCGCCGGGCCGGAGCCGGTCGTCAGGCCGCCGGTCCTGGATCGAGCCGTCGAGGCCCGCTATCCGCCGGGGGCGCTCGCCGCCGGCCGGGAGGGCGAGGTCGCCCTCGAACTCACCGTCGGGCTCGACGGCCTCGCCTCGGACGTGACGGTGGTGCGGTCCGCCGGGCCGGAGTTCGACGCGGCCGCCATCGAGGCGGTCACCCAGTGGCGGTTCACCCCGGCGCGGCAGGGCGACGAGCCGGTGGTCGTCCGAATCACCGTTCCCTTCGCCTTCCGCCGCCCGGCCGAGCCACCGCCGGCCCCGGCCACTCCGCCCGCCGAGGGGCCCGCCGCCCCGCCTCCGGCCCCGCTCGCCACCTCCCCGTCCGCCCCCGGCGCGACCGCCGCCGAATCGCCGGCCCCAGAAGAGGAGCAGGTCCTCGACGCGACCGTGCGCGGCCGGGCGCGCCCGCCCAGCCGCGGCTCGGCCGACTACCAAGTGCAGGTCGGGCAGCTCGCGCTGGTGCCCCGCAAGAACGCCGCCGAGCTGCTCAAGCTGGCGCCCGGCATCCTCCTCACCAACGAGGGCGGCGAGGGGCACGCCCAGCAGATCTTCCTGCGCGGCTTCGACGCCCGCCAGGGCCAGGACGTCGAGATCACGGTGGCCGGGGTCCCCGTCAACGAGGTCGGCAACCTCCACGGCAACGGCTACGCCGACGTCCACTTCGTCATCCCGGAGGTGGTCGCGTCGCTGCGGGTGCTCGAGGGCCCCTTCGACCCGCACCAGGGCAACTTCGCCGTGGCCGGCAGCGCCGAGTACGAGCTCGGCCTCGACCAGCGCGGCCTCACCTTCTCCCTGGGCGCCGGCACCTCCGGGACCCGCCGGGTGCTGGCCACCTGGGGGCCGCAGGACGCCCCGCGCGCCACCTTCGGAGCGGTCGAGCTCTACGACACCGCCGGCTTCGGCCGTGCCCGCGCGGCCCAGCGCGGCTCGGTGATCGCCCAGCACGAGTCGCGCCTCGGCGGCGACACGCTGCGGCTCACCTTCCAGGGCTACACGGCGCGGTTCCAGTCGGCCGGGTTGCTGCGGGAGGACGACTTCCGCAGCGGGCGGGTCGGCTTCTTCGACGCCTACGACCTCGGCCAGGGCGGCGACGCCTCCCGGTTCTCGGCCAGCGCGGAGATCGACGGCCGCGCGGGCGGCCTCGCCTACCGCCACCAGGCCTTCTACGTCCGCGGCAGCTCGCGCCTCCGCGAGAACTTCACCGGCTTCCTCCTCGACGTGCAGGAGCCCCAGCAGACGCTCCACCCGCAGCGCGGCGACCTCATCGACCGGCACACCGAGGCGTCCACCGTCGGCCTGAGGAGCGAGGGCCGGACCCGCTTCGGGCTGCTGGGGCGGCAGCACGAGGCCGCCGCGGGCGCCCTGGTGCGCCTCGACTGGACCGATGGGCAGCAGTACCGCGTCCAGGCCTCGAACGGCGCCCCCTATGCCCTGGAGATCGATCTCGGGAGCCGCCTGGCCGACGTGGGCGCCTTCGCCGACCTGTCCCTCTCCGTGGCGCCCTGGCTCACGCTGCGCGGGGGCCTCCGGGCCGACCTCTTCACCTTCGACGTGCTCGACCGGTGCGCGGTCCAGAGCGTCGACCGCCCGAACCCGGGCGATCCGCCCCTCGATCGCAGCTGCCTCTCGCAGCAGAACCTCGGGCGCTACCGCGAGCCGGTCCAGCGCAACTCCACCTCCAGCCTCGCCGTGATGCCGCGGGTGACGGCGGTGTTCACGCCCCTGCCCGGGCTCGGCCTCTCCGCCGCCTACGGCCAGGGGGTCCGGTCCATCGACCCGCAGTACGTCGGCCAGGACCTGAAGACGCCCTTCGCGAGCGCCCGCTCCGCGGAGGTCGGCGCCACCTGGACGACCTCCGGCGCCGCCCTGGCCACCGTGGTCCGCGGCGCAGGCTTCCAGACCAGGGTGGACAAGGACCTGATCTTCAGCGAGAGCGCCGGCCGGAACGTCCTCGGCGGCGGGAGCACCCGCACCGGCGCCCTGCTGGCCGGCCGGGCCACCGGCCGGACCTTCGACCTCAACGCCCACGCCACGCTGGTCCGCGCCACCTTCGACGACACGGGGGCCCTCATCCCCTACGTGCCCGACCTGGTGAGCCGCCTGGACGGCTCGGTCTTCTCCGACCTCCCCTGGCCCCTCGCCGGCGCGCCGGTGCGGGGCACGCTGGCGACCGGCGTCACCTACGTGGGGAGGCGCCCCATCCCGTTCGGCCAGCGCGCCGCCGCGGTGCTCACGGTGGACGCCTCGGCCAGCCTGGGGTGGCGCGCCGTCCGCCTGGCCCTGGAGGTCACCAACCTGCTCGACGCCCGGTACCGGGTCGGCGAGTTCAACTTCGCCTCGGACTGGAACACGCAGCCCCAGCCGACCCTGGTCCCGGTGCGCCACTTCAGCGCCGGGCCGCCACGCCAGTTCCTCTTCACCCTCGAGCTCCGCCCTGGAGGTGCGCCGTGAGCGCCGCCCGCCGACTCCCGCTGCTCGCCGCGCTCGCGCTGGCCGCCTGCGGCTCCACCGAGGGCGACCTCATCACCTTCACCGCCTCCGGCGCCGGGCCGGCCGATGCCGTGGCCGGGCAGCCCCTGACCTTCACCAACCAGCAGGGCTGGACCGTCACGCTCGACCGGGCGCGCCTCCGCGTCGGCGCGCTCTACCTGAACAAGGCCCCGCCCACCGTCGGCCAGCAGACCTCGAACTGCGTCAGCCCCGGGCTCTACACCGCCCAGGTCACGACCGGTCGGATCGTCGACGCGCTCGATCCGGCACCCCAGCCCTTCCCGGTCCCCGGCGAGGGGACGAGCGAGCCGGCGCAGTCCGGCGAGGTCTGGCTGACGGGTGGCCCGGTCGACGCGACGGACGACCGGACCACCATCGCCGACTTCGCGGGGACCGCGGTCCGCGGCGCCGAGGCGGTGACCTTCGAGGGCCAGGTCACCATCGGCCAGAACCGGGCCGTCCCGCCCGACCCGGTGCGCCCCGGCGCCAGCCCGCTCTGCAAGCAGCGGATCGTCACGCCCATCCCCGCCTCGCTGCGCCTCGCACCGGGGACCGGGCTGCTGGTCCGCGTCGACCCCCGCGTCTGGTTCACCGGCGTCGACTTCGGCCAGCTGCCGGTCGATCCGCTCGCCCCCGCGCTGCGCCGCTTCCCGGACCGGACCGACGGCCAGCCGTCCATCAACCTCTACAACGGCCTGCGCTCCCGCCTCGGGACGTACGCCTTCGAGCCGGTGGCGCCGTAGGGCCACCTTTACCCAGGGAGAAGAACCATGCGTGCCTCATCGAAGCTGCTCCTCGTCCCGGCGCTCGTCGCCGGGCTCTCGCTCTCCGGCTGCGGCAATGACAGCAAGAAGACCGCGCGGCCGGTCGCCCTCGGGCCGGCCACCCCGGCGCTCCGCGGCGGCGTCCTCAAGGCCTTCCAGCCGCCGCTCGCCGACCAGGGCGGTGGCGCCTTCGTCATCACGGCGTCCGGTGAGGCGCTCGCCTCGTCGGGCTACGACTTCCCCCCGGCCATCGCCGGCGAGCCCTTCGTCATCGACGGGTGGACCGTCCGCTTCGGCCACGTCCTGGTGGCCTTCGACGACATTCGGCTCAATGCCGACCCCGAGCGCGGCCTGCCCTCCGGCGACTTCTCGCAGCTGGGGCCGGTGGTGGCGGAGGCCAAGGGCCCCTGGGCCGCCGACCTCGCCAACCCCGGCGGCATCGACGGCAAGGGCGGCCCCGACGAGCGGGCCTTCCCCATTGCCGCCTTCACCGCCCAGACCTCCAACGGCAACAACGCCTTCGACCCGGCCTCGCGCTACGCCTTCAGCTTCAAGTCGGTCAAGGCCACGGCCGGCGCATACAACGTCAACCTGACCGCCGCCGAGCTGCCCCTCTACGAGGAGATGGTCGCCAACGGCTGGACCATCCTCGTCACCGGCACCGCCACCTTCACCGCCAACCCGGCCGACTGCCAGAGCAACGGCACCTTCGACTTCTCCACCTTGCCGACCACCGTCGAGTTCAAGGTCGGCTACGACGCCACCGCCGCCTACGGCAACTGCATCAACGCCGATCCCGACGTGCCGGCCGACACCCGCGGCATCCAGGTGAAGCCCGGGCAGTCGGTCATCGCCCAGGCCACCTTCCACACCGACCACCCGTTCTGGAACACCACCGATCACGAGGCCGCCGTCATGTTCTTCGACCAGCTCGCGGCCCTGGCCACCCCGGGCGTCGGTGGCGCGCCCGCCTCGCTCCTGGTCACGGACAAGCCGGGCTCGGACCTGGTCGGCCACGACATCGCCCCGCTCACCACCAGGGCGGGCGGTCACGCTCGGCTGGCGCACCTGCGACCCGGCCGCCTTCCCGCTGCCGTCCTCGACCGAGCGCACCTTCGCGAACCTGGACTTCCCGATCGAGACCAGCTACCAGCAGTACTTCCGGCGCGCGCTCGCCACCTTCGGCCACCTCAACGCCGACGGCCTCTGCGTCGTGACCCAGTAGCACCTGCAGCCTGTCGGGAGCGCCCTGCCCCGCCGCGCGGGGCGGGGCGCTCCGAGGGAGTGGAACCATGGACGTCGTCGAGGCCGTCAAGCAGCTCCTCCTGGTCTCCGGGGCAGGCTGGGTCCTCTGGCTGCTCGGGGCGCTCTCCGTCGCGACGGTGGCGGTGGCGGTGGAGCGGTGGCTCTCCTACCGGGGCCAGGCCACCGACGTCCCCGTCCTGGCCCGCCGCCTCGACGCCCTGCTGGCCCGGGGGGCGCGGGAGGCCGCGGCTGAGGAGCTGGCCGGCTCGCCGGCCCTGGCGGCCAGGGTGGCGTCCGCCGGCCTCCGCCTCGCGCACCTCGGGCCGGTGGCCGCCGAGCGCGCCATGGACAGCGCCGTGTCCCTGGAGCGCCAGGCGCTGGAGCGGCGGCTCGCCTTCCTCGGCACCGTCGGGAACAACGCCCCCTTCATCGGCCTCTTCGGCACCGTGGTGGGCGTGGTCCACGCCTTCGAGGAGCTGGGGCGGGGCGGGAGCGGCCACGCCAGCACGGGCGCCGCCGCGGCGGCCGGCGCCTCGCAGGCCGTCATGACGGCGCTCGCCGAAGCGCTCGTCGCCACCGCGGTCGGCATCGCCGTGGCGCTCCCCGCCATAGCGCTCTACAACGCGCTCCAGCGCCGCGTCGCCACGCTCCTGCAGGAGACCGACGCCATCTCCAACCTCACGCTGGCCTACCTGTCGGCGGAGGCCTCGCCGCACCCCGGCGGCGCCCCGCACCCGGCCGCGACCGTCTCGCCGCTGCGCCCTCCCGAGGTGCGGTGATGGCCGGCCATGGCCCGCCCGACTCGTCCGGGATCGTGACCGGCATCAACGTCACACCGCTCGTCGACATCACGCTGGTGCTGCTCATCATCTTCATCGTCACCGCCAAGATCGTGGTCGCCCCGGCGGTGCCGCTCGACCTCCCCAGGGCCTCCACCAGCGAGGAGCTGCAGGTGGTCCTCTCCGTCGTCGTCCCGGCCTCCGGCCCGGTCCTGGTCGACGGCGTGGCCATGCCGGACCGGGCGGCGCTCCGGGCCCGTGCCAGCGTGGCGCTGGCGCGTGACGCCGACGTGCGGGCGGTCATCAACGCCGACGGGGCCACGCCCCACCGGCGCGTCGTCGAGGCGCTCGACCTCCTGCGCGAGGTCGGCATCGCCCGGGTGGCCTTCGGCGCGCTGCCACTCGAGGAGCCGGCGCGGTGAGCGTGCCGGCGGCGCGGGATGGAGGACCGGGCATCGCCGAGTCGGTGCTCGGCGTGGTGCGGCCCGCCGGCCGTCCACGCCGCAGCGCCCTCGCGCTCGGCGTGGCCCTGGCCATCCACCTCGCGGTCCTGGCTGCCGCGCTCGGCAGCCGCCCGTCCGCCGCCGCCTGGGCCGATGCGCTGGCCGCCCGGCTCCACCGGGAGCTCGGCCGCGAGACGGTCGTGGACCCGGCACCCGCCCCGCCCATCGAGCCGCCCCGGCCCCCACCCGAGCCCCCGGCGCAGCCACGGGCGGTGGCCACCGCACGGCCACCAGGGCCGCCCGCGCCCGCCCAGGCCGGTCGGGTGATCACGCGGCTGCCCGGCCCTTCCGCGCCGCTCGATCTGACGGGCGAGGCCTTCGTGACCGGCGCGGCGACCACCTACGCCGGTGGGGTCACGGCGGCCGCCGGCACCAGCACCGCCCCGGTCTACGCGGACGCGGTGGACCGGCAGGCGCCTCCGGCCACGACCCCGAGCCTGGCTCGACCCGTGTCGCTGGCCGAGGGTGACTGGAGCTGCCCGTGGCCCCAGACCGCCGAGACGGCGGAGCTCGACGAGGCCATTGCCGTGGTCAGGGTCCGGGTCCGCCCGGACGGCTCCGCGGCCGGCGCCACGCTGTTGCGCGATCCCGGCACCGGCTTCGGCCCAGCTGCGGTGGACTGCGCGCTCCGCGCCCGCTACACGCCCGCGGCGGGTCCGGACGGCCGCCCCGTCGAGTCGGAGTCGCCCCCCATCCGCGTGAGGTTCACCCGGTGACGCTCCGCCCCTTCCTGCTCGCCTTGCTGCTGGGGATGGCCGCCTGCGCCGGACGGCCGGCCACCCAGGCCGACTGTGCCGCGCTACTCGACCGGCTGGTGGAGCTGGAGCTGGCCGAGCGGGGGCTGCATGATGCCGTGCTCGCCGAGCGCTGGAAGGCCGACGCGCGGCGCCGGTTCGCAGCCGAGTTGGCGGCGTGCCCCGGCCTGTCGCTCCCGGCCGACGCGCTCTCGTGCGCCGCGACGGTCGAGCGCAGCGGGCAGCTGATCCAGCGCTGCCTGCGGTGAGGTCGCGGCCGAGAGGCGCCGGCGCCGAGCCTGCTCCCCTCGGCACCAGCGATCGCGTGCTCGATCCGGACCGCCTCCTTCCCGGTCGTCTGCCCGGTGTGCCTCATGGATGGGGATCGCGCCATCGCGTCGACCCCTGGCCGGGGGAGCGTCGGCCATCCAGGAAGGCCGCCAGATCCGCCTCCGCGATCCGGATGGCGTGTGTCGAGACCCGGGTGAAGACGAGCCTCTTCGCCTCGCAGAGCGCGTAGACGGTGGCGGTGGACACCGTGAGACGCTCCGCCGCCTCCTTGACCGTCAGCAGCGGACCCACGACCTCATCGCCGCCGGCTTGCATTGCCGGTGCATGAAACGATCGGCGAAACTCGGCTGAACCCGGCGAAGGCATGGAAGGTGCCTCCTCCGGAACACGTCCTGATTGCGAATCCTTGCGAGCCCCTGCATCGCTTGACTGACCGTCCTGGCGGACTTGGGGTGCAAGTGGTCGCTGGTTCAAATCCAGTCGCCCCGACAGTTCGAAGGCCCCGAGATCGGAAACGGTCTCGGGGCCTTCGCCTTCGAGGGCCCACCGGAGGACCACATGCACAACCCCGTCGAGCTCGAGCTGCTGGTCCGCCACATCGGCAAGGCCAAGGGCATCGAGCTGGTCCGCCTGTCGAGGGTCCCCTCCGCGCCGGGCATCGCCCAGGCCGCCATCGACGCCCTGGCCGCGGCCACCGCGGCGTTCGACGGCCTGTACGGCGAGCCGTCGGAGGCCCGGCGTGCCCTCGAGGATCTGCGAGAGCGGTTTCCGAACTAGCGGCCCTCGCCCGTCCGCGACGTCGCGCCGCGTTTCGAAGTCCCCCCTGGTCTGGAAGGCGGGGAAGGCGTGCCGGAAGGGGGAAGGCGTGCCGGACATCGATCGCCAGGAAGGCGTGCCGGACATCGATCGCCAGGGAAGGCGGAAGGCGGAAGGCGTGCCGGACATCGATCGCCAGGGGTTTCAGCGCCCTGAGTCCGCGAGCCTACCCGTCGACCCCTCAGAGAACCGCATCGAGCGCGACGGAGAGCCCCGCTTCTCCCTCAGGACTGAGCCCAGGCTGCCATTGAGACCCGTCACCCACGGTCTACCGGCACTGTTTGCCGAGTTGGGCCGTGCGGTAACGCACCAAGGCCGCCGCGTCGAGGCGGGTCTGGGTCTGTCGACCTGCCAACCGCTTCAGTCCGGCGGGGAGAGGCCGCACGCCTCGAGGCGCACGGTCACCCAGTCGCGGTCCCCGATGAAGGGGCCGTAGACGAGGTCGGGGCGCCGCGAGCGCAGCTCCTCGACGAGCGGCCTGGCGAAGAGGTGCAGGTACGCGGTGCGCCGCACCGGCCGGGTGCGGCCGAGCGCCAGGTACTCCGGCGCATCGGTGATGAGGTCGTCGGGCTCGCCGTAGGCGTAGTGGCGGAAGCTCGACCAGCGCCACCTGCTCGGGGCCCGGACCAGGCCGGCGCGGACGGGGTTGAGGTCGCCGTAGCGCATAACCACGAGCTGGTGGCGGCCGTCCTGGATGCGGGGAGACCTGAGCCGCTCCATGACGACCTGTCCGCGGCCCTGGGTCCGTCGATTGTACCAAACCGCAAAGCCCCAGTTGACCAGCTTCCAGAAGTCGCTGAAGGCCTGCTGCCCCTTGGTGGCCCGGCACATGAGGTGTGGATGGGTGCCCATCAGGCAGTAGGAGTGGATCTCGATTCCGAACTTCTGCTTGTACTTCCGCAGCAGTGCCAGGAAGTGGAGCCGGGCTTCGTCGGAGTCGAGGACCAGGCCATGACCGTGGCTACGCCAGGTGCAGTGGTTGGTCGAGCCTTCCTCGACGAGGTGGCTGCGGGCGAGCCGGGCCATGCTCCGGCTGGCAACAGCAAGCTCCGCGCCAGCGGGTCCCACCGGGCCAAGGGTGTCCGGCACCAGGGCAGCCAGGGCAGGGGCGGGCCAAGGGTGTCCGGCACCAGGGCACAGGGGCCCAGGGGCGGGCCAAGGGTGTCCGGCACCAGGGGCCCCCAGGGGCCCCAGGGGCCCGCGGCGTTCGACGGCCTGTACGGCGATCCGTCGGAGGCCCGGCGCGCCCTCGAGGATCTGCGCGAGCGGTTTCCGAACTAGCGGCCCTCGCCCGTCGGCGACGTCGCGCCGCGTTTCGAAGTCCGCCCTGGTCTCGCTTGACTGGGCGTCCTGGCACCGCACGAGTGGGCTTGGTAGGGTTCCGGGCAGGCCCTCAGCCCCTTCGTCGAACCTCCCGCCATCGAGGAACCACATGTCCAGGTCTCGCCGTGATCCACTGTCCGCCCTGCTCGGGCTGCTCCTGCTGAGCGGCTGCGCCCTGCCGGCCTACGCCATCACCAGGGAGCCGTACGTCCAGCCGACCGCCATCGAGGCGCCGGAGCTGACCTTCTTCCCCGCGGCCAACGCCCAGACCGAGGTGCGGTCCTACCAGGACACCAAGAACTGCCTGTGGATCGTCCCGCTCGGCGGGCCGCTCCAGCTCAAGGAGCCCCGCACCATCAAGATCGAGCCCGGCCAGGAGTTCTCCTTCCGGACCGACTTCTTCTACTTCACGAACCGCCGCTGCCAGCTGATGACCACCTTCCTCCCGGAGATCTTCACCAGGTATCGGGCCCGAGCCGTCACCGACGGAGATCGCTGCGGGGTCCAGCTCTCGCGGGTCGTCGACGGGGTCGAGGTGCCCGAGCCCACCGTCACGCACCGGCCGGTCCGCGCCCGCGGCAGCTGCGCCGAGTACGTCGACTTCAACGGGATGCCCGCCGCGGCCCCGGCGCCGGCCGGGCCGTCGCGCGAGTAACCGGGGACCGGGGACCGGGGACCGGGGACCGGGCGCCGGATCTCGGTCCTGCCCTCGCCGAGCGTCGCGGCGTGGCCTCCTGGCCCCCCGCCATGCGTCGCGGCGTGGCCTCCTCCTCGGAGCCGGCCATCGCCAGCCCGCTCCCCGGGCGCCGGTGGATGCAGCCGCCCGGGACGACGACGTTTGCGACAACCTGCCACATCGGACCCGCGCGCTCAGGTCACTCCAGTCGACTAGATTCCGGCGGGCAGTCGATCAATCGAGCGCCCCCCACTCCCCAGGCGCCGGCTCGATCCCTATCCTCCTTCGACCACGCCTCGCGGCCCGCTCGACGGAGCGCCCCTCGAGGTCACCACCTCGCACCCCAGGCAGCGCGCCACCAACCCATGACAAGACCACTCCCGACCTGCGCCGCTGCGCTGCTGCTCCTGGTGCCGTCGCTCGCCCGGGGCGGCGACGAGCCGGAGCTGGTCGTGACCATGGACGAGCTGGTGGTCCAGGCCCAGAAGGTCCAGTCCAGGGACGCGAAGCTCGGGGCGTCGAGGCCCGGGAAGGCCGACATGGTGGCCCGGCAGGCCACCACCGCGGACGCCACCGAGCTGCTCCGCGGCGTCCCCGGCGTCAGCCTGAGCGGCGCCGGCGGCATCTCGAGCCTGCCGGCCATCCACGGGTTGGCCGACGACCGGCTGCGCATCCAGGTGGACGGCACCGACCTCATGCCCGCCTGTCCCAACCACATGAACTCGCCGCTCTCCTACGCCGATCCGACCCGCATCGAGAGCGTGACCGTCTTCTCCGGGATCACCCCGGTCAGCGTGGGGGGAGACAGCATCGGGGGCTCGATCCAGGTCAAGTCGACGCCGCCGGAGTTCGCGCTCCGCGACGGGCCGCTCCTCCTCGGCGGAAGGATCGGCTCCTACTACCGCTCCAACGGCGACGCCCTGGGCTACACCCTGGGGGCGACCGTGGCCGGCGAGTGGCTGAACCTGACGTTCGGGCAGTCCGACTCGCGCTCCGAGAACCTGAAGGCCGGAGGGGCCTTCAAGCCCGCCGCGGCCGGCACCGAGGGTGGCGCCCTCATCCCGGGCGACGTGATCGCGTCCTCGGCGTACCGGGGCACCGTCAAGCGGTCGCTCGGGCTGGCGCTGAAGCGGTCGGGGCACCTCCTCCAGCTCGAGGCGAGCCAGCAGCAGGTGGGCTTCGAGGGGTTCCCCAACCAGCGCATGGACATGACCGCCAACGACAACCGCCTGGTCACCGGGCGCTACTCGGGGGCCTTCGCCTGGGGCGACCTCGAGGCGCGCCTCAGCTACCAGGACACCCGGCACGAGATGGACATGGGCCCGGACCGGTACTCCTACGGCAACGGCATGCCGATGGACACCGAGGCCAAGACCTCCGGGGCGCTCGTGAAGGCGAACGTGACCCTGTCCGACGTCCACCTGCTCCGAGTGGGGGTCGAGTACCAGCGCCACGTGCTGTACGATTTCTGGCCCCCGGTCGGCGGCACGATGGGGCCGAACACCTTCTGGAACGTCGACTACGGCCTCCGGGAGCGGGGCGACCTCTTCGCCGAGTGGGAGGCGCGCTGGTCGCGCGCCTGGCTCAGCCAGGTCGGCGTCCGCAGCGACACGGTCAGGACCGACGCCGGCCCGGTCCAGGGCTACGACGACGCCCTCCCCGCCTGGGGCGACGACGCGGCCGCGTTCAACGCCTCGCCGCGGCGGCGCACCGACTTCAACTGGGACCTGGCGGCGCTGGCGCGGTACACCCCCGCGCCCACCCAGACCTACGAGGGAGGGTACGCGCGCAAGTCGCGCTCGCCGAACCTCTACCAGCGCTACCCCTGGTCCACCAACGCGATGGCCGCGCTGATGAACAACATGCTGGGGGACGGGAACGGCTACGTCGGGCTCATCGAGCTGGCCCCGGAGGTGGCCCACACCTTCAGCCTGACCGGCTACTGGCACGACGAGGTCAAGGCGAGGTGGGAGCTGAAGGCCACCGGCTACTACACCCACGTCGACGGCTACGTCGACGCCCGGCGCTGCGACTTCGGGCAGTGCAGCGCCGAGAACGAGGTCACCAGCAGCGGCTTCGTCCTGCTCCAGTACGCCAACCAGACGGCCCGGCTCTACGGGCTGGACCTGTCGGCCCGGCTGCTGCTGGGCGAGTCGGACGCCTGGGGCAGGTTCAGCGCCGACGCCGCGCTGGACTACGTCCGGGGCGACAACCTCACCACCAACGACGGCCTCTTCAACATCATGCCGCTGCACACCCGGCTCTCGCTCGTCCACCAGCGCGGGGCCTGGCGCACCAGCGCCGAGCTGGTGGCCGTGGCGGCCAAGCGCCACGTCTCCCAGGTCCGGAACGAGATCCCGACCGCCGCCTACGGCCTGGTCAACCTGCGCAGCAGCTACGAGTGGCGGATCCTCCGGCTCGACGTCGGCGTCGAGAACCTGTTCGACCACCTCTATGCCAGCCCGATGGGGGGCGCCTACGTCGGCCAGGGCCCCTCGATGAGCACCACCAGCATCCCGTGGGGGGTCGCCATCCCCGGCGCGGGGCGGTCGCTCAACGTGGCCCTCAACGTCCGCCTCTGACCAGCCGGAGCCCACGCATGCGCACTGCCACCACGCTCCCTCGCCACCTGGCCCTGGCCGCCCTCGCGCTCGGAGCGCTCGGGGGGTGCGTCGAGGGTCCCAGGATCGAGGCGCGCCCGCAGGTGATCACCTTCGCCCCGGCGCCCACGCCCGCCGTCAACCAGTCCTCCGCCGTCGTGTCGGCCACGGCGAGCTCGGGCCTGCCGGTCCTCTACGCCAGCCGGACGCCCTCCACCTGCTCGGTCGACGCCGGCGGCGTCGTGGCCGCCGCGGCGGCGGGCACCTGCACCATCGCCGCGACCCAGGCCGGCGACTCCCGCTACGCGGCGGCGCCCCAGGTCACGCAGGACGTCACCTTCACCTTCCGGGGCGTGATCGAGTTCGCGCCTGCCCCATCCATGAGCCTGTACGACCTGGCCACCGTCTCGGCGGTCGAGAGCACCGGGCTCCCGGTCGGCTTCGCCAGCGCCACGCCGTCGACCTGCGCCGTGGAGGACGCCACGGGGGTGGTGAGCGCCCTGGCGGCCGGTGACTGCACCATCGTCGCCAGCGCCGGAGATGGGCAGGCCTCCCTGACGATCGCGGTCACCGCGCCTCCAGGCGCTGCTGCTCCCGGGGCGCCGACCCGCCTCTCCGCCACGGCGGGGGAGGCGCCGGGCACCGTGACGGTCACGGTGGGCGCGGTGGTGGCGGGCGGAAGCCCGATCACCGGCTACACGGTCACCTCCTCCCCACCTGGCGTGACCGGCTCCGGCCCTTCCTCCCCGGTCACCGCCGCCTGCCCCGGCACCTGCGCCGGGTTCGCCATCACCGTGGCCGCGACCAACGACCTCGGGACGAGCCTGCCGTCCGTGCCGGTCGACGTGGTCAGCCGCTACCGGGTGCTGACCACCTTCCGCGAACCGGACACGCAGCCCAACGACTCCATCTTCGAGGGCACGTTCACCTTCAACGCCACCGCGGGCGTCGCCTCGGGCCTCCAGGGCCGCCTGAGCGAGTCGATGACCGGCGGTGCGACGCCCTACCCGGACGACTCCATGACCTGGCTGACCCTCGGGCACCAGCGCTCCTCGCTGCCCGCGGTGCTGGACGGGGCGCCGGGCCTGCTGGTCACCACCTTCCTGCTCGAGACCACCGACACGCTGGCCCAGGAGCCGAAGTTCGGCGGCACCGACGGCTGGGAGCCCGGCACCGGGATGGGGCTCCACTTCGGCTTTCCGGGCGCCAACCCCGGCAACGCCTACGTGCGGATCTGGGTGAACGCCGCGGAGCCCACCGCGGCGCCGACGCAGGGACAGCTCGACAAGCTCGCCTACGCCGACTGCGCCCCCGGCGGCATGATGGGGGCCTCCTGCATGACCGGGACGACCGAGGCCGGCTACGGGAGCATCGGGACCATGGGCGGGCGGCCGGTGTCGCAGGTGACGACGCGGCGGTGAGGCCCGCGGCCCACCGCCGCCGAGAGACCGCAGGAAAGACGACCTCGCCGGCGACCAGCCCCGTGGAAGGGGCCGATCGCCGGCGAGGTGACGAGGGCGGCGGGCTCGAAGCGAGGCGCCGCGCCTCGCCGTGCGGCGTCCGCGAGGGCGCTACGGCCCGGTGATGACCTGGGAGGACGGGTAGCCGCCCATGGTGCCGACGCGCCCGTACACGCTCGCGGTGGTCCCGGTCATGCACTGCCAGCCCGCCATCATGCCCATGGGCGTGCAGTCAGCGTAGGCGGTGCGGCTGAGCTGGGTCGCCGTGAGGGTGCCCAGCGGGGCGTCCGGATCGACGAGCACCATGGCGTAGGCGTTCTGCACGGACGTCGCGTACGGCACCGCCGGGGAGCCGAAGTAGGCCTCCCCACCCGGCCACCAGGTGGCCAGCGCCGGGTCCAGGCCCACGGGCGGCCAGGCCGGGTTGGTCGCGAGCGGGCTGAAGGTGTCCACGGTGGCGTTCTTGAAGGTGGTCACCAGCTGGCCGTTCCCGCCGAGGCCGTCGGGCAGGACGGACAGCTGGTTGCCCAGCTGGACCGTGGTCATCGGCACCATGGTCATGGACTGGGTCAGGGTGCCCTGCAGCCCGCTGACGACCCTGGTGGTGGAGTCGAGCGTGAAGGTGCCGGTGAAGATGGAGTTCTTGGGCTGCGTCATGGGCTCGAACCAGGTCGCGACCACGCCGAAGCTGGTGACGACGTTGGCGGGGGTGGACGCCGGGCCGGCGCCGCTGGCGTTGTAGGCGGTGACCGCGAAGGTCTGGCCCGCGCAGGACCCGCCGCACGGCACGGTGATCGGCGAGCTGGTGCCGGTGGCCATGAAGCCGCCCGGGCTCGAGGCCACCGCGTAGTTGGTGATGGCGCTGCCGCCCGCCGGGACGACCGGGGCCGTGAAGCTCACGCTCACCGAGGTGTTGCCGGCCAGGGACGCCGCCACCGCGGTCGGCGCGTCAGGGGGCGCGATCGGCGTGGCCGACCACTTGGCGGGGATGTGGAACACGACGCTGGTCGAGCCGCCGCGCGGCGAGCCGTCCGCCAGGCCCGGCAGGCTGGCGCAGTTGCCGAGGGTGCAGAGGTCGGTGACCACCACCGTGACGTTGCAGCTGCTGGTGTCCGGGACCGTCAGCATCCGGGCGCCGTCACCCATGTCGACCCCGCCCATAACCATGCGCGCCAGGGTGCCGCCGCAGTCGTTGGACCAGGCGTAGGCCAGGGCGTCGCCGTCGGGGTCGGTGACCGTCATGAGGCGCATGTGGGCCACGGTGTTGGTCGTGAGGACGGGCGGGTTGCCGGTGACGTTGGGCTGGTCGAAGTGCACCCTGGTCCTGACGTTGGCCGGGTCGATGACCGGCCAGGTGTTGGCGTAGACGGTCACGTCCGCGTTGCCCGCGCTCCCCGACTGGACGGCGACGATCAGGTAGGCGATGGACCAGAGGTCCCCCTCCTTCACGTCGACGCGGAGCACGCAGTTGGCCGGGACGACCGCGGGCGCGGTCCAGGTCGTGGACGGGCTGCTCGACGTGGCGCCGGGGGTGGCGGGGGGAGCGGGGGGCATGGTGGGGACGGGGGGGCCGGTGAAGGTGCCGTTCTGGGCCGGGGCCTGGATCGGATAGCAGGTGGAGCTCCAGCCGTAGGCGAGCGTGCCGGGCGGGATGCGGGCGGAGTGCGCCATCACGGCCAGGTCCACGGTCCCGCCAGGCGCCACCATCGTGGCGGTGGAGGTCAGGCTGTCGATGATGGGCGGGAAGGCGTCGGTGGTCCCGCCACCGCCGACCTCCTGGGCCAGGATGTACACCTGCGCCGTCGCGTTGGCGACGATGTCGACGGTGGCCTGGCCGCGGTAGATGACGGCGTTGGTGGCGTCGAGCGCCTCGGCCAGGAACACGCGCCCGGTGCCGGCTGGGATGTTGACGACGGCGCCGGTGTACAGGCCCGCCGCCCCGCCGAGCGTCTGCACGATGGGGGTGCTGAGCGCCGGCGAGCCGCCGCTGACGGTGAGCCGGACGCTCATGACGTCGGCCACCACGGCGAACCTGACGCTCACCTGCGCGCTGCCGGTCTCGGTGCCGGTGACCTTGCCGCTCGAGCAACCCCCGATCGACGCCGCCAGTGCCGCCGCGGCCACGATCGCGAGCCCCTTCCTGATGCTTGCCGACATGTTTGCCCCTCCTTCTGGTCTTTTCGACTGGTTGACTGCGCGAGGCGCGAGCGGTCGCGCAGGCTTCTCGCGATCGCACGCACCTGAAGAGCTCCCCTGGACTGATTGCCGTCACTTTGCTGACGGAGGCCTCGGCTGGCAACGTGACCATTGGACGCAAGCCGGGCCGGATTGCGGCAGCGCGACGCACCCCGGCGGGCGTGCGGCCATCGACCGCAACGTTTCCGGACGCCACCGGCGCGTTGACGGCCCGGCCGCGGGCCAATACGCTGCCGCGCCACCGTGACCATCTCAGCCACGCCACGGCGTCCCCTCGGAGAGACCACATGAAGAGCTGGTTCGCAGCGTCTGTGCTCACGGCCATGGCCTCCCTCGTGGCCTGCGGCGGCAGCGGAGACTCCGGCGCCGTCCCCGGCGCGCCGACCGCGGTGGCGGCGGCGCTCGGCGCCACCAGCGGTGCGGTCGTGGTGACCTTCTCGCCCCCGGTGGACGCGGGCAGCGGCCCCATCACCGGCTACACGGTGACCTCGACGCCGGCCGGGGTCACGGCCAGCGGGGTCGCGGCGCCGATCACGGTGTCCTGTGGAGGGCCGTGCGCGGGCCGCGCCTTCTCCGTCTCCGCCACCAGCGCCGCCGGCACCGGCGCGGCGTCGGCCCCGGCGCACGTCGTCACCGCGTTCGACGTGGTGGAGACGTTCCTCGAGCCGATGACCCAGCCGAACGACTCCATCTTCACCGGCACCTTCACGCTCGACTCCACCACCAGGACCGTCTCGAACCTGCAGGGGTCGCTGACGCAGTCGATGACCATGCCCGGCCAGCCCATGACGACCGTGGGCCTCACCCACCAGCTCTCCGCGGTGTCCGACGGCCTCGGGGGCAACGGCCTGCTGGTGACGACCTTCCTCCTGGGCAGCGTGGACACGTTCTACCCGGGCGGCTTCGACCCCCACGACGCGAACGCCGTCTACTTCGGGTTCCCGGACCCGTGGAGCGCCGCCACGGCGAACGCCTACGCCAGGATCCTCGTCGACACGGACGACCCGACGGCCACCCTCTCGCAGGCCCAGCGCGACCTCCTGGCGTACGCCGACTGCACCGCCGGCGGCATGATGGGCTCCGTCTGCATGACGGGGACCACCGTGGCGGGCTACGGGCACGTGGGGTCGATGGCCGGCTACCCGGTCTCGCAGGTCGTGACCAGGCAGTAGCCGTCGCGGCGCCTCAGCGCGCGAACGGATTCGAGAAGCGCGGGTCGGTCAGGAACTGCTGGTCCGTCAGCGCCTCGAGGAAGGCGACGAGGTCGGCCTTCTCGCCGGCCGTCAGCGAGAAGGGCTGGACGAGCTCGCTCTGGAGCGGGCTGGGCGCGCCGGTCTCCATCCTGACCCGGCCGCCCGCCGCGAAGAGCTCCACCACCTCGCCGAGCGTGGCGACGCTGCCGTCGTGCATGAAGGGGGCGGTCACGGCCACGTTGCGCAGCGGCGGCGTGCGGAACTTCCCCATGTCCTCCGGGCGGGAGGTGAGCCCGTGGAGGCCGGTGCCGCCCGGCGGGTAGGCGCCGAGGCCGTCCACGTCGTAGAGGCCCAGGTTGTGGAAGGGGAAGGGGTTGCCCACCTCCCCCGGCGCCGCGGCGGCGTCGGAGAAGAGGAAGCCGGCGTGGCACTTCGCGCAGCCGACCCGCTCCGAGGAGAAGAGCCCCATGCCCCGCTGCGCCGAGACCGTGAGCGCCGCCTGGTCTCCGCGCTGGAAGCGGTCGTAGGGCGAGTCGCCGGAGATGAGCGTCCGCTCGAAGGCCGCGAGGGCCTTGACGATGGTCACGTAGCTCACGGCCGGCACGTCGGCCGGGAAGGCCTCCCGGAAGAGGCGTGGGTAGTGGGGGTCGCCCTCGAGCCGCGCGATCACCACCGCGTCCAGCCCGGAGATGCCGAGCTCCACCGGGTCCTGGCCGAGGATCGGGCCGAGCGCCTGGTGCTCCAGGCTGGGGATGACCGAGTTGGCCCAGGTGAAGGTGCGGAACCAGGCCAGGTTGGCGAGCTGCTGCGGGCCGCGGGGGTGCAGCTCGCCGGTGGAGCCGAGCCCGCGCGCCCGGCCGTCGGTGAAGGCCCGCGCCTGCTCGTGGCAGGAGGCGCAGGACTGGGTCTGGTTGCCCGAGAGGCGCGCGTCGTAGAAGAGCCGCCTCCCGAGCTCGACCTTCACGTCGCTCATCGGGTTGTCGGCCGGCACAGGCGGGACCGGGAAGCCGGCCGGGAGGTCCCATGCGTACGCCGCCGCGAGGTCCTGGCTGGAGCCTCCGCCGCAGGCTGCGGCGAGGACCGCGGCGAGGGCGAGGCCGAGGCGGGTGCGCATGGGGCCTCCTGGCTCCGGGGCCGGGGCTACTTGGCGACGGCGCGGAAGACGGACTGCTGCGGATCGGCCGGGAGGCCGTTGACGGTGAGTCCGAGGTGCGGGAAGGTCGGCCAGCACTCGGGATCGGTCTCTCCCGACATGCAGCCCGGGGCGCCGCCGCCGTCGGCGGAGTCCAGGTTCATGCCGGCCAGGAGCGCGGCGAGGTCGAACGCCACGGCCTGGGTCGCCGGATCGAAGGCGGCCAGGTCGACCGCCGGGGTGTTGAGCTTGGTGCAGACGGCGGTGCTGTAGTCACCCGGGGTGGTGAGCCCGCACCCGGACGAGCCGAGGTGGAAGTTGAAGGTGAACGGGGCCGCGGGCGGCGCCGCGCGCTGGATGTTCACCTCGATCTTGGTGAACTTGAAGCCGGTGGTCCAGCTCCAGGCCATCGCGCTGTTGTTGAGCGGCGGGAGCATGGAGGGCGACTGGTAGTCGAAGTGGTTGCTGGCAGCCGGGACCCCGAGGTCGAACCTCAGGCCGACGTAGGTGCCGACGGGCGCGGTGCCGGTGACGGCGGTGTTGGTCTCCGCCGAGCCGACCAGGCAGGCCCCGGTGGCGTTCTCGAAGTCGAGGAGCGCCACGCCGAAGTTCTGCCAGACGGTGGTGTCGAGGGTGACGCTGGCCTCGGCGCCGGCGGCGGTCACCAGCCGGAGGTTGGAGACGTAGAACCGGAAGTCCCGCGGCTTCAGCGGGATGGTCCCGGTGCCGACGGCGTAGCCGGCGAGGTTGGTGCAGTCGAAGGCCTGATCCCCCACCACCGCCTTGAAGTCGATGGTGACGGCCGGCTGGCACGCCTGGCTCAGCGCCGGGGTGCCCGTGCAGCCGTCGGGCGTCGCCGAGGTGACGGTGCGGGTCTGAGTCCCGGTGGGCTGGCAGGTGCCCCAGGCGGTGTAGGCGTAGGTGCAGGCAGCGGGCGGCGGATCTTCCGAGCTGCCGCCACAGGCGGCGGCGAGGGCGGCGATGGAAGCCAGGGAGAGCATGCGGAGGCGGTTCATGGTGAAATCCCTTTCATGTCAGGGGGTTGCACCTGTGGTCACCGACGAGATGCCGGCCCCGTCCGCCCCCCAAGGATCGGACGCTCGACACGGCACTCTTGTCACAGATCAATCCTGCGGCAATCTGTCAACTTGTCGCACACCACGACCGACCCGACCGGTCAGGAGCCAGGGGGAACGCACCCCCATGCGGGGACCGGTCCCGGGGAAACCTGCGGAGGGCCACCTGTCGAGTCTCGCCGGCGCTGGCGTCGTGGTCTTCGCACTCGACCTCGAGCGCCTCACCAGGTTCCACGAGGAGGTCCTCTCGCTGCGGCCCGTCGAGCGGGGGCCGCACCACGCGGTGCTCGAGGCGCCAGGGCACCAGGTGGTCCTCCACGCCATCCCCCCCGAGATCGCCTCGGGCCTCGAGGTCACCCGCCCGCCGCAGCGCCGGGAGGAGGCCGCCATCAAGCCGTTCTTCCCGGTGGCCAGCCTCGCGGCGGCCCGAGCCGTCGCGGCCAGCCTGGGCGGCGTCGTGGACCCGTCGGATCGCGAGTGGGCGGGTGGGGGCTTCAGGGCCTGCGACGGCCACGACCCGGAGGGCAACGTGATCCAGCTCCGCGAGGTGGCGAGCTGAAGCTGGCCGCCCTGGCCCGCCGGCTTGACACCCCTGGTGGAAGCGAAGGACCTTGTCCCCCGGAGACATGAGCCACCAGGGCACCGCCCCGTCCACCATGGCAGCTCGAGGCCTCCACCGCCGCCTGGGCCTGGCCATCCTGCTGGCCACCGCGTGGCCAGCGGTGGCCGCCGAGGCGCCACAAGCCCTCTCGCAGTGCATCCGGGAGCGCTGGACCTACCGCGAGGGGCTGCCGCACAACGTCGTCCACCGGCTCCTGGCGGCCCGGAGCGGATACCTCTGGATCGGGACGCAGGAGGGGCTGGTCCGCTTCGACGGCGTCAGGTTCAAGGTCTTCACCCACCTCGACACGCCTGGGCTGGCCGGCAACGAGATCACCGCCCTGCTCGAGGACCGGGACGGTCTGATCTGGATCGGGACCTCGCGTGGCCTGAGCCTGCTCCGGGACGGCGCCTTCGAGACCCTGGGGCTGGGCGCCGACGCGGCCGTGACGGCGCTGTCGCCGGACGATGAGGGCGGCCTCTGGGTGGCCACCGAGGGAGACGGCGTGCGACGGGTCCGGCCCGGGGCCACGCCGCGGGTGGAGCGACTCGAGGGGCTCGAGGACCAGCGGGTGCTCACCCTGGCGCGGCTCGGGCGAGAGCTCTGGATCGGCGGCTACGGCGGCCTGGCGCGGCTCGTCGACGGTCGCCTGGAGGTCATGGGCACGGCCGGGTTGCCTTCGGAGGTGGTGACTTCCCTCCGGGTGACGCGGGACGGCGTGCTCTGGGTGGGCACGAGCCGGGGGCTGGCCCGCCGCACGCCGGGCTCGGGGCGCCTCGAGACGGTCCCGTTCGCCGGGTCCTCCCTGGTCCTGGCGCTGCTGGAGGACCACCTGGGCGCGCTCTGGGTCGGGACGGAGGGGCGACCCCTGGTCCGGGTGTGGGGCGATCGCGCCGAGGCGGTGGTGGGGACGGTGAGCCCGCTGGATGTCCACACGCTGGCCGAGGACGGCGAGGGTGACCTCTGGGCCGGCACCGAGTCCGGTGGCCTGTACCGGCTCCGGTGGGGCCAGGTCGTCACCATGGCCCGCGAGGAGGGGCTCTCCGCCGACGTGGTCTGGTCGGTCCTCCAGCGCCGGGACGAGTCGATCTGGATCACCAGCGACGGTGGGCTGGACCGGCTGCGCGGAGGCCAGGTCCAGACGCCCCACGCCGCCGAGCTCCGGGGCGCGCGCCTGGGTGGCCTGCTGGAGGACCGCGCCGGCGACCTGTGGGTGGGCACCGGCGACGGGGTGACCCGCTTCGGGCCGCGCGGCGCGCGGCGCTACGGGAAGGAGAGCGGCCTCGCCGACCACCTCGCCCGGACCATCCACGAGGACGCCCGCGGGACCGTCTGGCTGGGCACCTCCCACGGCGTCTTCCGCCTGGTGGACGACCGCTTCCGCCGGCTCGACGCCGACCCGGCGCTGCTCGGCGACAAGGTCAACGCCCTCGCCGAGGAGTCCCCGGGACGGCTGTGGGTGGGGACGACCACCGCGCTGGCGCGCGTGGAGGGCAACCGGCTGGTCCCCGCCACGATCGGCGGGCAGCCGTTCCGCGGCGACGTGACCGCGCTGCGCGCGGAGCCAGGCGGCGGCCTCTGGATCGGGACGGTGGGCGACGGCCTGGCGCGCCTGACGGGGGATCGGCTGGAGCGGTGGACCCAGCGCGAGGGGCTGTTCGAGGACACGGTCCTCGCCATCCTGGACGACGGAGCCGGCCACCTCTGGCTCTCCGGGACCCGCGGCATCAGCCGCGTCAAGCGGTCGGACCTGGACGAGGTCGCGGCGGGGCGCCGCGGCGCGGTGGCGCCGACGGCCTTCGGGACGGCGGACGGCATGCGCGAGCGGGAGTGCAACGGGGGCGTCGAGCCGTCGGCCTGGCGGGCCAGGGACGGGCGCCTCTGGTTTGCCACCATCCGCGGGGTGGCGGTGATCGATCCCGCCCGCCTCGGTCCCAGCCAGGCGCCGCCGCCGGCGCGGGTCGAGGAGGTGACCGTGGACGGCCACCCCTGGCCCGTGGGTGGCGTGCTCCGGCTGCCGGCGGGGACCCGGCGCGTCGACGTCCGCTACACGGGCCTGGCGCTGGCCGCCGCCGAGCGGATCCGCTTCCACCACCGGCTGCTCGGCCTCGACGACGCCTTCCTGGACGCCGCCGGCGAGCGGGTGGCCCACTTCACGACCCTGGACCCGGGCCGCTACCTCTTCGAGGTGGCGGCCGCCAGCGCCGCCGGGGCCTGGGGTCCGCCCGCCACCCTGGCCTTCGAGATCGAGCCACACCCGTGGCAGACGCCGTGGTTCGCGCTGACGGTGGCCCTGGCGACGCTGGGGCTCGCGGTGGGCGTGCACCTCGCCCGCACCAGGTCGCTGCACCGCCGCGAGGCGGCCCTGGCGGCGCGGGTGGACGAGGAGATGCGCAAGGTGAAGCTCCTCACCGGGCTGCTCCCCACCTGCGCCTGGTGCAAGAAGATCCGGGACGAGGGCGGCGCCTGGCAGCAGTTCGAGGACTACGTCAGCACCCGCACCGACGCCCAGTTCACCCACGGCATGTGCCCCGAGTGCTTCGAGCGCGTCGGGCGCCAGGGTGACGACTCTTAGGGGCGTCGCGGAGCGGCAGTCGTCGAGCTGGCGGCCGCCTCGACGGCCCTCGCCTCGTTCGAGAACGTTTGCGAACGAGCCAGTGGCGACGTCGCGATCGCCTGGACCCTGGCTGGTCGGCCGGATCGGGCCGCTGTCCCGAGGTCGCAGGCCGTCCCGTGCACCCGGCCACGGGA
Organism: Anaeromyxobacter sp.; assembly: GCA_016718565.1. Lineage (NCBI taxonomy): Bacteria > Pseudomonadati > Myxococcota > Myxococcia > Myxococcales > Anaeromyxobacteraceae > Anaeromyxobacter > Anaeromyxobacter sp. The sequence continues at coordinate 1,391,483 of JADKCZ010000001.1, read as the reverse complement.
GCACGCCTCTTGCTTCCCGCGGTGGGGGCCGGAGCCGGCCCAGCACCAGGCGGACAGGAGCCACCATGGGAACCTTCACGACCAAGAGCGGGGCGAGCCTCTCCTTCAAGGACTGGGGCGCGGGGCGGCCGGTGGTGTTCAGCCACGGCTGGCCGCTCTGCTCGGACAGCTGGGAGGCGGCCATGCTGCACCTGGCCTCCAGGGGCTTCCGCTGCGTGGCCCACGACCGCCGCGGACACGGCCGCTCGAGCCAGCCCTGGAGCGGCAACGACATGGACACCTACGCGGACGACCTCGGGGAGCTCATCGAGGCGCTCGACCTGAAGGACGCCACGCTGGTGGGCTTCTCCGCGGGCGGAGGCGAGGTGGCCCGCTACATCGGCCGGCACGGCACGGCGCGGGTGGCCAAGGCTGCGCTGATCTCCGCGGTCCCGCCCCTGATGCTGAGGACCCCGACCAACCCGGCGGGAGTGCCGCTGGAGGCCTTCGACGCCATCCGCCGCGGCGCGCTGGCGGATCGGTCACAGCTCTATCGCGACCTCGCCAGCGGCCCCTTCTTCGGGGCCAACCGTCCCGGCGCCATGGTCTCCCAGGGGGTGATGGACGCCTTCTGGCTCCAGGGCATGCTGGCCGGCCACAGGAACGCCTACGACTGCATCGAGGCCTTCTCCGAGACCGACTTCACCGCGGACCTCGAGCGCTTCGACGTGCCGACGCTGGTGGTCCACGGCGACGACGACCAGATCGTGCCCATCGCCGCGGCGGGCCTCCGCTCGGCGCAGCTCGTCAAGGGGGCCACCTTGAAGGTGTACCAGGGCGCCCCTCATGGCCTGGCGGACACGCACAAGGACCGGCTCAACGCCGACCTGCTGGCCTTCGTCGGCGCCTGAGCGCGCCACCTCATCCCGCTGGCGGCCGGCTCCCCCCGCAGGCGCAGGTCCTCGGTCAGGCCAGGGTCCGGCCGCCTGGCCCACGAGCGTGCTCGACGGGACTCGCCTGGGGCTGTGCGGTCGATGCCTGACCGCCTGCGAGCCCGGCTCCGCCCGAACGTCCACGGCCCGGCCCGAACGTCCGCGGCCTCCTCGTGGACGCAGGCCTCCGGCGCCGTCCTGGCCCGGGTGCAGCGCCGGCGGGCCGATGCGCCCTCGCACGGCGGATGCAGTGTCTTGACGGGCGGCGAACCCAAGCGCCCAGGAACACCCCACCCCACCCCACCGTCAGGAGCACTCCATGAAGAGCCACACGTTGAACCTGCTCACCCTCGCCGCCGGCCTCGCCTTCAGCCCCCTGGCCGGTGCCGAGACCATGACCAAGGACCAGTACCAGGCCGCCGAGAAGACCATCGAGGCCAACACCAAGGCGGGCCTGTCCGGCTGCAACGCGCTCGCCAAGAACGCCAAGGACATCTGCGTGGCCGAGGCGAAGGGCAAGGGGAAGGTCGCCGAGGCCGAGCTCGAGGCCGAGTACAAGCCGACCGCCAAGACCCACAACGCCGTGCGCGTGGCCAAGGCCGAGGCCGCCTACAAGGTGTCGATGGAGCGCTGTGACGACCGGGCCGGCAACGACAAGGACGTCTGCGTCAAGGAGGCCAAGGCGGCCAAGGTGCACGCCGAGTCGGACGCCGAGGCGCGGCTCACCACCACCAAGGCCAAGATGGCCGCCGACGAGAAGTCGGCCGATGCCAACGCCAAGGCCTCCGCCATCAGGACCGAGGCCCGCCAGGACGCCGCCGGCGAGAAGAACGACGCAGACTACGCCGTGGCCAAGGAGAAGTGCGACAGCCTGTCGGGCGACACCAAGGACCGCTGCGTCAACGACGCCAAGGTCCGCTTCGGCCAGCGCTGAGCCCTCACCCACCGCAGGCATGGAGGAGACCACATGAAGACCAGCACCCACGACGAGGCGAAGGGCAAGCTCGAGAAGGTCAAGGGCACCATCAAGGAGGCGACCGGCTCCCTGCTCGGCAAGCCGAGGCTGGAGGCCGAGGGGAAGGCCCAGAAGCGCGCCGGCCAGGCTCAGGAGAAGGTGGGCCAGGTCGAGAAGGTGCTCGGGAAGTAGCCAGGTCCAGCGCGGCCGGCCCAGGACAGCGGGCCGGCCGGGCCTCACCGGACCACACCAGGAGGCTCGATGAGCCCTTCGGCCCTCGGCCCCGAGATCCTCTCCGTCGGACGCGCCCTCCCGGCCCACCACGTCGACCAGGAGGCCCTCACGGCGGCCCTCACCGCGCAGTGGAGTGGGCAGCACTTCAACCCCGACCGGCTCGCCCAGATCCACCGCTCCACGCTGGTGGGCGGACGCCACCTGGCCCTGCCGCTGGCCGAGTACGCCGCCCTGGGCTGCTTCGGGCGGCGCAACGAGGCGTGGCTGCGGGTGGGCCTCGAGGTGGGGGAGGCGGCCATCCGCGACGGGCTGGCCCGCGCCGGCCTCGAGCCGCAGGACGTCGGCCACCTGCTCTTCGTCACCACCACCGGCATCGCCACCCCCTCGCTCGACGCCCGGCTCATCAACCGGCTGGGCCTCCGCCCCTCGGTGAAGCGGACCCCCATCTTCGGCCTGGGCTGCCTGGCGGGCGCCGCCGGGGTGGCCCGCGCCGCCGACGCCCTGCGCGCCTTCCCGGAGGAGGTGGCGGTGTTGCTGTCGGTGGAGCTCTGCTCGCTCACGCTCCAGCCCGACGACCTCTCCATCCCCAACGTGGTGGCCACCGGCCTCTTCGGCGACGGCGCGGCGGCCGTGGTGCTCGGCGGCGGCGCCCGGCCCCCACGCGCAGGTGCGCCGCGGATCCTGGCGACCCGCTCCGTCTTCTACCCGGACACAGAGTGGGTCATGGGGTGGGACGTCGTCGACACCGGCTTCAAGATCGTGCTCTCGGCCAAGGTGCCCGAGGTGGTGGAGGGCCGGGTCGGCGCCGACGTGGACGCCTTCCTCGGGTCGCAGGGGCTGCGCCGCGCCGACGTCCGGCACTGGATCGCGCACACCGGCGGCCCCAGGGTGCTGGAGGCGCTCCAGTCCGGGCTCCAGCTGCCCGAGGCCGCCCTGGCGCGGAGCTGGGCCTCCTTGCGGGAGGTGGGGAACCTCTCCTCGGCCTCGGTCCTCTTCGTGCTGCGCGACCACCTCGACGCCGCCGAGGCGCGCCCCGGGGACGTCGGGGTGCTGGCCGCCATGGGCCCCGGCTTCGCCTGCGAGCTGGTGCTGCTGCGCTGGTGAGCCCATGCCCGACCCCACCGGCCTCCCGGAGGACCAGACATGAGGCTGACCGGCCTGCCCGCTCCCGCGCCGCGCTCCACCACGCTGGCCCACGCGCTGGGGGCCGCCGCCCGCCACCCGAGCGGCGTCACCTTCGTGGACCTGCAGGAGCGCGAGTCGAGCCTCCGGTGGGCCGAGGTGGAGGAGCGCGCCGCCCGGGCCGGCGCCGTCATGGCGGCGCGCGGCGTGAGACCCGGCGATCGGGTGGCCATCGTGCTCCGGACCGAGGCCGCCTTCCTGGACGCCTTCTTCGGCGCCTGGCGCTGCGGCGCCGTGCCGGTCCCGCTCTACCCGCCGGTGCGCCTGGGCCGGCTCGAGGAGTGGGTGGCCGCCACGGCGCGGATGCTCGAGGTCTCCGGGGCCTGCCTGGTGGTCTCGGGAGGCGGCACCCGGGCGCTGCTGGGCCAGGTGCTGGCCCGGGTCGCGCCGCCGCTCGGGCTGCTCGACGCCGGGGAGCTCGGATCGGGCCAGGGGGCGCTGCGCCACCTGCCGGCGCCGGGGGACCTCGGCCTGGTGCAGTTCTCCTCGGGCTCCACCGTCGACCCGAAGCCGGTGGCGCTCACCCACGCGGCCCTGCAGGCCCAGGCCGACGCGCTGGTGGCGGTGGTGCGACCGACCGGGGCGGAGGTGCTCTGCTCCTGGCTGCCGCTCTATCACGACATGGGGCTGATCGGCGGGCTGCTCGGGGCCATGAGCTACCCCGGGGCGCTGGTGCTGATCGCGCCCGAGCACTTCCTGGCGCGGCCGGCGCTCTGGCTGCGCGCCATGGCCCGGCACCGCGCCACCATCTCGGTGGCCCCCAGCTTCGCCTACGCCTACTGCGCCGACCGCGTCAGCGACGCCGACCTGGCCGGCCACTCGCTGGCCGGCTGGCGGCTGGCGCTCGACGGCGCCGAGCCGATCTCGGGCGAGGCGCTGCGCCGCTTCGCGGCCCGCTTCGCCCCCCACGGCCTGGATCCGGCCGCGCTGGTCCCGGTCTACGGCCTCTCCGAGGCGGCGCTGGCGGTCTGCTTCGCCGCGCCGGGCCAGGCCCTGGTGGGCGCCCAGGTCGATCCCGTGCGCCTGGCGGCCGACGGCGTGGTGGCCCCAGGCCGGCGGGAGGTCATGAGCGTCGGCACGCCCATCCCGGGCGTGGAGATCGAGGTGCGGCGCGCGGACGGGGGGCTGTCCGGCGAGGGCCGGCTCGGCAGCATCTGGGTCCGCGGCCCCTCGCTCCTCCGCGAGTACCTGGGCGACCCGGCCGCCACCGCGATGGTCCTGGTGGACGGCTGGCTCGACACCGGCGACCTCGGCTTCGTGGTGGAGGGCGCCCTGTACATCCACGGTCGGCTCAAGGACCTGGTCATCGTGCGCGGCGCCAACCGCGCGCCCGAGGAGCTGGAGGCGGCGGTGTCCGGCCTCCCCGGGCTGCGGCCCGGCTGCACCGTGGCGCTGGGCTTCACCCCGCCCGAGGGCGGCGAGGCCCTGCTGGTGCTGGCCGAGCGGCTGCGCGGCTCGGCCTGGGCGGACGGCCCGGTCTGTGACGCCATCCGGCGGGCCCTGAGCGAGCGGACCGGCCTGACGCCGCACACGGTCAGGCTGCTGGCGCCGGGCACCTTGCCGCGGACCTCGTCCGGCAAGCTCCGGCGGCAGGAGGCGCTCCGCCGCTTCCAGGCCGGGACGCTGGCGCCGCCGCGGCGGATCGGGGCGCTGCGCCTGGCGCTCGAGGTGGCGCGCGCCACCCTGGCGCCGCTCATGGGACAGCGCCGGGGGAGCCAGCCGTGAAGACGGGCCTGCCACCCGGAGTCGACCGGTGGAAGGCCCGTCCCGACGCCTGAGGCGACGCCGCCACGGCGCCGGCTGCACGATGGTGATGCCGTCCAGGCTGACCGCGGCGATCCGGGCCGGCGGCCTTGGCGCCGTTGGCCAGGACGGCCTGGCGCCCGGCGGTGGTGGTCGCCGTGGAGGCCGCCTGGAAGATGAAGACCGCGTCGGCGTCGCCCCGGGCGTCGAGCGTGACGTCGCCGGAGGTGACGGAGAGGTCCGAGGTGGACCTGTGCGGGCCAGGGGCCAGGGCCTGCCCGCCCAGGGTGCCGGACCTGGAGACCGGATAGCGCGTCCGGCCGGCGGCGTCGTCGCAGGCGGTGGTGAGGTCGAGGATGGCCTGGGCCGCGGTCGGATCGGTGGCGCGCGCGACCCCCAACCGGCCGCGCACCTCCTGGGACCGGCGCGGCCGGGTCCGCCCGACCAGCCCGCCGGGGCTCAGCTCTTCGCGACGGCCACGTCCTTTAGCATCTTCTGCCAGTCGTAGAGCTGCTTGCCGGCCTCCTTCTTGGTGATCCCGTAGACCTCCTGGATCTGGCCAGCCAGGTGCTCGCGTCGCCCGGCGATCACGTCCAGCTGGTCGTCGGTCAGCTTGCCCCACTGCTCCTTCACGCTGCCCTTGAACTGCTTCCAGTTGCCCTCGATGCGGTTCCAGTCCATCCGTGCGCCTCGCCTTCCTGCTGCGTCCACGTCCACTGCGAGGGTCCACGCTACGCTCAATCGAGGCCCGCGCGCGGAACCCCCCGGACGAGCCGCGGCTCAGGGCGCGCCGCCGGTCACGACCTCCCACCGGTTGTCGAGCCGCTTGGTGAGGTCGAGCGGATCGCCCACCGTCACCGCGCCGCGCGCCACCTGGTAGGCCCACACCTGGAACGAGACCAGCGCCGCGCCGCCGTAGATGGTCGAGAAGGCCCCGTCCACCGAGTCGAGCCCACACGCCACCTTGATGCGGCCGATGCGCCGGGCGGCGAAGCGGGCGTCGAAGGTGTGCCAGCGTCCCCCCAGGAAGACCTCGGCGTAGGCGTGGAAGTCCATGTGATCGAGCGGGTCCGGCGCGCCGATGTCCGGCAGGTGCCCGCTCACGTAGCGCGCCGGCAGGTTGAAGGTGCGGCACAGCGCCACCAGGGTGTGGGCGAAGTCCCGGCAGACGCCGTAGCGGCGCTGCAGCACGTCGCCGGCCGACAGGTCGGGCCGGCCCGAGCCGTAGCGGTACTCCACGTTGCGGTGGAGCCAGTCGCAGATGGCGAGCACGCGCGGCAGCCCCTGCTCGAACTGCCCGAACTGCTGCCAGGCGAAGTCGGTCAGCCGGTCCGAGTCGCAGTACCGGCTCGGCAGCGTGTAGCGCAGCAGGGCCGGCGGGACCAGCTGCGGCGAGACGGGGCTGGCGTCGACGAGATCGTGCCGGTCCGGCAGCGAGGAGACGGCCACCAGCGCGTCGTGCCGGATCTCGTGGCGCCCCGGCGTCAGCGCCACGCGGTGGAGGATGTTGCCGTGCCCGTCGGCGAACTCCTCGGAGGGCAGGTCGGTCCCGAAGCCGAGCAGCTCCTGCTGCAGCGCCTGGCGTGGATCGGTGCGCGGCCGCAGGTTGAGCAGCAGGGCGCAGGTGGTCGTCGCCTGGTACACCAGGCTGCAGCCGACCCTGACGAGCAGGTCGAGCCGCGGGGCGGCGGGGGAGGTGGTCATCGGCGCGGATCGCTGGCGTGCGGTCTCATCCGGGGACCATAGCCCCCGCGGAGGTCCGGCGCGCGGGCGAGCGCCGGGCCCAGCCCACCGCCTATACGTCGAGGGTGCCCGAACAGGCGCCTTGTCCACCACAGCGAGATGACCCCATGGAGTCGAGCGATCACGGCAGCGCCCCCGGGCCGCAGCGCGTGGCCTGGGTCGACCTCTCGAAGGGGATCTGCATCGTCCTGGTGGTGATGCTGCACGCCAACCTGGACGTCCAGCAGGCGCGCGGGACGCCCGGCTGGCTGGACCACCTGGTGGCCTTCGCGCGCCCCTTCCGGATGCCCGACTTCTTCCTCATCGCCGGGCTCTTCCTCGCCAACACCATCGGGCGGCCCTGGCGCACCTTCCTCGACCGGAAGGTGCTGCACTTCGCCTACCTCTACGCGCTCTGGGCCACCCTGGGCTACGTGGCGTTCATCGGGCGCGGCGCCCTGAAGGACGGCCAGACCTGGCAGCAGGGGCCGCCGCCTACCCGATGCTCGTGCTCGAGCCTCTCGGCTCCCTCTGGTTCATCCACAGCCTCGCCCTGTACTTCCTGATCGCGAAGCTGACCCGCCGCGTCCCGTGGTGGCTGATGCTGCCGGCCGCCGCCGCGCTCCAGAGCCTGCCCATCGAGACCGGCTGGTTCTTCACCGACGAGTTCGCCAGGCGCTTCGTCTACTTCTACTCGGGCTACTGCCTGGCGCCCCAGGTGTTCCAGGCGGCCGCCTGGGCGGCGACCCACCGGGCCGGCCTGCTCGCCTACCTGCTCGCCTGGGGCCTGACGAACCAGCTGCTGGTCTCGGGCCACCTGGCCGCGCTGCCCGGGGTCTCGCTCGGCCTCGGGTTCGCCGGCGCGCTGGCCATCGTGTTCACGGGCGTCCTCCTGAGCCAGCTGCCGGGCACGGAGCCGCTCCGCTACCTGGGCGCGAACTCCATGGTCGTCTACCTCGGCTACTTCGTGAGCCTGCGGCTGGCCGCCAAGCTGACGGGGACGCTGGTCGCCGACGCCGGCGCGGCGGCGCTGCTGCTGACCCTGGCCAGCATCCTGGGAGCCCTGGCCATCCGCTGGGTCTCGATGCGGGCGGGCCTGGCCTTCCTCTACCGCCGCCCGCCGTGGGCCCACCTGGCGCCCGGCGCCGGGGGCCAGGCGTCCGGGTGAGGTCCCGGTGGCAGGCACAGGCTGGAGCGCGCTGACGGACCCGGCGCGGCCACCGACCGCTGCCTGGCCGCGCCACCGCCTCGACGCCCGGCCGCCCGGGAGTCGTCCCGCCTCCCTTCGGCCCGCACCACGGCCTCGCCGGACACCGGCAGGTCGGTCTCCCCGCCCAGCCCGGGGATCTGGCCCGTCGCGAGGTGCACCGCCCCCTCCAAGCCGAGGCGGAGCTCGAGCACCAGCCGCCGGTCGGCCACGCGCCCGCGCCCCGTCCGCACGGTCGCCACCACGGCGCCGCGGGTGCCCGGCTCGTCGAGCGCGATGGTGCACCGCTCACCGGCGGTGAAGCCGAGCGTGCCGTCGGCCGCCACCAGCGCGGTGAGCGCGCAGGCCTGGCCGCGGCTGGCGAGACGAGCCCTCACCTCGCGCCCCCCTGAGCCGGGCGCCAGAAGGACGTCGGCGCGCAGTTCCAGTTCGCGGACCAGCGGCACGCCCGCGAGCGTGGCCACCGCCCGCACGCGGTAGGTGCCCTGCACGGTCGCGGGCGACTGCGGCGGCAGCGCCGCGGCGGTGGCCGGCGCGGCGAGCACGGCGAAGCCCCAGGCGGCGTGGAGGGCGAGGTGGCGCACCCCCTGGACCTAGCGGTGCGCGCCCAGCCGAGCCGCGGCCATCCAGGGCCGGGCGCCGCCGCTCCCCAGCGCCTGACCATCCGGCCGCGCGGCCCGCCCACGGCGCCCGCGCCCTTGCCCGCCGGATTGAACCCGCCGCCGCGGGGGAATACGCTCGGCGTCGACGGGGGTGGCCATCGTGATCGAGCTCTCGACCCTGGGCTTCGGCCCGTTCTTCCAGGAGCAGCTCCAGGCCGGGGCGGGGCGCGGCGCAGCCCTTGGCCGCATCGCCGCCGAGCACCGCGGCGCCTGCCAGGTCTGGTCGCCGGACGGCGCGGGGCCGGCGCGCCTGGCCGGTCGGCTCCGCCTGGAGCTGGAGGAGGCCGCCCTGCCCGGCGTCGGCGACTGGGTGGTCCTCGACGAGGCGCCACGAGCCGACCGCACCGCCGTCATCGAGCGCGTGCTGGCGCGGCGCACCGTCTTCACCCGTGGCGCCGCCGGCCGCCAGGTGCGGGCCCAGGTGGTGGCCGCCAACGTGGACCTGGTGTTCGCCGTGTGTGGCCTCGACGCGGACTTCAGCGTCCGGCGCATCGAGCGCTACCTGGCGCGCATCTGGGCCAGCGGCGCCCGGCCCGCCGTGATCCTGAGCAAGGCCGATCTCTGCCAGGACGCCGCCGCCCGCGCCGCCGAGGTCGCGCGCCACTGCCCTGCGGTCCCGGTCCTCCTGACCAGCGTGGTGCAGGCCACCGGCCTGGCGGCGGTGCAGGCCATCATCCTCCCCGGCCTGACGGTGGCGCTGGTGGGCTCCTCCGGGGCCGGTAAGTCCACCCTGGCCAACGCCCTGCTCGGCGAGGCCCGGCTGCCCACCGGCGAGGTGCGGGCGCGCGACGGGCGCGGCCGTCACGTCACCACCCACCGCCAGCTGGTGCAGCTGCCGGGCGGCGGCCTGCTCCTCGACACGCCCGGCATGCGCGAGCTCCAGCTGGTGGACGAGCAGGGGCTCGACGCCGTCTTCGAGGACGTGGCGGCGCTCGCTGCGGGCTGCCGCTTCCCCGACTGCCGCCACGGGACCGAGCCCGGCTGCGCGGTCAGGGCGGCGGTCGAGGCGGGCGAGCTGGCGCCCGACCGCCTGGAGCACCTCCGGAAGCTCGAGCGGGAGGCCCAGGCCTTCCAGCGTCGTCACGACGTGCGGCTGCGGCGGCAGGCGGCGCGCGACTGGGGCCAGCGCTCCGACGAGGTGGCGCACCTGCGGCGCCTGAAGGGCGGAAAGGTCTAGCCGACCGGCGGCTCCGGAAGAGCCGCTGGGGCGGAGCAGCGCGGGCGCGGAGTCGAGGCGCGGCCCGTGGGGCGGGGCCTACGCCGCCCTCGAGGACGCCGCCAGGGCCGCGGCCTTCAGGTCGAGCAGCCGCGCCTCGAGCAGGTGGCGGGCGGCCTGGTCACGGTAGCCGTCGCGCGCCAGGCGCTCGGCCAGCCGGCGGTGCTCGGAGGCCTGATCGCGGTGGCTGGTCGGCTGGTGCAGGTCCCGCTCGGCGAAGGTGTTCAGCATGGCGCCTCCTTGCCAGGTACTTCGGGCCGTCCCCGTGGCCCGCTAAGTACCGCGCGGTGGTGGCGGCGCCCCCGACCCTGAGTCGCCACCACACACCCCCGGGAGAAGTCCCGAGCAGTGGCCGACAGTTGCCCCGGTGTCGGGCCAGGTGCGGTGGTCAGGGTTCACCGCGCCACCTCAGGCGTCGTAGCGGATGTCGCCGGCGCCGGCCGCGTCGTAGCCCGGGATGGCCCCCACCTCGGCCCGGAACGCCCTTCCCTGGGCCACCTCGCAGAGCCGCACCACCCGGGCGTCGCCCAGGTCGCGCGCCTTGACGATCAGGCCGTAGGCCTCGGTGGCCAGCGGCAGGAAGGCCAGGCCGGCCCGCTCGCCCCAGGCCCGCGACGCCAGCCCCGCGTCGGCCTGGCCCGACGCCACCGCCAGCACCACCTCCAGGTGCGAGCCGAGGGCCACGGCCTTCCGGTGGACCTTGGCCGGGTCGAGCCGCTCGGCGCGCAGCGCCTCGTCGAGGCAGGCGCGCACCCCGGCGCTCGGCGGGCGCGAGGCCAGCCGCCGCCTGGGCAGGTCCCTCAGCCGCAGCAGCGGCGCCGCCTTCGGGGAGACCAGGCCGATCTCGCGCTGCACCAGGTGCACCCGCGCCACCCGCTCCTCGCCCACGTGGCTGGGGAAGCCGCCGGCGTGCGCCCCGGCCGCCAGGACGGCCCGCCGGCGCAGGAGCTCGGCGGCCGCTCCCATGTCGGCCTGCACGAACCCCAGCAGCGGCGGCCCCAGGGCGCTGGCCAGGCGCAGCAGCACCTGGAGCGCCACGTCGCCGTTGCCCGCCACCAGCGCCGGCGCCCCGTCGGCCACCGGCGAGGTCGCCGCCGGGCCCGCCGCGTCGGCTGGCGGGACCGGTTTGCCGCCCGACCAGGCCAGCACGTCGTCGCGCGAGAAGCGCCACTCCGACCCCACCCGGCGCCCCGGCAGCCCCTTCTTGAGGAGCCGGTAGACGTGCTTCGGGTGGACCCGGAGGACCTCGGCCACCTCGTCGGTCGTGAGCAGGAGGTCGGACATGTGGGGCGAGTATACCCGCTGCCACTCCGGGTCGAAGGTTGCTTGACGCTGCGCAGCGCGGGTGGTTTGGTTCCTATTGTAGCTTAAACGTCCTTGAACGGAGCGATCCGGATGCGCCGTAGCCTGCTGCCCCTCGCCCTCCTCCTGGCCCTCCTGGCCCTCCCCGCCCGGGCGGACGGGCCGGGGAAGACGCTCGCCGTGGCCGCCGCCGCCAACCTGAAGAACGCCGCCGAGGAGCTGGCGCGCGCGTTCGAGGCGGGGCGGTCCGGCGTCGCGGTGACCCTGACGCTGGGCGCCTCGGGCGCCCTCTTCGCCCAGCTCCAGCACGGCGCCCCCTTCGACCTGTTCCTCTCGGCCGACCGCGAGTACCCGGCCAGGCTGGTGGCGGCCGGCCTGGCCACCGCCGCGGACGAGCGCACCTACGCCTTCGGCACGCTGGTGGCCTGGGTCCCGCCCGGCTCGACGCTGGACCTCGAGGGCCGCGGCCTCGCCGCGCTGGTCGACCCGGGCGTGAAGCGCATCGCCATCGCCAACCCGGCCGTGGCGCCCTTCGGGCGCGCCACGGTGCAGGCGCTCGAGGCGGCCGGCGTGTACCAGGCGGTGCAGGGGAAGCTGGTGCTCGGCACCAGCGCGGCGCAGGCGGCCCAGTTCGCCACCACCGGCGCCGCCGACGTGGCCTTCCTCCCCGCCTCGCTGGTCCTCGGCGAGGCGCTGGCGGCCGGCCGGGCCGTCCCCGTTCCCGCGGCGCTCTACCCCAGGATCGAGCAGTCCGGCGTGGTCCTCTCCGCCTCCAGGGAGCCGGCGCTGGCCCGGGCCTTCCTGGCGTTCGTCACCGGCGAGAAGGGGCGCGCCATCCTGGCCCGCTCCGGGTACGGGCTCCCCTAGCCCATGGATCTGGCCGCCCTCCTCCTCTCCGCCCAGCTGGCCGGCCTCACCACCCTGGTCCTGGTGGTGCTCGGCCTGCCCATCGCCTGGTGGCTGGTCACCAGCCGGTGGCGCGCCCGGTTCCTGGTGGAGGCGGTGGTGGCGCTGCCGCTGGTCCTGCCGCCCACGGTGCTCGGCTTCTACCTCCTCACCGCGCTCGGCCCGCGCGCGCCGGCCGGGCGGCTCTTCGAGCTGGCGGCCGGCCACCCCTTCCCGTTCTCCTTCGCCGGGCTGCTGGTGGCCTCGGTGCTCTACAGCCTCCCCTTCGCGGTGCAGCCCTTCGCCGGGGCGCTGGCCGGCGTGGACCGCCGGCTCATCGAGGCCTCGCACACGCTGGGCGTCTCGCCGCTGGCCACCTTCTTCCGGGTGACGCTCCCGCTGGCCTGGCCGGGCGTGCTGGCCGGCGCGGTGCTGACCTTCGCCCACACCCTGGGCGAGTTCGGCGTGGTCCTCATGGTGGGCGGCAACATCCCGGGCCGGACCCGCACCCTCTCGGTGGCCATCTTCGACCACGTGGAGGCGCTGGAGTACGGCGCGGCCCATCGCACCGCCGGGCTCCTGCTGGCCGTCTCCTTCGCCGTGCTGGCGCTGGTCTACGCCCTGCAGCGCCGCCCCTCCTTCCGCTGGAACGACCGGTGAGCCCGCCCGCCCTGGCCTTCGAGGTGGTGCGGCGCTTCCGCCGCGGCCCGGTCATCGCCGCCCGGGCGGCCTGGCCGCTCCAGGGCGCGCCGGTCACGGTCCTGTTTGGCCCCTCCGGCTCGGGCAAGACCACCGTCCTCAGGGCCCTGGCCGGCCTGGATCGCCCCGACGCCGGCGCCATCACCTTCGGCGAGGAGACCTGGTTCGACGCGGCGCGCGGCCTCCACCTGCCGCCCCAGGCCCGCGGCGTCGGGCTGCTGTTCCAGGAGTACGCCCTCTTCCCGCACCTCTCGGTGGCCGCCAACCTGACCTACGGCCTCCACCGGCTGGACCGGGCCGGACGGGCGGCGCGCCTGGCCGAGCTGGCCGAGCGCTTCGGCCTGGCCGGCCTGCTCTCGCGGCGGCCCGCCGAGCTCTCCGGCGGCCAGCGGCAGCGGGTCGCCCTGGCGCGGGCCCTGGCGCCGCGCCCCCGCCTCCTCCTGCTCGACGAGCCCCTCTCGGCCCTCGACGCCCCCACCCGCGAGGCGCTGCGCGGCGAGCTGCGCCACCTGCTCGAGCAGGCCGGCGTGCCGGCCATCGTGGTCACCCACGACCGGGTCGAGGCGCTGGCGCTGGGCGACCGGCTGGTGGTGCTGGTGGACGGCGCGGTCCGGCAGGTCGGGCCGGTCCACCAGGTCTTCTCGGATCCCGTGGACGTGGACGTGGCCCGGGTGGTGGGCACCGAGAACGTCTTCCCGGCCCGGCTGGTGCGGCGGGAGGACGGCCTGGTGGTGGTGCGCACCGCGGGCCCGCAGGGGATCGAGCTGGTGGCGCTGGACCCGGGCGGCGTGGAGGACGAGGCCTACGCCTGCGTCCGGGCCGAGGAGGTGGTGCTCGAGCCGGCCGGGGGACACGCCTCCTCGGCGCAGAACCGGCTGGGCGGCGTCGTGGCCGCGCGCCGTGAGGAGGGGCCGCTGGTCCGCCTCACGGTGGACTGCGGGGTGAAGCTGGTGGCGCTGGTCACCCGCTCCAGCGCCGATCGGCTCGGGCTGGTGGCCGGTGCCCGGGTGTCCGCCGCCGTGAAGGCGCCCAGCGTCCGCCTGGTCCCCCGGAAGGCGTGAGGCGCGGCCGGGCCTTCGTGCCCAGGATGCGCAGGTGCGGCGAGCGGCGGAAGAGGGCTGCGCCGGCCGCCTCCGTGGAGCGCGAAGCGACGTCCCCGTCCCCCCGGCGCGGCGCGGCGTCGGGGGATCCCGACAGCCTGGGACGCAACCCCCTGGAATCAGGTGGCGCCGGGTTGGCAAGGCAGGTGCAGTTGGGAGGAGTCAGGTGGCAGCGCGATGCGGCCCCACACCTCAACCTGAACTGGAGAACGCCATGACGACCACGAACTCGAAGCCCCAGAACAAGACCTTCGCCCTCGTCGGCGCCGGCATCGGCCTGGCGGCCTTCCTGGCCCTGGCCCTCCTGCCCTCCATCCTCTACGGCGGCTACGCCGGCCTGCTCCCTCGCCGGCGGCATCGTCGGCACCCCGGTCCAGGCCACCTTCCTGGTCCGCGCCCTCATCGTCTTCGGCATGGTCCTCGGCGTCACCGGCATCGCCTCCCTCTTCGCCGTCATGGGCGCCGTCGCCGGCGCCGCCGTCGGCGCGCTGACCAAGGCGGTCACCCCGGCCGAGAAGGCCGTGGCCGCCTCCAAGGTCTAGGCCGCACCGCCGCACCGCGGCCGCCCTTCCGCGGCTGCCACCTGGAACGCCCCGGCGACCGCCCTGGTCACCGGGGCGTTCGTGTCTTCCGGGGCCTGACCCTCGGCCCGCGGGTGGACCGCGGGCACAGGCGCCCCTCACCCCTGCCCTCTCCCCGGAGGGGAGAGGGAGCAGACATGGTGTGCCTCTCCCCGGAGGGGAGAGGGGGCAGACATGGTGTGCCGCTCCCCGGAGGGGAGAGGGGGCTGACGTGATTGGGCTCGTCCTGGCAGAGGTGTGAGCAGGGATGGAGGCCATGGTCTGCTCACCCTCTCCCCCAGCCTGCTGGGGGAGAGGGCCGGGGTGAGGGGGAGCCTGCGGGGCCGCTCCCCGGAGGGGAGAGGGAGCTGACGAGGTGGGCGGACTGCACGTCGATCCGGCTGGTCACACAACCAGTGCGTCGGCTAGGGTGAGGTCGTCACCGAGGAGGCGCCCATGCCCCGCATCAAGCCGAACCCCCTGGCCACGCTGGTCGTGGTCCTCTCCTGCGCCTGCGGCGGCGGCGGCGCGGCGCCCCCGTCCCCCGACCTCACCACCCAGGGCGCCTGCGACACCGTGGCGCTGCGCGGCAGCTGCGTCGCCTACTCCGACATGACGGCGGCCGACCTGGCGACGCAGCGCACCGTCTGCGAGCAGTACCAGGGCACCTTCGGCACCACCTGCCCGGGCGCCGGGCTGTTCGGCACCTGCACCATCTCGTACGAGCGCGGCCGCGCCGACCTGCGCCTCTACTTCGCGGTCAGCGAGACCATCTGCACCAACGGCGCCTGGTCGGCGCCGACCCCGCCCGTGGAGGCTGCGACGCCGGCGTCGGTGAGCTGCTCGGATCCCTGGGCGGGGACCTGCGCGGACACCACCGGCCCGATGACGCCGACGGTGAAGCGCTCGGTGGAGCGGTACTGCACCGGCAACGACCGGACGCTCCTGGCCGGACCATGCCCGGTGACGGGCCGCGTCGGCACGTGCACCACCCGGCCCGGCGCCCTCACCTGGGACACCCGGCACCACGACGCCGCCGCGGCCGCCACGCAGGCGATCCTGTGCGGTCTGACCGGCGGCACCTGGACCGACGGGTAGGCGCCCCACGCCCAGGCCTCACCGGCCCGACCAGGAGCGCGGCCGCTCCGCCGGGCGCTCCACGAACTCCACCGCGTCGAGCCCCACCTGCAGCAGGAGCGCGGTCAGCGCCTGCTCGGCCGCCAGGCGCGCCCGCCCCTGCAGCCCGCGGTCGGCCAGCACCTGGCGGTGGAAGGCCTCCCGGGCCAGCTCGAGCAGCCGCGCCGTGTCGGCCGAGTCCAGGTTGGAGCCGATCACCTCGGTCTCGCCGGGCAGCAGCTCCACCACCACCTCGAGCGGGGGCAGCACGATGGACGCGGTCCGCTCCCGCACCGTGACGTCGCCAGGCTGCAGCTTCGCCACGTCCAGGCCGAGCCGGGCGGTGGCGAAGACGATGGCCTTGCCCTGCGGCCGGGCCACGGTGTGGCGCAGCCAGCCGGCCAGGGCGCCCCACACCGAGCCGGCCTCGACCGGCTCCGGGGCGAAGGTGATCTTCCGGTAGAGCGAGACCTGCAGGACCTCCAGCCGGGCCACCTGCCGCACCTTCTCCACCACCGCCGGCACGTCGGGCGGCGCCACCCGCCCCGGGGTGAGGAGCCGCCAGCACAGCGCCGCGCCGGCGCCGATGGCCAAGCCGAGCAGGACGAGCTTCACCAGGGATCGCACGGTGCCATCCTACCGCGCGCCGGGGCCGAGGGCGGGCCGGGTGACGCCCGCGGCCGCCCCGGGTAGGCTCCGCCGGCCAGGCGGCTTTCCCCCGGGCGGCGCGATGAACCACGGCCACACCTACCAGGAGCAGATCGGCCGCGAGGGCGCCGGGCGCGCCGTGCTGGCGCACCTGGCCGCCAGCTTCGGGCACGCCGGTCCGGAGGAGTGGCGGGCGCGCATCGCCGCGGGGCAGGTGCGGCTGGACGGCGCGGCCACCACCGCCGAGACCACGCTGCGCGCCGGCCAGTGGCTGGCCTGGGACCGGCCACCCTGGATCGAGCCGCCGGCGCCCTGCGACGCCGCGGTGCTCCACGAGGACGCGCTGCTCCTGGCGGTGGCCAAGCCGCGCGGGCTGCCCACCATGCCGGGCGGCGGCCTCTACCTCGAGCACACCCTGCTGACGGTGGTGCGCCGCCGCGCCCCCGAGGCCAGCCCCATGCACCGGCTGGGGCGGGACACCTCCGGCGTGGTGCTCTTCGCGCGGACCGCGGCGGCCGCCCGGATCGTGCAGGCGGCCTTCCGGGGGCGCCAGGTGGAGAAGACCTACCTCGCCCTCTGCTCCGGCCACCCGGCCACCGGGGACTTCACCGTGGAGGCGCCCATCGGCGAGGTGGCGCACCCGCTCCTCGGCACGGTGCACGCCGCAGCGCCCGACGGCCGGCCCTCCAGGAGCCACGTGCGGGTGCTGGAGCGGCGCGGCGGCGGGGGCGCTCCGCCCGAGGCGCTGGTGGAGGTGCAGATCGAGACCGGCCGGCCGCACCAGATCCGGATCCACCTGGCCTTCGCCGGGCACCCGCTGGTGGGTGACCCGCTCTACGGCCCCGGCGGCGTGCCGCGGCCCGGCAGCCAGGCCCTGCCCGGCGATCCCGGCTACCTGCTCCACGCCGCCCGACTGGCCCTCGACCACCCGGAGGGCGGCCGGCGGCTGGTGGTCGAGTGCGCCCCGCCCCCGGCGCTGCGCCGGGGCCGTCCGTCCTGAAGGCGCCGCTCCTCCACACTGGACGACCTGGCCGCCCGGGCGCGGCGGCCGCGGGCCCAAGCGGCCGGACTTGCTGCCCTCCCGGCCCTGGCCCGGCCGGTGCTCTGTGCACCGGCCATGACCCACTCGGCCCCCCGCCCCTCCCGGTCGCCGCTGCACCCCTCCACCCGCGCCCTCCCCCGCTCCACGTTCTTCTCCGTGGTCGGCGGCAGCCTGGGCCTGGCGGCCTTCCTGGCCGTCGCCCTGCTCCCCTCGGTGGTCTACGGCAGCATGCTGGGCGGGAGCGTGGCCACCGGGCTCTTCGGCCTGCCCGAGGCACACGGCGTCGCCATCAGCGTGTTCATCGCCCTCGGCATCGTCTCCGCGGTGTCGGCGGTGGCCGTCGTCTTCTGCGGGCTCGGCGCGGCGGCCGGCGCCTCGGTGAGCGCCCTGGCGGAAGCCACCCTGCTGCGCCTCGAGGCCGGCGCGCTGGCCGGCTCGCTGGCCCAGCGCACCGAGGAGCGCGGCCCGGCGGAGGACGGGCTGGTGGCGGGGCAGGAGTGATCCCGGGCCGGGCGACGAGGCCGTTCAGGGGGCTGTCCGGCCCGAGGCGGGCGGGCGAGGCGCACCCACCGCCCGGCCCGCCCGGGCCGGCCTTCGTCGCGCCGCGGCCCACCACCAGGCCGTAGCTCTTGAGCCTGCGGTACAGCGTCACCGCGCCGATGCCGAGCTGCAGGGCGGTGTGGGTCTGGTTCCCCCCGTTCAGCGCCAGCGCCGCCAGGATGTAGTCCTTCTCGACGGCCTCCAGCGGCCGCACCTCGCCGCTGGTGGGCAGGGTCAGGGGCACCGCCTGGCGGATCTCCTCCGCCAGGTCCACCAGCTCCACCCGGCTCCCCTCGGCCAGCGCCACGGCGCGCTCCATGGCGTTCTCCAGCTCGCGCACGTTGCCGGGCCACTGGTAGCGCAGCAGCTGGTCGGCCGCGGCCGGGGCCAGCCCGGAGATGGGGCGCTTCATGCGCAGCGACGCCTCGGCCAGCAGCAGGCGGGCCAGCGGCAGGACGTCGTCGCGCCGCTCGCGCAGCGCCGGCACCCGCAGCTCCACCACCTTGAGCCGGTAGTAGAGGTCCTGGCGGAAGGCCCCGCTGGCGACGGCCTGCGCCAGGTCGCGGTTGGTGGCGGTGACGATGCGCACGTCCACCGGGCGGCTCCTGTTCTCGCCGACCCGCCGGACCTCGCGCTCCTGCAGCGCCCGCAGCAGCTTCACCTGCATGGCCGGCGAGACCTCGCCGACCTCGTCGAGCAGCAGCGTGCCGCGGTTGGCCGCCTCGAACAGGCCGGGCCGGTCCTGGGTGGCGCCGGTGAAGGCGCCCCGGGCGTGGCCGAAGAGCTCGCTCTCCAGCAGCGACTCGGTGATGGCGCCGCAGTTGACGGCGATGAACGGCCCGGCGGCCCGGGACGACTCCTGGTGGACCAGCCGCGCCACCCGCTCCTTGCCCGAGCCGCTCTCGCCGGTGATGAGCACGGTGGCGTCCACCCTGGCCACCCGGCGCGCCAGGTCCACCAGCAGCCGCATGCCGGGGCTCCGGGCCACCAGCCCCAGGGGCTCCTCCACCTCCGGCGCCTCCCGCACCAGCACCTGGCGGCGCTCCCGGAGCTTCCGCTCGGCCGCCTTCAAGGTCTCGGTGACCCGGTGCAGCGAGACGTCGAGGCACTCCTGCAGCCGGAGCGGGGCGTAGAAGCGCAGCTCCTCGGCGCGCTCCTCGCCCCACTGCTCCCGGGTCCGCCCGTAGAGGTGGCAGGCCGCGTCGCCCTTGCCCAGGCAGCGATCCTCCAGCACGTAGATCTCGGCGCCGGCGCAGCGGCTGCGGTAGCCGCTGGTGAGCCCGGCGATGGTCCAGCAGGCCGCCTCGTCGGCGCGGCCGAAGTGCAGCAGGTGCTGCTCCGCCTCGTAGGAGGCGCCCAGCACCAGCCCCTCCGCGGCCAGGGTGCCGCCGCTCCCCGCCTCGACGCGGAAGAGCCCCTCCAGCGCGTGGATGCGGGTGCCGGCGGCGGACCAGTCCGCCTCGGTGTCCCAGGTGAACTCGGACTTCATGGCCTCCGCCATGCGCCAGCCGTGGGCGAAGCCGAACTGGGTGAGCACGGTGCGGGCCGCCGTCAGCCCGAAGTTCTCGACCAGGTACTTGCGCAGGAGCCCCATGGCGACGGCGTCGAGCAGGAGCGCGCGCTGTCCGGCGAAGCGGATGGCGCCCCCGCCCGGATCGAGCTCGAGCAGCTCGTCGTGATCCAGCTCGTCGGCTCGCATCGGTGACCCTGGCTCCTTCGAAACGGAATGGGCGCTCCTTCAACCTGGCTGGGCCCTGGTGCGTCCCGGCGCGCAAGCGGCTGCCATCCCAGGGCTTACCCGGCTGGCCCGCCGGATGCTCTCCCAGTCGTCCATGGCGCGTCGATTCCAGCCTGCCGCGCCCGTTCCTCCACGCAGCACGCCCCAAGGGAGCACCTTGAACCTCGTCTCGAAGCTGTCCATCGCCGCAGCGGCCCTCCTGCTGTTCACCCTCACCGCCTGCGGGGGCTCCGACGACGACGCCCCCGTCGTCCCGCCGGGCGCGCCCACCGTCCTCTCCAGCACCCCCGCCAACGGCGCCACCGGCGTGGCCCGCGACGCCCAGGTCAGCGCCACCTTCAGCGAGGCGATGGACCCCGCCACCATCTCGGTGACCTCCTTCACCGTCACCACCGGGACCCCGGCCGTCGCGGTCGACGGCACGGTGACCTACGCCAGCTCCACGGCGGTGTTCCTCCCCGCCGCGCCGCTGGCGCTCGGCGGCGTCTTCACGGCCACCGTCACCACCGCGGCCAAGAACCCGGCCGGCGCGGCCCTGGCCGCCCAGCGCAGCTGGACCTTCGGCACCGGTGACGCCGCCCTGCCTGGCCTGGCGGTGAACCTCGGCGCGGCCGGCGGCTTCGCCATCCTGGCCAAGAGCGGCATCTCCTCGGTGCCCACCTCCGCCGTCACCGGCAACCTCGGGGTCAGCCCCGCCGCCGCCACCGCCATCACCGGCTTCTCGCTCACCGCCGACGCCACCAACGTGTTCGCGACGTCGCCCCAGGTGATCGGCCAGGTCTTCGCGGCCAACTACGCCGCGCCGACGCCCGCCACCCTGACCGCCGCCATCGGCGACATGGAGCTGGCCTTCGCCGACGCCGCCGGCCGCGCCCCGGGCGTCACCGAGCTGGGCGCCGGCAACGTCGGCGGCCTGACCCTGGCCCCCGGCGTCTACAAGTGGGGCACCGGCCTCCTCATCCCCACCGACGTCACCCTGAACGGCTCCGCCACCGACGTCTGGGTCTTCCAGATCGCCCAGGACCTCACGGTGAGCGGCGGCGCCAAGGTCCTGCTGACCGGCGGCGCCCTGGCCCGCAACGTCTTCTGGCAGGTGGCCGGCCTGGTGGACTTTGGCGTGGGCGCCCACGGCGAGGGCGTCGTGCTGACCCAGACCGCGGTCACGCTGCGCACCGGCGCCTCCTTCAACGGCCGCCTGCTGGCCCAGACGGCGGTCACCCTCGACGCCGCCACGGTGGTCGCGCCCGCCCCGTAGCCGCCGCACCCCGCGCCGGCCGGCCCGCCCCGACGACGGGGGCGGCGGCAGGCGGGCGCACCGAGGCCCCGCGGCTCATCCGAGCCCCGGGGCCTCTCTGCGTGTGCGGGCGATGCGGGCGGTGCGGCCGCGCGAGGCAGGCCCGGCGACCCGCCGCCGGCTACAGCTCGAAGTGCTGCTCGGCGGCAGGCGCGGCCCCGGCCTCGGGACCGACCGCCAGGCCGATGCGGACCTTCAGCTGGTAGCGGCTGTGCTGGTTGAACCGGTCCAGGGCCGCGAAGAGATCCAGCGCCGCCTTGGCCGCCTGGAGCGAGTGGTCCGCCACCGGCCCAGGCTGCCCCACCGCCGCCAGGTAGGCGTCGCCCAGGGTCGTGTCCCGCGGCGGGGGCGCCTCCCCCGCCAGCCCCTCGGCGCGGGCGGCCAGGTCGCCGAGGACGCCCACCAGCACCGCGGCGCTGGCCCCCTCGGCGAAGCGGGTGAACTCCACGATGTCGGCGAACAGCACCGTCACCTCCGCGTAGCTGGCGGTGACCAGGCCGGCGGCGGCCACCGAGGCGGCGTCGGCGGCCGAGGGGGGGCGCTGCAGCCGGGCCGCGATCGACTCCGGCAGCACGTTGCGGAGCAGCCGCTCCGACACCCGCTGCTCCGCCACCACCCGCTCGTAGAGGGTCCTGGTCTCCAGGTGGAACAGCCGGATCTCGAGCAGGTTGTGGACCCTGAGCAGCACCTCGGCCAGGTCGAACGGCTTGCTGACGAAGTCCCGGGCGCCGGCCTTGAGCGCGCGCAGCTTGTGGGCCGGCTGGGCCGTGATCACCAGCACCGGCAGGTAGCCGCCGGCCTCGATCTCCTTCAGGTTCTCCATCACCTGGAAGCCGTCCATGCCGGGCATCTGCAGGTCGAGCAGGATCAGGTCGTAGCGGTTGACCAGGTGCAGCTCGCACACCTTGGCGGGGTCGGTGGTGGAGCTGACGGCGTCGTACCCCGCGCCGCGCAGCATCTGCTCCAGCAGCAGGACGTTGACCGGCTGGTCGTCCACGATCAGGATCTTGCCGTGCAGGATGTCGGCGGGGTTGATCACGGCAGCCGGGCCCCCGCGGCGCCCGCGCCGGGCCCCGCCGTCGCGCCCACGAGCGCCGCGTCCATGGCCTCCAGGAACTCGGCCAGCTTGATGGGCTTGGTGAGGTAGCGCAGGAACCCCGCGTCCAGCCCCTTCTTGATGTCGGCCGGCATGGCGTTGGCGGAGATGGCCAGCACCGGGATGTGGGCCGTCACCGGGTCGTCCTGCAGGATCCGCAGCACCTGCAGCCCGCTCAGGCCGGGCAGGTTGATGTCCATCAGGATCACGTCGGGCCGGGCGGCGCGGGCCGCCTCGATGCCGCGGGTGCCGTCCAGCGCGCTCACCAGGCGCATGTCCGGGCGGCGCGCCATGAGCTGCTCCACCAGCGCCAGGTTGGCGGTGTTGTCCTCCACGTAGAGCAGCGTGCGGGGCGGCGCGGCGCCGCCGGCCAGGGCCCGGTGCGCCGGCGCCTCCGCCGGCCCGGCCTGCTCGGACGGCAGCTGCGGCCCGTCCGCCGAGGCCAGCTCGAACCAGAAGGTGCTGCCCGCCCCGCGGACGCTCTCGACGCCGATGGCGCCGCCCATCAGCTCCACCAGCAGCTTGCTCACCACCAGGCCGATGCCGGTGCCCTCCTCGGCGCTGCCCTCCTGCCCGAGCCGGTTGAAGGGCTGGAAGAGCTGCGCCAGCTTCTCGGGGTCCAGGCCCTCGCCGGTGTCGCGCACGTTGATGCGGGTGCGCCCCCCGGCGCTGCCCTGCAGGTCCAGCACCACCGCGCCCCCCGGCTGGTTGTACTTGATGGCGTTGGAGAGGAGGTTGATGAGCACCTGCTTGAGCCGGGTCCGATCGGCCAGGACGAAGCGCGGGCCGTCGGGCTCGGGGAAGTCCAGCACCAGGCCGCGCTTCTGGGCCTGCTGCTCCAGCAGGGCCTGGCACTCCAGCAGCACCTCGGCCAGCGCCACCGGCTCCACCGACAGCGAGAGCCGGCCGGACTCGATGACCGCCAGGTCGAGGATCTCGTTGATGAGCTCCAGCAGGTACCAGCCGGCGTGCAGGATCTGGTCGATGCTGCCCTGCTGGGCGGGGGTGGCCGGGGGGGTGTCGGAGCCCAGCAGCTGGGCGAAGCCCAGGATGGCGTTGAGCGGAGAGCGCAGCTCGTGGCTCATGCGCGAGAGGAACTCGGACTTGGCCAGGTTGGCCTTCTCGGCCACCACCCGGGCGTTCTCCAGCTCGGCGTTCTTGTCCTGCAGCACCACGTCCAGCCGCTTGCGCTCGGTGACGTCGCGGGCCGCCACGAAGACCCCCTGCAGCGTCCGGTCGCGGTCGTAGAAGGTGGTGGCGTTGGTGGAGACCGCCGTCTCCCGCCCGTCCCGGGCGCTGGCGGTGAGCTCGTAGTCGGTGACCGACTTCTCGCTGAGCACCAGCTTGATGCCGGCCCGGGCCCGCTCCGGGTCGGTGAAGTGGCGCGCGAAGGGGGCGCCGATCAGCTCGTCGCGGGTGCAGCCGGTGAGCGCCTCCATCTGCTTGTTGACGTCGGTGACGATGCCGGCCGGGTCGGTGGTGATGAGCGCGTCGAGGTTGGCCTCGAAGAGCGAGCGCGTGTAGAACTGGTGGTCGCGCAGGCGCTGGGCCAGCTTCTCCTGCTCGGCCTCGATCTGCTTGCGGGCGGTGTTGTCGGTGCCGATCAGCAGGTAGCCGATGATGCCGCCGGCGGCGTCGCGCAGCGCCGTGACCGACACGATGGCCGGGAAGCGGCTGCCGTCCTGGCGGATGTAGGTCAGCTCGTAGATGTCCTCGATGCCGCGCGAGGCCTTGAACACCAGGGCCTCGAAGCCCGGGGTGATGGGCGTGGAGAGCTCCACGCTGAGCGCCTTGGCGCGGGCGATGACCTCCTGTGGATCCGAGATGTCGGCCGGGGTGATCTTGTTCATCACGTCGGCGGCGGCGTAGCCGAGCATGCGCTCGGCGCCCACGTTGAAGATCTGGATGACCCCCTTGGCGTCGGTGGCGATGCTGGAGAAGTTGGCGCTGTTGAAGATGGCGCTCTGCAGGGCCCCGGCCTTGAGCAGCGCCTCCTCCGCCTGCTTGCGGGCGGTGTTGTCGGTGCCGATGAGCAGGTAGCCGATGACGGCGTCCTGGGCGTCCCGCAGGGCGGTCACCGAGACCACCGCCGGGAAGCGGCTGCCGTCCTTGCGGATGTAGGTCAGCTCGTAGATGTCCTCGATGCCGCGCGAGGCCTTGAAGACCAGGGCCTCGAAGCCCGGCGTGATGGTGGTGCCCAGCTCCAGGCTGAGGGCGCCGGCCCGGGCGATCAGCTCCTGCGGGTCCGAGATGTCGGCCGGCGTGATGCGGTTGAGGACGTCGGCCACCGTGTAGCCGAGCATGCGCTCGGCGCCGACGTTGAAGATCTGGATGACGCCCTTCTCGTCGGTGGCGATGCTGGAGAAGTTGGCGCTGTTGAGGATGGCGTCCTGCAGGGCCCCGGTCTTGAGCAGGGCCTCCTGGCGCCGCACCTCGCTGAGCCCCTCGGCCGTGCCGGCGGGGGGGACGGAGGCCGGTTCGGCGCGCCCGGGAGTCGAGGGAGGAACCATGCTCCGCGTGTAAGCCGCCGCCCGAGGCCCCGCCCGGGTCATCCGGGTGGGCCCGTCGACGGGGTGGCCGGCCTGGGCCCCCGGCCACAGGCCAGGGGGGCCGCGGCTGGCCCTCCTGTGCGCGGCGGCGCACCGGCGCGCCCTGGGGCCGCCCGCCGCGGCGGCGTATCGTGGGCGCGTGGACCTCCCCGCCCTGCTCGCCGCACCGGCCTTCCTGTGGACCCTGGAGGCCCTCTGGGTGGCCGGCGTCACGCTCTGGCTGCTGTCCGACCGCCGCTCGCCGGCGGCCACCCTGGCCTGGATCATGGTGCTGGCCTGGCTGCCCGGCGTGGGCGTGCCGGTCTACCTGCTCCTCGGGCCGCGCCGGCTGCGGCGCCGCCACGGCCGGCGGGCCCTGGCGCGCCGCCTGGCCGAGCCCCTGCGGGCCGGGCTCGAGGCGGCCGAGGCCCGGGTGGCGCCGGAGCGGCGCGGGCTCATCGCGCTGGCCCGCTCGCTCGACGCGCTGCCGCCGCAGACGGCCCGGTCCCTGGCGCTCTTCACCGACGGCGACGCCACCTTCGACGCCATGGTGGCGGACATCGGGGCGGCGCGCGACCACGTCCACCTGGAGCTCTACATCTTCGAGCCGGACGCCAGCGGCGCCCGGGTGCGAGACGCCCTGATCGAGCGGGCCCGGGCCGGCGTGGCGGTGCGCCTGCTGGTGGACGCCGCCGGCTCGGCCGGCCTGACCGATCGGTTCCTGGCCCCGCTGCGCGCCGCCGGCGGCGAGGTGGCCCGCTTCAACCCGGCCTTCGGGCGGTTCGGCGCGGCCCGCCTCTTCAACTTCCGCTCCCACCGCAAGGTGCTGGTGGTGGACGGGCAGGTGGGCTTCACCGGCGGCGTCAACGTGAGCGACGACCACAGCCGCCGCGCCCGCGGGCGGGCCGCCTGGCGCGACACCCAGCTGCGCCTGGAGGGGAACGCCGTCCACGGCCTGCAGGTCACCTTCCTGGAGGACTGGACCTTCTGCACGGGGCGCGGCGTGCCGGGCGGCGAGGCCGGGCGGGCCCGCTGGTTCCCGGTCGGCCCCCAGGGGCCCGAGACCGTGCAGATCCTGGCCTCGGGGCCGGACCAGGCCGTGCCGGCGCTCGCCCCCTTCCTGCACGCGGCGCTCGGGGCGGCCCAGCGGCGCGCCTGGCTGACCTCGCCCTACTTCGTGCCCGACGAGCCGCTCCAGGCGGCGCTGGCCGCGGCCGCCCGCCGCGGCGTCGACGTGCGCCTGCTCCTGCCCCGGCGCACCGACTCGCGCCTGGTGGACGCCGCGGCCCTCACCTACCTCGACGCGCTGGCCGACGCCGGCGTCCGCGTGGCCCACCACGGCCCCCCCATGATCCACGCCAAGACCGCGGTCTTCGACGACGACCTGGCGCTGGTGGGCACCGCCAACCTCGACGCCCGCAGCCTCAAGCTCAACTTCGAGGTGACCGCGGTGGTCTACGGCGGACCGCTCCCGGGCCGCCTGGCGGCGCTCTTCGAGGCCGACCTGGCGCACGCCACGCCTCGCCGCGACCGGGAGCGGGCCTCGCCGTGGCACCGGCGCCTGCTGGGCTCGGCGGCCAGGCTGCTGGCGTCGCAGCTGTGAGGGCCGCGGCGGGCCCGCCCTCACCCCCGCTGGCCGTCCGGCGGCGCCGCGCCCTGCAGCGCCCCCCGCACGGCCCGGCCCAGCTCGCCGGGCGTGTAGGGCTTCTGCAGGAAGGCCCCGGCGGCGGCGCTGGGCGCCTGGTCCGAGTAGCCGGAGGTGTAGAGCACGCGCAGCCCGGGGCGCGCCTCCAGCAGCCGCCGCGCCAGCTGGTGGCCGTCGAGGCGCGGCAGCACCAGGTCGGTGACCAGGAGGTCGAGGCGGCCGGCGGCGGCGGCCACCAGCAGGGCCTCCTCGCCGTCGCGGGCCACCAGCACCCGGTAGCCGAGCAGGCCGAGCGCCCGCGCCGCCACGGCGCGCACCGCCTCCTCGTCCTCGACCACCAGCAGCACCTCCGCCCCGCCGGCGGCGGGGGGCGGCCGCGCCGGCTCCTGGCCCACCGGCCCGGTGTGGCGCGGCAGCAGGAAGGTGACGGTGGCGCCGCGGCCTGGCTGGGAGTCGAGCCAGATGGCCCCGCCCGCCTGGGTGACGATGCCGTGGCAGGTGGCCAGGCCGAGGCCGGTGCCGCGGTCCGGCCCCTTGGTGGTGAAGAAGGGCTCGAAGGCCTGCGCCACCGTCGCCTCGTCCATGCCGGCGCCGGTGTCGTGCACCCGGAAGGCCAGGTAGTCCCCCGGCGGGACCAGGCGCGGCGCGGCCTCCGCCTGGCCCAGGGCCTGCGCCGCCAGCCCGACCCGCAGGGTGCCGCCGCCCGGCATGGCGTCGCGGGCGTTGACCGCCAGGTTGACCAGCACCTGCTCGAGCTGGCCGGGGTCGATGCGCACCGGCCAGGCGCCGTCCGGCAGGTCCAGCTCCAGCTGCACCTGCTCGCCCAGCAGGCGGCGCAGCAGCTTGCCGAGCTCGCGCACCAGCGCCGCGGGCTCGATCACCCGGGGTGACAGCACCTGCCGCCGGGCGAAGGAGAGGAGCTGGCGCGTCAGCCCCGAGGCGCGCTCCGCCGCCTCGCGGATGGGGGTCACCAGCTCCAGGGCCTGCGGCAGGTCCCGCAGCTCCTCCTCGGCGAGCTCGGCGTAGCTGCGGATGACGGTGAGCAGGTTGTTGAAGTCGTGGGCGATGCCGCCGGCCAGCCGCCCCACCGCGTCCAGCTTCTGCGCGTGCTGCAGGCTGGCCTCGAGCCGGCGCCGCTCGGTGACGTCCGCCAGCACGCCAGAGATGCGGGCGGCCCGGCCGTCCGGCCCGAGCGCCACCCGGCCGCGGTGCTGCAGCCAGCGCTCCCCCCCGTCCGGCGTCCTCACCCGGTACTCCAGCTCGAGGGTGTCCTTGAGCCCCTCGGCGGCGGCCGTGGCGCACTCGGCCAGGGCGGGCCGGTCCTCCGGCACCAGCGCCGCCGCCAGGGCCTCCAGCGAGCCGTCGAAGCCACCCGGCGGCAGCCCCAGCAGGCCGGCGGCCCCATCCGACCAGGCGCTCCGCCCCGCCTCGGGCTCCCAGTCGAAGGTGGCCATGCGGGCCGCGGCCAGGGCGTAGCGCAGCGTGGCCTCGCGGTCGCGCAGCCGGTCCTCGCTGCGCAGCGCCGCCAGCTCGGCGGCCGCGCGGTTGGCGAAGATGGTGAGGATGGTGCGCGGCTCGGTGGCCTCCTCGAGCGGCTGGTCGTGCAGCACCACCAGGATCCCCAGCCGCTTGCCCCCCGGCCCGAGCAGCGGGCAGCCCATGTAGGCCTGGATGCCCTTGCGGGCCAGCGCCTCGTCGCGGGGGAACAGGTCCGCCACGCCGGACGGGTAGTAGGCCAGCTCGCCGGCCGAGAGCGCCCGCTCGCACGGGGTGCCGTCGAGCAGGTAGGTGAAGGGCGCGCCCAGCACGCCGTCCCAGGCCACCGCCAGCACCCGCGAGCGGGTCGGGTCCTCGTCGCTCAGCTCGCCCACCAGGGCGTGCTTCACGCCGAGCGACCGGGTCAGGTTGACGACCAGCGCCTCCAGGAAGCCCTGGCCGGTGCCGGTGGTGGCCTCCACCAGCGAGCGCAGCGCCTCCAGCGAGCGGGAGGCCTCGGGCGGCGCGCGCGGTGAGACCGGACCGGTGGGAGGCTGGGACACCAAGGGGGCACTCTGCCAGCGCCCCGGCCGCGGTCGCAACACCCGGTCGGACGGGGGCCGTCCGGGCGCACCCCGGGCGCGGCCGGCCCTCAGCCCGGCGAGCCGAGCACCACCACCGAGTGGGCCTGCAGCACCCGGCTCGCCCCCTCCACCGGGAGGGCCTCGGCCCAGGAGCAGGCGTCGTGCGGCGATGGGAGGGCCGTGTCCACCAGCCCGTGCCAGCCGGCCCGGCTGGGCGGCAGCTCGAACCGCAGCGGCTCGGACCAGGCGTTGATGGCGCACCAGTAGCGGCCGGCCTGGGCGTGCCCGGTGAAGGTGACCGCCAGGCTGTGCGAGTCGCGGCTCCAGTCGGGCTGGTCGAGGCGGACCCCGTGCCACTCGATGCGGGCGCGGCGCAGCAGCTGCGCCAGGGTCCGCCCGTCGGCCTGCTGGGCCGGGACGCCGAGGTGGCGCAGCTCGAGCAGGCGGCGCACGAAGCGGCGCAGGTCGGCGTGGCGGTCCACCAGGTCCCAGTCGAGCCAGGAGAGCTCGCCGTCCTGGCAGTAGGCGTTGTTGTTGCCGCGCTGGGTGCGGCGCGCCTCGTCGCCCATGGCCAGCATGGGCACGCCGGAGGAGAGCAGCGTGATGGCCAGCAGGTTGCGCACCTGCCGGGCCCGCAGGGCCTCGACGGCCGGATCGTCGGTGGGCCCCTCGACGCCGCAGTTCCAGGCCCGGTTGTCGTCGGTGCCGTCGCGGTTCTCCTCGCCGTTGGCCAGGTTGTGCTTCTGCTGGTAGGTCACCAGGTCGTTGAGCGTGAAGCCGTCGTGGCAGGTGA
This sequence comes from Anaeromyxobacter sp., assembly GCA_016718565.1. Taxonomy (NCBI): domain Bacteria; kingdom Pseudomonadati; phylum Myxococcota; class Myxococcia; order Myxococcales; family Anaeromyxobacteraceae; genus Anaeromyxobacter; species Anaeromyxobacter sp. The sequence continues at coordinate 1,362,605 of JADKCZ010000001.1, read as the reverse complement.
CGAAGTTCACGCTCTGCTCGGCCCGGCGCGCCGCGCCGGCGTACAGGTCGGGGCTGCCGAAGATGCGGTTGGCGAGCCGGCCCACCTCCCCGGGCTCGCCGCGCAGGAAGGCGCGGACGTCGTCGCGGAAGCGGCCGTTCCACTCGCCCCAGGAGTCGCCCACCCACTGCCCCACCTGGTACAGGCCGGCCGCGTCCCAGGCCTCGGCGATGAGCTTGGTGCCGCACAGCAGCGGGTCGCTCTCGATCTCCCAGACGATGGGCGGGTTGTGCAGCGGGTGGCCGTTCTCGTCGCGCGAGAGCACCGAGGCCAGGTCGAAGCGGAAGCCGTCCACGTGCATCTCGGACACCCAGTACCGCAGGCTGTCGAGGATGAGCCGGCGCACCACCGGGTGGTGGGCCTTGAGGGTGTTGCCGCAGCCGGTGTGGTTCTGGTAGCCGGCCCAGGTGCGGTCCAGCAGGTAGTAGGCCCGGTTGTCGAGGCCGCGCAGGCCGAGGGTCGGCCCCAGCTCGTCGCCCTCGGCGGTGTGGTTGTAGACCACGTCCAGGATCACCTCCAGGCCGGCCCGGTGCAGCGCCTTCACCAGGTCGCGGAACTCGTCGAGCACGCCCAGGGGATCGGCCGCCGCGGCGTAGGCGGCGTGCGGGGCGAAGAAGGAGACCGGCGAGTAGCCCCAGTAGTTGAGGTGGCCGGGCGGCGCGTCCTGCTGGTCGAACTGGAAGACCGGCAGCAGCTCCACCGCGGTGACGCCCAGCTCGCGCAGGTAGGGGATCTTCTCGATCAGCCCGGCGTAGGTGCCGCGCCGCCCCGCCGGCACGCCGGACGAGGGGTGGCGCGTGAAGCCGCGCACGTGCAGCTCGTAGATCACGGTGCGGGCGTAGGGGTGGCGCAGGGGCTGGTCCCCCTCCCAGTCGTAGGCCGACAGGTCGGCCACCACCGCCTTCATGGCCTGGCCGGCGTTGTCGCCGGGCCGCCGGGCCGCCGCGCGGTCGTAGCCCGCCGGGACGTCGATGGCCCGCGCGTAGGGGTCGAGGAGCAGCTTCTGCCCGTCGAAGCGCAGCCCCTGCGACGGATCGAGCGGCCCGTGGGCGCGCCAGCCGTAGCGCTGGCCGGAGCGCAGGCCGGGGACGAAGACGTGCCAGTAGTGGTAGGTGCGATTCACCCACCGCCGCAGCACGACGGTGTCGCTGGGGTGGGCGTCCTCGGCCCGGTCGAAGAGGTGCAGCTCCAGGGCGTCGGCGTCGCGCGACCAGATGCAGAAGTTGACCCCCCCGGCCTCGGGCGTGGCGCCCACCGGGAAGGGCCTGCCCGGCAAGGTGTCTGTCCGGACCATGGTTCACCTCCCCCACGCGCGGCGACGTCCAGTCTACACCGCGGCGCCGCGCCCCCGGAGCCCCACCCGGGCGGCGCCCGGCCCCGGCCGTGGTAGCTTCCCAGGCCCCGTCGCGCCTGCCGCCCGGCAGGTCCCGGACGGGAGACCTCCAGCGAAAGGGACACCGTGGCCAACGTTCACCTCATCGGCGGCGAGAAGGGCGGGGTCGGCAAGTCGGTCGTGGCCCGGCTGCTGGCGCAGTACTTCATCGACCGCGAGCTGCCCTTCCTGGGCTTCGACGCCGATCGGTCGCACGCCGCGCTGCTGCGCTTCTACGCCGGCTACGCCTCCCCGGTGGTGGTGGACCGCTACGAGAGCCTCGACGCCATCGTGGAGGCCGCTCTGGCCGAGCCGGACCGCCGCGTCCTGGTGGACCTGGCCGCCCAGACCCACGACCCGCTGACCCGCTGGATGGACGAGTCCGGGCTGCTGGAGCTGGCGCCGGAGTCCGGCCTGTCGCTGCGCTACTGGCACGTCATGGACTCGGGGCGCGACTCGGTGGACCTGCTGGCGCGGCTGCTCGACCGCCACGGCGCGCGGCTCTCCTACGTGCTGGTGCTCAACCAGCTGCGCGGCGACGACTTCGGGATCCTGGAGCGCTCCGGGGTGAAGGACCGGGCCCTGGCGCTGGGCGCCCAGGTGGTGCCGCTGCGCCGCCTGCACGACGCGGCCATGCGCAAGATCGACGCCAGCAGCGCCAGCTTCTGGGCGGCGGCCCGCTCGGCGGCGCCGGAGGCCGGCGGGCTCGGCCTGATGGACCGGCAGCGGGTCAAGGTCTGGCTGCGCCAGGCCTACCAGGACCTGGACGCGGTCGGGGCCTGAGCGGCCGGCGCCCGGGCGCCCGCGGAGCGATCGCCCGGCAGGTGTCGGGCGGCGCCCGGCCAGTGGGCGGCGCGCCTACATGGCCACCAGGGTCGCTCGCCGGACGCAGCTCGTCGGGCTTGACGGCCGGGCGCGCCCTGCCAGACTCCCCCCGATGAGCCGTGCCCAGGCAGCACCCGAGACGCGGCGCGCCGGCGGGCCTCCCCGCCGGGTCCGGACCGGCGCGCTGGCGCTGGCCGCGCTGCTCTCCGCGGCGCTCCCGGTCCCCGCCCCGGCGGCGCCCGGCGCGGCCGTCCCGGCCGTCCCCGCGGCCATCCCGTCGCACGACCTGCGCGCCGCCGACCACTGGGGCGAGGAGCAGGGCGTCCCCGGGACGGTCACCGCCCTCCAGCGCTCCACCACCGGCTACCTGTGGGTGGGCACGCGGCGCGGCCTGGTCCGCTTCGACGGCCTGCGCTTCAGCCAGGTGCCGGTGGCCGACGGGGCCGCCGAGCTCAACGTGCGGGCGCTGCTCGAGGACCCCGACGGCACCCTCTTCCTCGCCAGCGACCGCGGCCTGGGCCGGCTCTCCGGCGGCCGCTTCACCCGGCTCGCCGCAGGCGACCAGCCGGTGTTCGAGCTCCTGCGCGACCGCGGCGGCGCCCTGTGGGCCGCCACCGAGCGCGGCCTCGCCCTGGTGCTGGGCGACGACCTCACGCTGGTGGAGGGGCACGACCGCGCGGTGTTCGCGCTGGCCGAGGACGCCTCCGGCCGGCTCCTGGCGGGGGTGGAGGACGGGCTGCTGGTCCTGCGCGAGGGCCGGCTCACCCGGCTGGGCCCGGAGGAGGGCGGCACCACCCAGCGGGTCCAGGCGCTGCACACCGACCGGCGCGGGCGCACCTGGGTGGGCACCTCCGAGGGGCTGCTGCGCACCGATCCGGCCTGGCTGGCGACGCGCCGGCCCCTGGGCGCCGGGCTGGCCGCCACCAACGTCACCGCGCTGGCGGAGGACGGCGACGGCCGGCTCTGGGTCGCCACCCTGGGCGGCGGCGTGCAGCAGCTCTCGGACGACGGGGCCACGGCCTCGCCGCGCCAGCCGGGCGTGACGTCGCGGCCGGTCACGGCGCTGCTGGCCGATGAGGACGGCGCCCTCTGGGCCGGGGCCGCCTCCGGGCTGGATCGGCTCCGCCCGCGCCTCCTGCTGCCGGTCGGCCGGCGCGACGGCCTCTCCGCCGAGGTGGTCTGGTCGGTCTCCGCCGACCCCGTCGACGGGGCGGTCTGGGTCGGCCTCGACGGCGCCGGCCTGGACCGGCTGGCCGACGGCCGCATCACCCCCTACGGCGCGCGCTGGGGCCTGGGCGCCGCCACCGTGGCCGCCACGCTGCGGACCCGCGACGGCGCCACCTGGCTGTCGCTGCGCTCCGCCGGCGTGGTCCGGATCCAGGGCGGCCGCGCCGCGCCGGTGCGGGCGGCCGACGGCGCGCCCTACGTCCGGGTCCGGGGCCTCCTGCAGTCGAAGGACGGCAGCGTCTGGCTGGGCACCGAGACCGGCCTGGAGCGCCACCGCGACGGGCGCGCCACCCGGGTGGAGGTGCCGGGCGGCTGGCCCTTCCGCGTGCTGGCCGAGGACCCGCAGGGCCACCTGTGGGCCGGCGGCCTCGGGCTGGTGCGCCTGCTGGGCCCGGCCTACCAGGCCGAGACGCCGCCGGAGCTGCAGGCGGTCCGGGACGTGATGAGCCTCCTGCCCGACGGCGGGGACCTGTGGGTGGCCAGCTACTCGGCCGGGCTGCAGCTCTGGCACGCCGGCCGGCTCACCTCCTTCGGGACGCTCGACCCGCGCTTCGCCGGGCGCGGCGTGGCGGTCCTGGCCGACGACCACGACGGCCTGTGGGTGGCGCTGGAGGGCTCGCTGGTGCTGGCGCGCAAGGCCGAGCTGCTGGCCCTGGCCGAGGGGCGGGCCGGCCCGCTGCACGTCCTGTCCTTCGACGAGCGCGACGGCCTGCCGTCCACCGAGTTCACCTCCGCCGGCCAGTCCTCGGCCGCGCGCACCCCCGACGGCCGGCTCTGGTTCGGCACGGTGGCCGGCCTGGTGGTGGCCGATCCACACCGCATGCAGCTCGGGCCGCCGGCCCCCCCGCGGGTGGAGCGGGCCTTCCTGGCCGGGGCCGAGGTGCCGCTCGACCTCGGCGTGGTGCGCCTGGAGCACGGCGACGCCACCCTGGAGCTCCACTTCACCTCCCCCACGCTGGCGGCGCCGCACCGCCTGCAGTTCCGGCACCGGCTGGCCGGGCACGAGGCGGCCTGGCAGCCCTCCGGGCCGCTGCGCGCCGCGCTCTACCGCGGCCTGGGCGAGGGCGACTACCGCTTCGAGGTGGAGGCCTCGCGCGACGGGGCCGACTGGGTGGCGGCGGCGACGCCGCTGCTGGTGCAGGTGCGACCGGCGCCGCTGGAGCGCACCTGGGTGCGCCTGGCGCTGGGGCTGCTGGCGGCCGTCCTGCTGGTGGGGGCGGTGACCGGCGTGGTGCGCCTGCGGGGCAACCGCCTGCGCACCCGCGCCGAGGAGCTGGGCCGGCTGGTGGAGGAGCGGACCCGGCAGCTGGCCGCGGCCCGCGACCAGCTGGAGGCGCGGGTGGAGGAGCGCACCGGGCAGCTGCAGCGCGAGCTGGCCGAGCGCGAGCGGCTGGAGCGGCAGCTGGCCGACGCCCAGAAGCTCGACAGCATCGGCCGGCTGGCCGGCGGGGTGGCCCACGATCTCAACAACCTGCTGACGGTGGTGCTGGGCTGCTCCTCCACCGCGCAGCTGCCCGGGGCCACCGCCGCCGAGGTGCAGGAGGACCTGGGCGAGATCCAGAAGGCCGGCGAGCGGGCGGCCGCCCTGACCCGCCAGCTGCTGGCCTTCGCCCGGCGCCAGATCCTGGCCAGCAAGCGGCTCGACCTGAACGAGGTGGTGGTGGGCGTGGGCACCTTGCTGCGGCGGGTCATCGGGGCGCACATCGAGCTCGAGACCGCCCCGTCGCCGGCCCCCTGCCCCGTGCTGGCCGACCCCGGCCAGCTGGAGCAGGTGCTGGTCAACCTGGCGGTCAACGCGCGCGACGCCATGCCCAGCGGCGGCACGCTCCGGCTGGAGACGGCCCCGGTGAAGCTGGAGCAGGACCTGGGCGGGGTCCGGCCCGGGGTGGCCGCCGGCGACTGGGTGCGCCTCACCGTGAGCGACACCGGCACCGGCCTGAGCGCCGAGGCCGCCGCCCACCTCTTCGAGCCCTTCTTCACCACCAAGGCCAAGGGCAAGGGCACCGGGCTGGGCCTGGCCACCTGCTACGGCATCGTCAGGCAGATGGGTGGCCACATCTGGCTGCGCAGCCAGCCCGGGCGCGGCACCACCGTGGAGATCCACCTGCCGCGCGCCGAGGGGGCGCTCACCCGGCCCGGCCAGCCGGGGGCCGGCCCCCAGGCCCCGCCGCCCGGGGGCGGGGAGCGGGTGCTCCTGGTGGAGGACGAGCCGCAGGTGCGGGCGCTGGCGGCCCGCGCCCTCGCCGAGCGCGGCTACCAGGTGCTCACGGCCGGCGACGGCGAGGAGGCCCTGCGGGTGCTGGAGGCCGCCGGCGGCGCGGTGGACCTGCTCCTCACCGACGTGATCATGCCGCGCATGGGCGGCGTGGAGCTGGCGGCGCGGCTGGCCGACCGGACCCCCGGCCAGGCCATCCTCTTCATGTCCGGCTACGTGGACCGGGCGGCGCTGGCGCAGGGCGACCTGCCGGAGGGGGCGCCCATCCTGCTCAAGCCCTTCACGCCGGCGGCCCTGGCGGGCCGGGTGCGCCAGGTGCTGGACCGGACCGCGCCGCCCCCGGCCGGGTGAGGCCGGCGCCTCGCGCCACTTCGGGTGGCGCCGCGAGCCGGCCGCCCACAAGCTCCCGGCGTGGACACCGCCCTCCTCCTCGCCCTCTTCCTCGCCGGAGCCCCCATGACCGTGCACGACTTCCAGGTGAAGGCCAACGACGGCTCGACGGTGCCCCTGTCGCGCTACCGCGGCAAGGCGCTGCTGATCGTCAACACCGCCTCCGAGTGCGGCTACACCCCGCAGTACGCCGGGCTGGAGACGCTCTACCAGGCCTACCGGGCGCGCGGCCTGGAGGTGCTGGCCTTCCCGTCCAACGACTTCGGCCGGCAGGAGCCGGGCTCCGACGCGGACATCAAGGCCTTCTGCCAGCTGCGCTTCAAGACCACCTTCCCGCTCTTCGCCAAGGTGGCGGTGAAGGGGGCCGGCGCCGACCCGCTCTTCCAGCACCTCACCGCGGCCGGCGAGCCGCGCGGCGAGGTGAGCTGGAACTTCAACAAGTTCCTGGTGGACCCGGCCGGCCGGGTGGTGGCCCACCTGGCCTCCGACGTCGAGCCCGGCTCGGCCGAGCTCAAGCGCCGCCTCGAGGCCATCCTGCCCGGGAAGTAGGGCCGCCCGGGCAGGTGGCGGGGCCCTGGCCCGGGGCGTAGGCTGCGCGCCACATGCCCGCCGAGACCCACCTGCAGGACATCACCCACACCATCCAGCTGGCGGTGGCCCCGGTCTTCCTGCTCACCGCCCTCGGCACCACCCTGGGCGTGCTGGTCAGCCGGCTCGGCCGCATCGTGGACCGGGCCCGCCGCATCGAGCAGCGGCTGCTCGGCGAGCCCGTCGAGCGCCACCCGGCCAGCCTGGCCGAGCTGGAGCTGGTGTCGCACCGGGCCAGGCTCATCCACTGGGGGCTGACCGCCGGCACCTCGGCGGCGCTGCTGGTCTGCCTCCTCATCGCGGTGGCCTTCCTGGGCTACCTCTTCGACGCCGACTTCGGCGTGGCGGTGGCCATCCTCTTCATCCTGGCCATGCTGGCCTTCGTGGTGGCCCTGATCCTCTTCCTGCGCGAGGTCTTCCTGGCGGTGGCCTCCCTGCGGTTCGGCCTGCCGCTCGAGCCCCGCGGCGAGCCGGAGCGGCCGCCGCCTAGCGGCTGACGCCGCCGTCCAGCGCCGCCCGGACGCGGCGCGCCAGCTCCGCCCCGGTGAACGGCTTGGCCAGGAAGTGGGTCCCCACCTCGATGGGCCCGTGGTGGATGACGGCGTCGTCGGCGTACCCCGACATGTAGAGCACCCGGAGCCCGGGGCGCAGCGCCGCCAGCTGGTTGGCCAGGGTCCAGCCGTTCATCCCCGGCATGATCACGTCGGTCAGCAAGAGGTCGATCCTGCCCGGGTGGGCCGCCGCGCCGCGCAGCGCCGCCGCGCCGTCGCCGGCCACCAGCACCCGGTAGCCGGCGCCGCTCAGGGTGCGGCGCGCCACCTCGAGGAGCGCCGCCTCGTCCTCGACCACCAGGACGGTCTCGGTGCCGGTGATCCGCGGCGAGGCGGCCGGCCCCGGAGGGGCCGCCGGCGCGGCACCGGACAGGTCGCGCGGCAGGTAGACCTTGAAGGTGGTCCCCAGGCCCGGCTCGCTGTAGACCCAGATGTTGCCGCCGCTCTGCTTGACGATGCCGTAGGCGGTGGACAGGCCGAGCCCGGTGCCCCGGCCCTTCTCCTTGGTGGTGAAGAACGGCTCGTAGAGCCTGGCCTTGGTCTGCGGGTCCATGCCGCAGCCGGTGTCGGTGACCATCAGCATGACGTAGGGGCCCGGCTTCACCGCCACGTGGCGCTCGGCGTACTCCTGGTCGATCTCCACGTTGGAGGTCTCGATGGTGAGCCGGCCGCCGTCCGGCATGGCGTCGCGGGCGTTGACCACCAGGTTCATCAGCACCTGCTCCACCTGGCCGGGGTCGGCCAGCACCAGGCCGAGGTCCGGCGCCAGCTGCTGGACGAGCTCGACGTCCTCGCCGAGCAGCCGCCCCATCATGGCGCCGAGCTCCGAGGCGATCTGGTTCAGGCTGAGCGGCACCGGCTGGAGCACCTGCCTGCGGCTGAAGGCCAGGAGCTGGCGGGTCAGGGTGGCGGCCCGCTCGGCCGCCTTCTTCACCTCCAGCAGGTCCTGGCTGGCCGGGTCGGCGGGCCCGAGCCGCTCCAGGGCGAAGGCCAGGTAGCTCAGGATGACCGAGAGCAGGTTGTTGAAGTCGTGCGCCACGCCCCCGGCCAGCCGGCCGATGGCCTCCATCTTCTGCGCCAGCCGCAGCTGATCCTCCAGCCGACCGCGCTGCCGGTCGGCCTCCTTGCGCGCCGAGATGTCGCGGATGTTGCACTGGATGACGTCCTGGTCGGCCACCCGGTAGACGTTGCTGACGAACTCGACGTCGAGCCGGCGGCCGTCCTTGGCCTGCAGGGGGAGGTCGTCATAGCGGACGTACGCCTTGGCCTGCAGGTCGGCGAAGGCGGCGCGCGAGGCGGCGTGGTCCTTGAACGGGCCGATCTCCCAGAGGTGCCGGTCCAGGAAGTCCTCGTGGGAGTAGCCGGTCAGCTCCACCATGAAGGGGTTGACGTCCACGATCTTCCCGGTGGCCGCGTCCAGGATCAGGATGCCGTCCTTGGCGGCCTCGAAGAGGCGGCGGTAGCGCGTCTCCGACGCCTTCAGCTGGAGCACCGTCACCTGCAGGGCGAGGGCGTCGTTCTCCAGCCGGAGGCGATCGGTGGCGGGGTCGGCTGGGCTCATCGGGCTCCCCGCCGGCGGCGGACATGGGACTGCCCGCCATGTGGTGCACGGGGCGTGCCCCGCCGCCCGCGGAGCCGAGGCCTCCAGGGCGTGGCGCGCCGGAACCCCGCGGCGTCCGGCAGGGTCCGGCGGCGTTCGCGAACGTTCACCCGGTCGCGCCGCACCTCGGCCGGTCCGGCGACGGGAGGGGGGCCTCCGCGTCGGCTCAGCCGCCTGGGCGGCCGGTGAGCCAGCGCGCCAGCCGCCGCGCCAGCGGGACGCGCCGCAGGCCCCTGGCCAGGCCGCGCGCCCGCGCCCGGTGGACGGCCGCCGAGTCCCCCAGGTCGACCTCCAGCAGGGTCACGCCGGGGCGCGCCAGGGCCCGCCGGAAGACGGCCTCGGCGTCGCCCGCCACCACCTCGTGGTCCACCCCCACGGCCGCGGCGAAGGCGGCGAAGTCCGGGTTCTGCAGGTCCACCGCGTGGGCGTGGCCGGAGGAGGCCAGCTGCTGGAGCCGGATCCGGTTGTAGAACCCGTCCACCAGCACCACCACCACCAGCGGCAGGGCCAGGCGGACCGCGGTGAGCAGCTCCATGGCGGTCATGGCGAAGCCGCCGTCGCCGATCACCGCTACCACGCGGCGGGCGGGCGCGGCCAGCGCGGCCCCGATGGCGGCCGGCAGGCCGAACCCCATCGACTGGAAGTCGCTCGGCACGACGAGGCCGCGGGGCGACCGGATCTCGAGCCAGCGGCGCGCCAGCTCCTGGTGCTGGCCGGAGTCGGTCACCACGATGGCGTCGCGCGGCAGGGCGCGCCGCAGGGCGCCGAAGAGCGCCTGCGCCGTGGGCGGGGCCAGCCCGGGGAAGGCCACCTCCGGGAGGCGGCCGGTGGCGCCCCCGGCCAGCCGTGCCCGCCAGGCCGCCACCTCGGCGGCCGCCCAGCCGGCGTCCGGACCCGGCGCGGCCGGCCCGAGGCAGCCGGCCAGGGCGGGCAGGAAGGCCTCCACCGTGCCCAGCACCTCGACGGCCGCGGGGTACCCGGCCGCCAGCACCTCGGCGCTGGCGTCGACCCGCACCATCCGGGCCGCCGGCAGCGCCAGCCGGAAGTCCCCGGTGCTGGCCGCGCCCAGCTTGCAGCCCAGCACCAGCAGGCAGTCCGCCGCCTCCACGAGCTGGTTGAGGCCGTCGAGCCCGCCGCGCGCCAGCTCGAAGGCCAGCGAGAGCGGGTGGTCCTCCGGCAGCGCCCCACGCGCCGAGGTGGTGGTGACCACCGGCGCCCGCAGCCGCTCGGCCAGGGCGGCCAGCGCCGGGGCAGCCGCCAGGGCGCCCTGCCCGGCCAGGATGAGCGGGCGCCGCGCCGCCGCCACCAGGTCGGCCGCCCGCCGGCAGGCCCCGGCGAACCCGGCCTCCGGCGCGCCCGGGGCCCGGCCCGGCGGCGAGAGGTCGGGCGCGGCCAGGCCCGCCATGGCCTCCGGGGTCCACTGCAGCACCACCGGCCCCGGCTCGCCGGCGTACGCCAGCGCCACGGCGCGGCGCGTCTCCCGCGCCACCTCCCCGGCATGGCGCAGGTGGACGACGGCCTTGGCGATGGGTCCGGCGATGGCCGCCTGGTCGAGCCACTGGAACTGGTAGGCGCGGCTCCCTCCCGGCGGCGCGCCCACCACCAGCAGCGCCGCGGCGGAGTCGAGGCGCGCCTCGGCGAGCCCCGTCAGCGCGTGGGTGAAGCCCGGCCCGGGGATGGCGTAGATCGGGGCCAGCCGGCCGGAGGCGCGGTAGTAGCCGTTGGCCATGAAGCTGGCCGCCAGCTCGTGCGTGGTGGTGGCGAAGCGGAGCCGGCTGCGGCGAAGCGCCTCATGCACCGGCAGGTCCTGCGTCCCTGGGAGCCCGAAGGCATGGGTCACGCCCGCCGCCTCGAGCGCGTCGCACAGCAGCTGGGCGCCGGTCTTCACGGGGGTTCCCTCCAGGGCTGGTCGAGGGTGGGCGCGCCGGTGGCCGGCTCGCCGCCGCCGCCGGGCGGCGCAGCGGACGATTGCAGATCGACCCGCAGGCCGATACCCGACCCGGCGCGACGACCCGTTTGACCTGCCGACGCCGGACGCTCGGGTGGGCGCGCACGGCTATGGATCTGCCGGTGAACCCGCGACCTCCCGTCCTCCTGACGTCGGCCGACTACTGCGGCTCGCTGGCGGCGGCCAGGCTGCTGGGTGGCCTGGGCCACCCGGTGACCATGGCCCACCCCGGCCGCCTGGCGCCGGCCTCCTGGTCGCGCCACGTGGCCCACCGCGTCCGCTGCCCGCCGCTCTCCCCGCCCGCGCCCTTCGTCCGCTGGCTGGTCGAGTTCGGCCGGCAGCACCCCGGGCACCTCTACTACCCAACCAGCGACGACCTGGCCTGGGTGACCGCGGCGCACGCCGCCGAGCTGGCCCCCCACTTCCTGCTGCTGGCGCCGCCCCTGGCCGCGCTGGAGCGGCTCCTCGACAAGGCCGGGCTGCACGCCCTGTGCGCCGAGGCGGGCATCGCCACGCCGCTCGCCTGGTTCCCGCGGGATCGGGCCGAGCTGGAGCGGCTTGCACCCGGGATCACCTTCCCGGCCATCGTCAAGCAGCGCACCCAGGTGCTCTCGGCCTCGCACGCCAAGGGGCTGGTGGCCGCCGACCTCGGTGAGCTGCGCCGGGGCTTCGAGGCCTTCGGCCGGGAGAACCCGCACGACGCGGCGGTGGCCAGCGCCCGGCCCGAGGCCTGCCTGCCCATGGTGCAGGCCTACCGCCCGGAGGTGGGCGACGGCACGCTGCTGGTGGCGGGGTTCGCCGATCGGGACGGGCGGGTCCTGGCGGCCCGGGCCGGGCTCAAGCTGCTGCAGCGCCCGCGGCGGCTCGGCATCGCGCTCTGCCTGGAGGAGACGCCCCTGGACCCGGCGCTGCTGGCGTCGCTGGGGCGCCTGTGCCGCGCCGCCGGGTACTTCGGCGTCTTCCACGTCGAGCTGATCCAGGCGGAGGGGCGCCTCCTCCTCATCGACTTCAACCCGCGCTACTACCACCACATGGCCTTCGAGATCGCGCGGGGCATGCCCCTGCCGCTCTTCGTGGTCCAGGCGGCGCTGGGCGACCGGGCGGCCCTCGACCGCCTGGCGGACGACGCCGAGCGCGACGCGGCGCCGCGCGGCCGGGCCTTCACCCACTGGCTCGACCTGCGCGTCATGATCCACGGCCAGCGCCTCACCGGCGCCATGTCCGGCCCGGACGCGGCGCGCTGGCGGCGCTGGGCCCGCCTCCACCGCGCCACGCTGACCGACGCGGTCTGGGACCGCACCGACCGGTGGCCCAGCCTCTTCGACGTGGGGGCCCGGCTCGGCGACTGGCTGCGCCACCCCCGCTCCTTCGTGCGGCGGACGCTGCTCAACCGGTGAGCGGCGCCGGCGCGCGCTCGCCCGTTCAGAGGCGGATGCCGGCCCGCAGCGAGGCGCCGTACTGGACGCCGCCCAGCTCGTAGGTCGAGACCGCGCCGTTGCTCAGGGTCACCTGCACGTCCTGGCTGGTGACGTCCCAGCGGGCGAAGGCCCAGACGCCGAGCAGCAGCATGTCGTTGGGCCCGAAGTGGATGGCGAGGCCCGGGCGCAGGCCCACCGAGACCAGCCAGGCCTGGGTGTGGCTGCGCGACACCACCGCCGCGTCGGCCAGCACGTCGCCGTACTTGTGGGTGGCCAGCTCGCCCAGCAGCTCCAGGCGCAGCGGCCCTGTGCCGAACCCCAGGCCGGCCAGCAGGCCCAGGAGCGTGGTGGCGCCGTCCTGGCCGGGCCGGCCCACCTCGCCGATGGCCCCCAGCTCGCCCAGCCCCTTCCAGTAGATGAGGGTGGCGCCCAGGTGGCGGGAGCCGTCGTCGAGCAGGGCCGCGCCGCTCACCCCGCCCAGCCCGCTCTTCAGGCTGACGGCGTCGTACTGATCCCCGCCGAGGTGCAGCGAGAGGTCGACCCCGCTCTCCTCCATGGCCAGGGCGGGCGCCGCCAGCAGCGCCAGGGTGAGCATCAGGCAGGCCTTCGGGGTGGTGGACATGTGGCGCGCTCCGCTCCGCCGAGGTGGTGGGCTCGCCCCGGCCGGCTCGGCGGGTGGTCACGGGGGGCGCGTCTCGAGGCGCAGCCAGAGCACCGGCCGTGCCCGCCGCCGGGGTCGACCGCGGGCGGGCAAGCGCCCGCGGTCGCTGGCGCCTGCGCCGCCGCCGGGGCGGCCCGGGGCGTCCGAGAACGTTCGCGAACGTCGCCCGGCCGGGTCGCACCCCCGGGCTCGTTCACCCGCGGTGACTGCGACGAAACGCCCGCCTGCCTGCGAAAGCGCGCCAACATGGGTGGTGACCCGGCAGGCCGCGGCGGCGCCCCGGCGCGCCGCGCACATCACCGGTGCCCGCAGCCTGGCCGCGTCGATCGTCGGCGTGGTGGGCCTCACGATCTGGGTGCCCGAGCGGGCGCGAGAACCCAGCATCTCACTGCAAGGTAGGGTTCCAATGCTGAAGCTCCTGAGGACGATGGCTGCCGTCGCGCTGGTCGGTCCCGCGTCGTTCGCGCTGGCGGAGGACCCGGCGGCGACCGGGGCCAGGAAGGCGGGCGACGCCGCCGCCGAGGCCGGCACGCAGGCCGTCAAGGCCGGCGCCGTGGCCGAGAAGGCGGCCGACACGGCCGAGAAGGCCGGCAACGTCGCCGAGAAGGCCGGCTACGCGGCCGAGAAGGCCGGCCAGAAGGCCGAGCAGGCGGGCCAGAAGGCGCAGCAGGCCAGGGACGCCGTCGACGAGAAGTTCGCCAAGGCCGACGCGCCGGGCGTGAAGGCGGCCCGCAAGGCCATCGGTGAGCTGGAGCGGGCCGACTCGAGCCTGACGCGCTTCTTCAACGGCGCGACCGGCTACGTGGTCTTCCCCACCGTGGGCAAGGGCGCGGTCGGCGTCGGCGGCGCCCACGGCACTGGCGTGCTGTTCGAGAAGGGCCTGGCCATCGGCAAGGCCACCCTCACCCAGGTGACGCTCGGCCTGCAGCTCGGCGGGCAGACCTACAGCGAGGTCATCTTCTTCGAGACCGAGAAGTCCCTGTCGGACTTCAAGAAGGGCGAGTTCACCATGGCCGCCCAGGTGAGCGCGGTGGCGGTCACCGCCGGCGCGTCGGCCAACGCCAGGTACGAGGGCGGCGTCAGCGTCTTCACGCTGGCCAAGAAGGGCCTGATGGCCGAGGCCAGCGTGGGCGGCCAGAAGTTCACCTTCCACCCGTACCAGGTGGCCACCACCGCCAGCGCCAGGTAGGCTCCGGCGCCCGACGTCCGCACCGGGCCCGGCGCCTCTCGGCGTCCGGGCCCTTCTTCCGTTTCCCGGTCCGACGAGGAGGCCGCCCATGACCGCCATCAGCCATCCCTTCCGCGGCCTGCGCGCCCTGCTGGTGGCCGCGGCGCTGGTGATCGTCGTGCAGGGCGTCCACCAGGCCGAGGAGGTCCTGGTCTCCTTCCTGCTGGCCATCTTCCTGGCCATGCTCGGCACGCCGCCGGTGCTCTGGCTGGAGCGCAAGCGCGTCCCCACCTTCGTGGCGGTGCTGCTGGTGGTGTCCGGCATGGTCGCGACCCTGGTGGTGTCCGGGGCCATCGTGGGCGCCTCCGTCACCAGCTTCTACGACGAGCTGCCCGCCTACCAGGCCCGCTCGAAGGAGCAGGTGGCGGCGCTGCAGTCGTTCCTGTCCGCCCGGGGCATCCGCGGCATCGACAAGGTCCTGCTCGGCTACGTCAACCCCGGGGCCATCATGGGCCTGACCGCCGGGCTGCTCACCGGGCTGGGCTCGGCGGTCTCCAACGTGGTCCTGATCCTGCTGACCACCGCCTTCATCCTGTTCGAGGCCTCCAGCTTCCCGGTCAAGCTGCGCGCCGTGCTCGGCGATCCGCGGCAGGTGTTCCCGGAGTTCACCGCCTTCGTGGGGGAGATCCTGCGCTACATGCTCATCAAGACCCTGGTGAGCCTGGCCACCGGGGTGCTGGTCGGCGGCTGGCTGGCCATCCTGGGCGTGGACTTCGCCGTCCTGTGGGGCTTCCTGGCCTTCCTGCTCAACTACGTGCCGAACGTCGGCTCCACCATCGCCGCCATCCCGGCGGTCTTCCTGGCGCTGCTCCAGCTGGGGCTCGGCCCGGCCCTGCTGGCGGCCGCCGGCTACATGGTCGTCAACTTCGTCCTCGACAACGTCATCGAGGCCCGGCTGATGGGCCGCCGGCTCAACCTCTCCACCCTGGTGGTGTTCCTCTCGCTGATGGTCTGGGGCGCCCTGCTCGGGCCGGTGGGCATGGTCATCTGCATCCCGCTCACCATGACCGTCCGGTTCGCCTGCGAGCAGAACGAGGGCACCCGCTGGATCGCCCTGCTGCTCGGGCCCGAGGTGCCGGTCCGGGCCGCGCCGGCCGCTGCGGGGCCAGGGCCCACCTGAGGCGACCTCCCCCGGAGGGGCGGACGGCCGAGAACGTCCGTGGCCGCGCTCGCGCCGGGTGGCCAGGCGTCCGCCCCGCCGGATCCCGGGCACCTGGCGCGGTGCGCCACGGGCACGCGCGGTGCACTCCAATGACGCGGTGGGCCACCCGCCGTCACGCCACACCCACGAGGAGTCGACATGAACTGGGATCGGGTCGAAGGCAACTGGAAGCAGCTGCGCGGCAAGGTGAAGGTGCAGTGGGGCAAGATCACCGACGATCAGCTCGACGTCATCGCCGGCAAGCGCGAGCAGCTGGTGGGCCGGGTCCAGGAGCAGTACGGCCTGGACAAGGACGCGGCGGAGAAGCAGGTGGACAAGTTCGTCTCCTCCTTCACCGACGACGACCTGAAGCACTGAGGCGGCGGCCTGCGCGGCTGGCCGGCGACGCGGCGGGCCCCCGGGCGTCGATCCCGGGGGCGCGCGGCGCCGGTCAGGCCCCTGGCGAGAACCCGGCCGCGGGCTTGATCGCTGCGGCGGCGCCGGCCGCCCGCGGCTCCAGGCTGAACCCCAGCAGGATGAGCTCGATGGCCCCGGCGCCCCCGGAGATGCGCCGGGCGTCGAGGCGCATGGTGTGGGGCGCGCCGTCGGCGAAGGCGGCCTTCACCTCGAAGCCCTCGAAGGACTCCTGGTGCGGCAGGACCCGCTCCAGCAGCTCCCGGAGCGCCGGGAGATCCCAGCGCCGCTCGGCCAGCTCGTAGACGTGCCGGCCGGCCACGGCCGGCGGCGTGGTGCCGAAGGCCCGGTGGAAGGACGGGCTGGCGGTGACCACCCGCAGGCCGGCGTCGAGGACCAGCAGCGGCTCGCGCACCGAGGCCATCACCCGCTCGGCCAGCTCCCGCTCGACCCGGGCGGCGGCCTCGGCCGCCACCCGGCCGCTGATGTCGGTGAAGGTCAGCACCACCCCGCGGATGACGCCATCCACCGTCCGGTAGGGGACCAGCCGCGCCAGGTACCAGGCGCCGGCGGTGGTGCGCACCTCCCGCTCCACCGGCACCAGGGTGTCGAGCACCAGCTGGGCCTCGGCCAGCAGGTCGTGGTCCACCAGGTTGGACTTGAGGTCCACCAGGGGGCGGCCCACGTCGCCGGCCGCCAGGCGGTAGAGGCGGCAGGCCTCCCGCGAGAACCGCTTGACCCGCAGCCGCTCGTCCAGGAAGACCGTGGCGACGCTGATGGCCTCGAACAGGTTCTTCAGGTCGTCCTGCATCCCGGTCAGCTGCTCCACCTTGGCCTGGAGCTCGGCGTTGACGGTGGTGAGCTCCTCGTTGACCGACTGCAGCTCCTCCTTGGCGGTCTCCAGCTCCTCGTTGCTGGCCTGGACCTCCTCGTTGGTGGACTGCAGCTCCTCGTTGGAGGCCTGCAGCTCCTCCTGGGAGGTCTGCTGCTCCTCGATGGTGGCCTGCAGGCTCTCCCGGGTGGCGGCCAGGGCGCGGGCCAGCTCCTGGGAGCGGTCCTGGCCGGCGGCGCGCCGGCCGCCCTTGGCGCCGGCGGCCTTGGTGGGCGCCGCCGCCCGGGCCTCCTGGAAGGTCACCAGCAGCAGCGGCGGGGCGCCCGCCGGGGTGGCCACCGGCCGCACCGTCAGGTCCACGGTCTGGGTGGCCCCGTGCCACCGGACCGGGATGCCGGGCCGGCGCACCGCCTTGCCGGTGTTCCCGGCGCGGCGCAGGGCGGCGCGCACCTCCAGCTGCAGCCCCTCCCGCGCCATCTCGGCCACGCTCAGGGTGGGCTGGCCAGGCGCCGGCCGCAGGTAGGGGCCGGTGTCGCCGTGCACGAAGAGGATGGTGCCCTCCCGGTCGGTCAGCACCGAGGCGGGCGCGTAGCTGGCCAGCAGCAGGCGCCGGGTCATCTCGGCGAAGTCGCCGGGCTGGGTCTTGCGCATGGTCTCGCTCCCGGGGTGGCGCACCCACGCCAGCCCGCTGGTCAGGACGGCGCCGGCGGAGGCCATGCCGCGCCTGGCCCGGAAGAGCCGCCACTTCCGGTCGAGGGGGGTGAACAGGTCGGCCCGGTCGCCCAGGCCCTCGGCCGGCGAGAGGAACAGCACCCCGCCCGGCCGGAGGGCGTAGTGGAACAGGTCCAGGAGGCGGGACTGCAGCGCCGACTCCAGGTAGATGAAGACGTTGCGGCAGCTCAGCAGGTCCAGCCGGGTGAAGGGCGGGTCCTTGAGGAGGTCGTGGACCGCGAACACCACCTGCTCGCGGATCTCCTTCTTGACCCGGTACCCGGCGCCCTCCGCCACGAAGAAGCGGCGCAGCCGCTCGGGCGAGACGTCGGCCTGGATGCTGCCCGGGTAGACGCCGGCCCGCGCCGCGGCGATGGCGTCCCCGTCGAGGTCGGTGGCGTAGACCTGCACCTTCAGCTCGCGCTGCGTCCGGTCCAGCACCTCACGCAGCAGGATGGCGATGGAGTAGGCCTCCTCGCCGGAGGCGCAGCCGGCCACCCACACCCGCACCACCTCGCCGGCGGCCTTGCCCATGACCAGCTTCTCCAGGGCCTGGTCCTGCAGCGCCTGGAAGGCCTGGGGGTCGCGGAAGAAGCCGGTGACGTTGATGAGGAGGTCCTGGAAGAGGGTCTTCACCTCGGCGGGGTGCTCCCGCAGGTGGCGGGCGTAGACCTCGAGGTCGCCGATGGCGTTGGCGGCCATGCGCCGCTCGACGCGCCGGGCCACCGAGCTGCGCTTGTACCTGGAGAAGTCGCGGCCGGTGGCGGTGCGCAGGGTGGCCAGGACGCGGTCCAGGGCGCCCGCCGCGGCCGGCGGCGGGCTGGACGGCGCGGCCCGCGGCAGGCCGGACGGGCGGGTGGGCCCGCCGGGCCCGCGCAGCTCGAGGGCGCCGGCCAGGGCAGCGGGGAGCCGGTCGGCCGGGGCCACCAGGCTGGCGGGCACCGCGGCCAGGGCCGCCAGCGGCATGCCGTCGAAGCGGGCCGAGGGCGGCGCCTGCACCAGGCAGAGGCCGCCGGCCTGGTGGATCGCGAGGAGGCCGTGCGCCCCATCGGAGCCGGTGCCGGAGAGGATCACCCCCACCGCCTCGCCGCCCTGGTCCCTGGCCAGCGAGCCGAGGAAGCCGTCCACCGCCATGCGCTGCCCGCGCGGCGCGCTCGGCAGGGTCAGGGCCAGGACGCCTCCGGCGATCGCCAGCTCGCGGTTGGGCGGGATGACGTGCACCACGTCGGCCTGCGCCGTCATCCCGTCGGTGGCCTCGACGACCGGGAGCCGGGAGATCCGCTGCAGGAGCGGCACCAGGGCGCTGACGTGCTCGGGATCCAGGTGCTGCACCACCACGTAGGCCAGGCCGAGGCCGGGCGGCGTGTTGGCGAAGAACTGCTCCAGGGCGTTGAGGCCGCCGGCCGAGGCGCCCAGGCCGACGATGATGGGGCCAGGGGCCTGGCCGGACTGCGGGGCCACCGACGCCACGGCCGGCGCCACGGCCGCCGGTCGGACCGCCGGTCTGACCGCCGGCCGGATGGCCGGACGGACCGAGACCGCTGGCGCTGGCCGACGTGCGGCCTTCCCCGGGCTCCGGGCGGCTGCCTTCCTGGGCGTCCTGGGGCGAGCCTTCCTGCCTGGCATGGTGCCTCGTCACGACCGGTGCGCTGCTCGCAGCACGGCCTGGGAGCAGCCGGGGTGGAGCCCGTATCCCGCGAGTCTAGACGATCGGGCACGATTCGCGATCACCCCGCTCGCCCGTCGAGCCTCTCCTGGCCACGACCGGCGTGTTTCCGGTCCGTGCGGCCGCCGGTGGCGCGGCGCACCGGCCCTCGCCCCGGTAGGGATCTGGGGCGGCGCCGCGGCCCTCCCGGCCATCCTGTGCCCGCACGAGGCTCCATGCGCCCCATCCACTTCGACTGCTCCACCGGCCGCGGCGTCACCTTGCCGCTGTGCGGCGCCTGGGGCTCCCTCTCCTCTGGCTGGACGGATGATCCCGCCGGCGTGACCTGCGACGCCTGCCTGGCGGCCCTCGCCAGGGCCAGCGCCGGCCCGAGGCCCGCGCCGCCGCTCCGCCCGGCCTGACGGCTGCGCCCCTGCGCCGCGGCCGTTCACGCCCGGGGCGCCTCCCCGGCGGCAGCCAGTGATACCCGGGCCCGGGAGGCCCGCCGGCGATATGGTAGGGGCGGTCTCCACCTGTCGCGTCCGCCGGAGGCGATCGGTTCGGACCTGGCCTCCTTCGGCGCTCCCCCGCACCGAGGCCTCGGTCGCAGCGTCTCGCCGGAGCGTCGAGGCACCCCATGACGACGGACGACGGTGTGAACGAGCTGGCCGAGGGTACGACGGCCGAAGGTCGGTCGGTCGACGGGACGCTCGTCGAGGTGGGGACGCCGGTCGAGGGGACGCTCGTCGAGGCGGGCACGCTGGTCGAGGGGACGCTGGTCGAGGCGGCTTGGCCCGCGGCGCCGCAGGACGAGGCTCGCCCCGCGAGGGAGCTGGCCCCCGTCGGCTGGGCCAGGACCGCGGCCGGCTGGGCCAAGAACGTCGACGGCTCCGACGCCGCCAGCACCTTCTCCCTGCCCCGCCTCGAGGTGCTCGCCGGGGCGCACGGGTGGCTGAGCCGCTGCCTGCTGCCGGACGGCACCCGCCACGAGCACCTGGGCAGCGCCAGCGACTCCGTGCACGTGGCCCGCAGCGCCGCCGAGGCCACCTGGCGCAAGGTCCGCTGAGGCCGGCCGCACCACCGCACCCACCAGACCGACCAGTCCGGCACGCCCCGGGTCCCGCCCGGACGTGCGCCACGTCGCCGCGGGCCGGGCCGGCGCCCACCCGGCGCACCCCAGCGGTGCTAGCGTCCCCCCGGCGGCTCGCGAGACCTTCTGGAGGGGGCCATGGGCGCACCGAACACCCCGGACCCGAGGCCGGTCATGCCACGGCCGGCGCTGGTGCCGTGGCACCAGCGGCTCTCGACCCAGCTGGTCGGCCTGACCACCGTGGTGCTGCTGGTGGCCCTGGTGGCCTACGCGGCGGTGGAGCGCGGCGTGCGCGACGTCATGCTGGCCCAGGGCGTGGCCGGCGCCGTCCTCTTCAGCGAGACCATCGGCAGCGCCACCAGCCGGGCCATGCTGGAGGACCAGCGCCAGGACGCCTACGGCATCATGGAGGCCATCGGCCGCCAGCCCGGCATCGACCGGGTGCGCATGATCAACAAGGCCGGGCTGGTGACCTACTCCACCGTCCGCGCCGAGGTGGGCCAGGTGCTGGACCGCCAGGCGGGCACCTGCCGCACCTGCCACGCCCACGCCACCCCGCCCTCGCACCCGTCGCTGGCGGCGCGCAGCCAGGTGGTGGTGGAGCGCGGCCACCGGGCCGTGGAGCTCATCAGCCCCATCTACAACGACGCCCGCTGCGCCAGCGGCGCCTGCCACCACCACCCGCGCGGCGCCCAGGTGCTGGGGCTCATCGACGTGACCGTGTCGCTGGAGGACGCCGACCGCCGCCTGGCCACCTTCCGCACCCGCGGCCTGGGGGTGGCGGCGCTGGGGATGCTCTTCACCGGCGGCCTGCTGCTGGTCTACGCGCGCCGCCGGGTCATCCTGCCGGTGGCGGCCCTGGTGGAGGGCACCCGGCGGGTGGCCCGCGACGAGCTCGACCTCGAGATCCCGGTGCTCACCGGCGGCGAGCTGGGCGGCCTGGCCTCCTCGTTCAACGAGATGACGCGCAGCCTGCGCCGCTCGGAGGAGGACCTGCGGCGACTCAACCAGGGGCTGGAGCGGACGGTGGCGGAGCGCACCGCCGAGCTGACGCGGGCCCACGCCGCGCTGGTGCAGTCGGAGAAGCTCTCCTCGCTGGGCCAGCTCTCCGCCTCCATCGCCCACGAGATCAACAACCCGCTGGCCGGCATCCTCACCTACGCCAAGCTGGTGGCGCGCGAGGCCGAGACCGACGTGCCGGACGAGGCGCGCCGGCGCTCGATGGTGAAGCGGCTGTCCATGGTGCAGCGCGAGGCCGAGCGCTGCAGCGCCATCGTCCGGAACCTGCTCGACTTCGCGAGGGCGCGCCCCCTCCAGCTCAAGGACGTGGAGCTGGACAAGGTGGTCAGGGAGTCGCTGCAGCTCATCGGCCACCAGCTGGCGCTGCAGGGCCACACGGTGGAGACCCGGCTGGCCCGGCTGCCGCCGGTGCACGCCGACTTCGGCGAGCTGCGGCAGGCCTTCGTCAACCTGGCGCTCAACGCCATGGAGGCCATGGGCAAGGGCGGGCACCTGACCGTGCTGACCCGCGCCCTGGAGGACGGCCGCTCGGTGGAGATCGCCATCACCGACGACGGCCCGGGCATCCCGCCGGAGATCCGCTCCAAGATCTTCGACCCGTTCTTCACCACCAAGGAGATGGGCACCGGCCTGGGGCTCTCGGTGGTCTACGGCATCGTCCAGCGGCACGGCGGCACCGTGACGGTGGAGAGCGAGCCGGGGCGCGGCACCACCTTCACGCTGCGGCTGCCCGTCTCGCCGGCGGCGGCGCCTCCGCCCCCCGCGGGCGAGACGCCGCCCGCCGCCCCGCCCCCGGCCGGTGGGGCCTAGAGGGGAGCGGCGGGCGCCCGGGGCGGCCGGGGTCACTGGGCGTGGCACATGCCGCAGTCCTCGAAGCCGAAGGCGGCCTTGCCGTGGCAGGCGCCGCAGGCGCGCCCCTGCTCCATGGCGGCGTGCGTGATCTGGGGGCGCACCTCGCCCGCCGCGGCCCGCCGCAGGATGCTGAACCGGGTGGGGTGGCAGGCCAGGCAGGCCGGGTGGTCGGCGTCCACGTGGCTCTCGTGGCGGAAGGCCACCGCCCCGGGGCTGTCGGCGCCGCGCGGCAGGCTGAGCTCGCCGGGCAGGTTGGGCAGGTCGGCCAGCGCCGCCCCCGATCCCAGGAGCGCGACCAGCAGGAGCAGCCGCGGCAGCCGGGCGGTCACGGCTCGCTCCGCTCGGTGAGGAGGAAGTGGCGCGCCAGGTCGGCCCAGCGCTCACCGGCCAGCGCCCTGGCGATGCCCGGGACGGGCGTGCCGCCGTCCTGCAGGACGTGCCCCAGCGCCGGGCTCATGCGCAGGCTGAGGGCCTCGGCGGTCCGCTCCAGCCACTGGCCGGCGCGCTCGCCCGAGAAGAGCTGGCGGCGGTTCTCCTCCAGGTGGGGCGCCCGCACCTTGAAGAGCCAGCCCGCGCCGTAGGGGTCGCGCAGCGCCTCCGGCCGGTCCCGCGCCGCGGTGTTGACCGCCACCACCGTGCCGTCCACCGGCGAGAGCATGGGGACGGTCAGCACCTGATCGCCCACCGCGAAGGCCGGCCGGCCCTGCAGCACCTCGTCGCCGGCGCGCGGCAGCACCAGCCGCTCCGGGTCCACCAGCTTCTGGGCGAAGTCGTCCAGCCCCACCGTCACCAGGCCGTCGCCCTCCAGGCGGGCCCAGGCGTGGCCCGGGTGCAGCTCCACGCCGGCCGGGGCGTGGAACCAGCCGGCCGCCACCGCGGCCGGGGCCGCCAGGGCCGGGGCCAGCCCGAGCCCCAGGCCCGCGCCCACCGCGGCGCCGGCCCGCGCCTCCAGCGGGCGGCCGGCCTGCACATAGCGCCACATGGGGACGAAGAGCAGCAGGTAGCAGACCGCCAGCAGGTACTCCATGACCTTGGCGTCGTAGATGCCGAGGAACTCGTGGGTCGTCATGGCGTCTCCGTCACTCGTCGTGTGAGAAGGCCGGGTCCTCGAAGAGGATCGGCATGCGGTTGCAGATCCAGCGGAAGGCCAGGACGCCCACCGTGACCAGGGTCAGCGACACGGCCAGCTCCATCCAGCTCGGCACGTAGCGGACCGGGTGCTGCCAGTTGAAGGCGAAGATGGAGACGTTGAGCCGGTTGAGGACGATGCCCACCAGGGTGAGGGTGGCGGCCACCCGGATGTGCCCCACCTTCCCGTGGCGCGCGCCCCAGGCGAAGAGCAGCGACGGCACCAGCACCAGCCCCACCGTCTCCACCAGGAAGAGCGCGCCGTAGCCGGTCAGCAGGTAGCCCCAGGCGTGCCCGTCGATGACCCCCTGCAGCTTCAGGAAGAAGTAGGCGAAGGCCACGATGGCGCCGGCCTTGCCCAGGCCGACCGTGATGGCGGCCACGTCCACGTGCGGCTGCCCCTCCATGCGGCGGGCGAAGACCTTGTGGGAGAGGGCGCTCTCCACGATCACCATGGAGATGCCGGCCAGGATGGCGCTGATGAAGAAGAAGATGAAGATGAAGGGCGTGTACCAGAGCGGGTGGAGCTTGGTGGGCGCCAGCAGGAAGAGCGAGCCCAGCGCCGACTGGTGCATGGTGGAGAACATCACCGACAGCACCGTCAGGCCCAGCAGCGCCTTCTTCAGCACCGCGTGCAGCCGCCGCCAGCCCAGCCACTCGAAGAACGGGACCGTGAACTCCAGCAGCAGCACGGTCGTGTAGCACATGACGCACCAGGCGATCTCGAAGAGGGCCGAGGCCGCGCCGGCGTTGACCAGCGCCATGACGATGTTCCAGGGGCGGCCCAGGTCGGCCAGCAGCCCCACCACCGCCATGATGTAGCCGATGAAGGCGGTCAGGATGGCCGGCCGCTCGATGGCGTGGAACTGCTTGAGGCCGAGCAGCTGGACCGAGGCGCCGATGGTGAAGCCACCGGCGGCCAGCACCACGCCGGTCATCATGTCGAAGCCGATCCACAGGCCCCAGGGGTAGGCCTGCGAGAGGTTGGTGCTGGCGCCCAGGCCGGCGGCGAAGCGGTAGATCAGGCTGGGCACGCCCACCGCCAGGATGGCGGCGGCCACCAGGTTGAACGGGGTGATCAGCGAGCGGAGGTACTCCGGCAGGCTCATGCCCAGCAGGATCTTCTCCCGGAAGAAGGACGGCTGCCCGAGGGCGCCGGCGTGCGCGCTAGCCATGGTGATCCTCCTGGTCGTGGCCCTGCTCGCCGGCCGCGACCTCGTCGCGGCGCTTGGAGAAGGCGTACAGCCCCATCAGCAGCGGTGGCCAGAGCGTCATCACCAGCGGCGGCGCGCCCAGCGCCCCGGCCACCAGCGACGGGTAGGGCTTCTCGGGGACGCCGGCCGGCAGCGCCAGCGCCTCGAAGGGGACGTCGGAGATGTACATGAAGCTGGTGCCGCCGGCCTCGCGCTCGCCGTAGACGCGGTGCACGAAGCGCTCGGGCTCCGAGTAGATGCGCCGCTTGGCCTCCTCCAGCAGCACGTGCCGCTTGCCGAAGGTGAGCGCGCCCGACGGGCAGGCGTCGACGCAGGCCGGCGGCAGCCCCTCGGCCTGGCGCTCGGCGCAGAAGGTGCACTTGCGCACCCGCGGCGCCAGGGCCTCGTACTCGTACTTGGGCACGTCGAACGGGCAGGCCACCATGCAGTAGCGGCAGCCCATGCACTTGGAGGCGTCGTAGGTGACCGGGCCGGTGGGCTGCTTGTCGAGCGCCCGCACCGGGCAGGCCGAGGCGCAGGCCGGGGCCAGGCAGTGCAGGCACTGCTTCTTGCCGAAGCGATCGCCGCCGCCCGGGGCGTCGGCCCGGTTGACCACCGTGAAGGCGGTCTGGCTCATGTCGCGGCGGGTCTTCATCACCTCGTCGCCCTCCGGCGGCGCCGGCAGCTGGTTGGTCTCGGCGCAGGCCGCCTCGCAGGCGCGGCAGCCGACGCAGCGGGTGGTGTCCACCAGCACGCCGGGCAGCGTGTCCTCCTCGGTGGCCTGGGGGACCTTGGCCTGGGCCCGCGTGGCGGCCAGCAGGCCGGTCCCGGCGGTGACGCCGGCCATCCGGAGGAATCCTCTGCGTCCGAGCCTCATGTGTGCCTCCCCTGATCCTGCGGGTGTCGCTGGTCGGTGCCGGCCGGGCTGGCCGGCGGCTCCAGCCCGTCCTCCTCGAGGGCCGCGCCGTAGGTGCGCGCCATCGCCTCCCGGAAGAGGGGGCAGGTCTTGAACGCCTCGCCCTCGCAGCGGCTGGCGGTGGTGACGTGGTCGATGGGGACCAGCTTCTTCACGGGACAGGCCCGGCAGAACACCATCGCGACCTCTTTCAGGTACGGGCAGGTCATGTGCCGTCCTCCCATGCGGTGAGCCATGCGAGGACGGGGCCACCCCGCCGAGGCCCGTCCACGAGGCGCAACCGCCCGGAACCAGTGGAGGTCCGGCTGGGCGGTGGCGCGGCGCGACGCCGCGCCGTTGAGAATTCGCGTTGAGGTTC
This sequence comes from Anaeromyxobacter sp., assembly GCA_016718565.1. Classification (NCBI taxonomy): domain Bacteria; kingdom Pseudomonadati; phylum Myxococcota; class Myxococcia; order Myxococcales; family Anaeromyxobacteraceae; genus Anaeromyxobacter; species Anaeromyxobacter sp. The sequence goes on along the minus strand of JADKCZ010000001.1, from coordinate 1,337,243 downwards.
TCACCACCGCTCTACAGCGCGGCGTCCTGCCGCGCGGCGAAGCTCACCAGTGGTGAAGTGGTGTGGAGGGGGGCGCCGGTGCGCCGGCGCCCGGCCGCTTCAGGAGTGCTGGTGGTGCCCGGGGTCGGTGTCGTCCTCTTCGCCGTCCCGCTTGAGGCCGTACTTCCGCATCCGGCTGTAGAGGGTGACGCGGTCGATGTCGAGGACCCGGGCCGCCTGGCTGACGTTGCCGCCGGTGGAGGACAGCACCGCGGCGATGTGGCGCCGCTCCACGGCGTCCAGCGAGGGCAGCGCGCCCCCGGCGGGCGCGGCCGGCCCCGGCTCGGCCCGGGCGGGCAGGCCCAGGTCCGAGAGCTGCAGCACCGGGGTGCGCGCCACCACCGCGGCCCGCTCCAGGGCGTTGCGCAGCTCGCGCACGTTGCCGGGCCAGGCGTAGGAGAGCAGCCCCTCCATGGCCTCGGCCGAGAGCCCCTCGATGGGCTTCATCATCTCCACCGAGAGGCGCTCCAGGAAGCGCTCGGCCAGCAGCGGGATGTCCTCCTTGCGCTGGCGCAGCGGCGGCAGCGACAGCACGACGACGTCCAGCCGGTAGAAGAGGTCCTCGCGGAAGGCGCCCGACGCCACCGCCTTCTTCAGGTCGCGGTTGGTGGCGGCCACGATGCGCACGTCCACCTCGATGAGGTCGTTGCCGCCGATGCGGTGGAACTTGCGCTCCTCCAGCACCCGCAGCAGGTCGAGCTGCAGCTTGGGGCCGATGTCGCCGATCTCGTCGAGGAACAGCGTGCCGCCGTGGGCCGCCTCGAACTTCCCCTTGTGGCGGGCGTTGGCGCCGGTGAAGGCGCCGCGCTCGTGGCCGAAGAGCTCCGACTCCAGCAGGCTCTCGGTGAGGGAGGCGCAGGAGACCGCCACGAAGGCCTTGGCGGCGCGAGGGCTCTCGGCGTGGATGGCGCGGGCCAGCACCTCCTTGCCGGTGCCCGACTCGCCCAGGATCAGGACGGTGGAGCTGGTGCGCGCCGCCGAGCGCGCCATCTCGAAGACCGCCTGCATGCCCGGGCTCCTGGAGACCAGGTCGCGGAAGCCCTGGTCCTTCTTGAGCGCCTGCCGCAGCACGGCGTTCTCGCGGATGAGCGCCTGCTGGGCCGTGATCTTCTGCATCATGAGCGACAGCTCCTCCGGGTCGAAGGGCTTCATGAGGTAGTCGTAGGCGCCCAGCTTCATGGCGGAGACGGCGGTGTCCACGGTGGCGTAGGCGGTCATGATGACCACCGCCAGGTCGGGCTGGATGCGCTTGGCCTGCTCCAGCAGCTGCAGCCCGTCCATGCCCGGCATCTTCAGGTCGGCCACCAGCACGGCGCGCGGCTCGGCCTGCAGCCGGGCCAGGGCGCTCGGGCCGTCGGCGGCGACCTCCACCAGGTACCCGTCCTTCTCCAGCCAGCCCCCCAGCGACTCGCGGACGATCTCCTCGTCGTCCACCACCAGGATCTTGATGCGCTCACCGGACATGGGGCCTCCTGGCCGGCGGCTCCTCGAGGCGCCGCCGGCACGTCGTGCACAGCTGGTGTGATTTCTGGTCGACGCCGGCCACGCCGGGCGACCGGCCCATGACGCAGCCGAGGGTGTCGCAGTGGCGCAGGCCGAAGGCGTGGCCCACCTCGTGGACCGCCTCCTTGGCCAGCCGCTCCACCAGCAGGCGCGGCCCGGCCAGCGCCACGCCCTCCGCCAGCCGGGCCGTGGAGCAGACCGCCGCCCGCCCGCCCAGCTGCGCCTCGCCGAAGACGTAGGTGAGGATGGGGATGAAGAGGTCCTGGTCGGTCACCGCCAGCACCTTTCCGGCCGGTGGCCCGGCCTGCAGCAGCCAGGTGAGGATGACGGAGGTGGCGTGCTGCCCGCGGCGCGGGTCGAGGGCCCCGGCCGGGCGCTCCGGCCCGTCCCACGGCAGCGCCGGCCGCTGGAAGGCGGCCGCCAGGTGGAGCCGGACGTGCTCCAGCAGGCCGGCCTGCGCCGGGCCCTCGCCGATCCACCAGAGGAAGATGGGCTCCATGTCTCCCCGTCACCCACCGGCCGGACCACCCTCCCGGCGCGACACCGGGAGCCGCAGGATCACCCGGGTGCCCTGCCCTGGCTGGCTCACCAGCCGGACCGACCCGCCGTGGTGGGTCAGGATGCCGTGCACCACCGAGAGCCCCAGCCCCGAGGCCTTCTCCTTGGTGCTGAAGAAGGGGTCGAAGACCCGCCCCTGCTGCTCGGCCGGGATGCCCGGGCCGGTGTCGGCGACCGCGATCTCCACGGCGGCGCCGTCCTCGGCCAGCGCGGTCTCCACCGTCAGCGTCCCCTCGAACGGCATGGCCTCGGCGGCGTTCATGAGCAGGTTGACGCAGGCCTGGCGGAGCTGGGCGAAGTCGCCCCGGGTGCGGGGCAGCTCGGCCAGCCGCTTCACCACCCGGGTGCCCTGGATGGTGAACTGGCTGGCCACCAGGTGCAGCGCGTCCTCCACCACGGCGTTGACCGACAGGTCGTCCTCCAGCAGCGGCCGCTCGTGGGCGAAGTCGAGCAGGTTGCGCACGATGTCGCTGCAGCGCTCGCTCTCGCGCTGCACCAGCGCCAGGTTGCGGAGCAGGGTGCGCCGGGTGGCCTCGTCGGGGACACCGGCCTCCAGGGTCCGGCTGATGAGCCGGGCGAAGGTCATGATCCCCGAGATGGGGTTGTTGATCTCATGGGCGATGGAGGCGGCCAGCTTGCCCACCGAGGCCAGCCGCTCGGTGCGCACCAGCTCGTCGCGCGCCGCCACCAGCGCCCCGGTGCGCTCCTCCACCTGGCGCTCCAGCCCCTCGAGCAGCGCCTGCACCTCGCCGCGGGCCTGCCTGAGCGAGCGGGTCATCTCGTTGAAGGTGGCGCCCAGCAGGCCGAGCTCGCCGGCGAAGGTCTCCGGCACCTCGGCGTCCAGATCCTCGCGGGCCACCCGGTGCGCCGCGGCCACCAGCGCCCCCACCGGCTGCACCACGTGGCGCCGGGCGAAGACCCAGAAGGCCAGGCCCAGCAGCGCCGCCACCAGCGCCGACCCCACCAGCGAGCGCCAGCGGAAGGCGGAGGTGGTGGCGTCGAGCGAGGCCAGCGAGATGCCGACGTCGAGCACGCCCAGCACCGTCTGGCTGGCCGGGTGGGCGTGGCAGTCGGCGGTGGCGCAGGAGGCGTCGTTCTGGATGGCCGTCACCGTGGCCAGCACCCGGCCGGAGCGCCCCTCGAAGACCCGGCTGCGCGCGGCCAGGTCGGCCTGGCGCGGCGGGGTGCGGCCGGTGTGGCAGCCGGCGCAGGCCGGGGCGGTCCGGTCCATGACGGTGCCGATCTCGGCCGGCTCGGTGGAGAAGGTGACGCGCCCCTCGGCGTCCATGAGCCGCAGCGCCTCCATGCCCGGCTGGCGCGCCACGTCCCGCATGATCTGGTAGGCGTCGGCGCGGCGGTCGTGCAGCATGGCGCGGTGCAGCGCGCCCAGGGTGGTGCGGCTCACCAGCTCGAGCTCGGCGGCCACCTGCTCGCGCAGCTGCGCCTCCACCCGGGTCTCCGCCGCGAAGAGCGCCGCCACCGCCACCAGCACCGCCACCGCCAGGAAGGCCAGCAGGCGGGTCGAGAGCCGCTCCAGCCACGGCACCTGGTAGCCCACGCTGGCGTAGAGGCCAGGCGCCCTGGCGCCGCTCGTCGTGGTGGTGGTCTGCTTCGCGCCGTTCGCCATGGTCCCCTCCCGGAACGTGGCTCTTGGCAGCGGTGCCCGGTGTTGCGGGATTCAGCGGGGCAGTCGCGTCATGCCTCCTCAGGATAGGCGCGTTCCAGGGGCCGTCCACGGCGGCGAGTTGGCGCACCACGCCGGAGGCGACGCGGGGACCCGGTGCGCCAGCGCGCAGGTGGCGGGCGCAGCGCGCCGCGCGGCCCAGCGGCTCGAGCGAGGTACCGAGGCTCGGGACCGAGCGGCCAACCGGGAGAGGTCGCCAGGCGCCCCGGCCGGGGCAAGGGCTGCGACCAGGCGCGCGCCTCCTCGCACGCTGCGTCCGTGGAGCTTCTCCACACCGACCCGCCCGGCCACCCGGGCGCGCCGGCGAGGTGTTGAGCGGTGTTGAGGAACTCCTCGACACCCCGGCGGGACGAGGCGCCGGCGATGGGAGCCGGCGCGGGGCGACCGCCAGCACTCACGCCCACTTGCGCCCCAATGGGCGCCGCGGCCGCGGGTTGGTGCGGCTCTTGCGAAGGAGAGGTTTCGACGATTCACGGGGCCAGACCCCACAGCGGAGGGCGCCATGACGGCCATCATCCAGATCCTCGAAGCAGTCGGAACCTTCATCGTCGGCGTGGCGGCCCGTGGCGCGCTGGTCCTCGGCGTCATCCTGGTCCTCTCCCTCCCGGTCATGCTGATGGCGCTCACCATGCGCGCCGCCGAGGAGCTGAAGCGCCGCCAGCTCGGGCTGCGCGACGTGGCCGGCTTCGTGTTCCGGCCCGACCTCTGGTACGCGCCGACCCACACCTGGCTGGCCCGCCGGCAGGGCGGGACGCTGGCGGTGGGCCTCGACGACCTGGCCCTCCGGCTCATGCCGAGCGTGACCGGCCTCGAGGTGCCGCGGCCCGGCACCCGCATCGAGCGCGGCGAGCCGCTGGCCACCCTGTACGCCGGCAGCCGCAGCCTGGTCATCCCGTCGCCGGTGAGCGGCACGGTGGCGGGCGTGAACCGCGCCGCCCTGCGCGATCCGATGCTGGTGAAGCGCGAAGGCTACGGGCGCGGCTGGGTGGTGGCCATGGCCCCGTCCAACGAGGCCTACGCCGACCTGCCCCGCGGCGAGCGCGCCGAGCGGTTCATGCGCGCCGAGTCGGCCCGCTGGACCCGCTTCATGGAGGACGAGCTGGGCTTCGCCGCGGCCGACGGCGGTCACCTGGTGGCCCCGGCCCCCAGCCTGGTCGGCGAGATGGGCTGGAAGCGGCTCACCGCGGCCTTCGTCGGCGCCTGATCCCCCCGCCCTCCGCCTCCGACGTGCCACGGCCCCGAGCGCATGAGCGCCCGGGGCCGCGGTGTCTTCGGTGGGCCGCCGGCCCTGGTGGGCCGGCCGGGCCGCTACCCGGCGGAGGCGCGGACGCGCTCGGCGCCGGCCGCCGGGCGGCGGTTGGTGGCGATGACGTGCAGGAAGGCCTCCACGTCGATGAAGTCCTTGGCCCCCTCCGGCTCGAGCCGGGTCAGCATCTGGGTGGCCAGGCTGCGCAGGGCCGAGTAGCTGGCCCAGTTCGGGGTGGACTGGTAACGGATGTCGCTGCCGAGCCGGTCGGCGGCCAGGCAGGTGGCGCGCGGCCGCATCAGCACCTGGCGCTCCGGCATGGCGATGAATGGGAAGAGGGTGGCCACCAGCCACTGCTGGGCCGGCTCCACCGGCAGGCTCTGGGCCGCGATGAACAGGGTCTCGAAGCGCGCCTTGCTGGGCGACGGCACCGAGAGCAGCTCCACCAGGGCCACCAGGAAGGGACGGGCGCGCTCCTCGTCGGCCAGCGCCGCCTCGAGCGCCCCGACGTCCGCCGGGGGGTGGAGGGGCGCCACCAGCTTCTCGACGTCGAGGAGCCGCTTCACCAGGGTGGGGATGAGGTCCTCGGAGATCAGCCGGGCCGCCTCGACGGCGCCGAGCTTCTTCTCCCAGGCGTCGTGCGCGGCGCGCCAGCGGGTCGGCCGCGCCTCCTTGGCCCGGCCAGCGGCGGGCGCGGCCATGCCGGCGAACCCCTTGGGGTGGATGGAGAGGAACTGCTCCACCGCCTGGTCGTGGGTCATCCAGGTGGCCACCAGCGCGTACCGGCCGGTGGTGGCGTCGAGCGAGAAGCCCGAGAGCCCCTCCAGCCAGCCGTTGGGCTCCAGCCCCTCGGTGCGCAGCATGGCCCGCGCCGCGGGCAGCCGGAGCTTGGCGGCGAACCGCTTGTCGCTGTCGGGGAAGAAGACGTGGACGGCGTTCTCCTCGACGGCGACGACCCGGCCGATGCCGAGGGAGACGTGCTTCACCAGGGTACCGTTCTGCAGTTCGCTCATGGGACGCGCTTTCGTGACGAAGCGACCGTCCCCGGTGGGGCGAACGGACGTGGTGTGCTCATGCGGTGCGGGACTTGCTTGTTCTTACGCCCTGCGGCACGAGAAGGATAGAGACCCGACCGGTTGACTACGTTGGGACTGCAGTCCTCTGCGTCCGGGTCGTCCAGCAAAAACGGGCACTTCAGCAAAGAAGAAGCCCGACCTCGAGAGGCCGGGCTCCAACTGCATCGAACGATGCGGTGCGGCTAGATGGGGCGAACGTTCGCGGCCTGGAGCCCCTTCGGGCCCTTGTTGACCTCGAACTCGACCTTCTGGCCCTCGGCGAGGGTGCGGAACCCGTCGGCCTTGATGGCGGTGTGGTGGCAGAAGACGTCATCGCCGCCGCCGTCCTGCGTGATGAAGCCGAAGCCCTTCGCATCGTTGAACCACTTCACGGTACCGGTAGCCATTACAGTATGTCTCGTTTCTTCTCGTGTTCGCGGGCGGTGAACCCACCGCTCGGTCCCGGCCCGGAGGTGGGATGGGGAAGCGTGGTGTTACTCCCTTGCGCACGGGATGTCGAGGGGGAAGGCCCAAATGACCGGCCGAATTCCACCCTGCCCGGCCCCACCTCGTGCCTGGAGCGGGCCCCGGCGCCGCGGCTGGCCCGTCCGGCGGGCCGGCGGGGAGCGGACCGTCCGGGGACTCGACCGGGGCACGTAACCCATCTCTAAGGCAGGTTTTTTTGGCCCTCGGCCCGTCCGAGGGAGGAGCTGCCGCCGGCCCTCACGGCCGGTCGGCGGCCCACGAGCCTTCCGGCTACACTCCCCGGCGTGTCCAAGGCCTTCACCAGCGAGGAGTCGCCCGACGAGCCGCCGCTGGTGCGCGCCCTCCCGCGGCTGGCCCCGGGCGAGGTGCGCTACGTCACGCCCGAGGGGCAGGCGGCGCTGCGCGGCGAGCTCGAGGCGGCCCGCTCGAGCGCCACGCCGGAGGGAGCGGCCCGCGCCGCGCGGCTGGAGGCCACGCTCGCCACGCTCACGGTGCTCGGGCCCGATGCCGCGCCGGAGGGCGTGGCGGCCTTCGGGCGCTGGATCACCACCGAGGACGAGGCTGGCGTGCGGACCACCTGGCGGCTGGTCGGCCCCGACGAGGCCGACGCCCGCCGCGGCGCCCTGAGCGTGCACGCGCCCACCGGGCGGGCCCTGCTCGGCCACGCCGCCGGCGACGAGGTGGAGGTGCGGCTGCCGGGCGGCGTGAAGACCCTGCTGGTGGTGGCGGTGGCGCCGCGGGCGCCCGGCACGTGAGCCAGCCGGCGGGGCGCCGCGCCGGGCCGGCCGCCCGGGCGGCGCTGGCGCTCGGGCTCCTCCTGGCGCTGCCGGCGGGGCCGGCGCACGCGCAGGAGCCGCTGGCGGCCGGGCAGTCCGCGCCGCCCGCCACCAACCGCTGGCGCGCCGCCACCGAGCTCGGCCTGGTGCTGCTCGGCGGCGGCCTCTCCTACGCCGTGAACCCCTCCCCGACCGGCGGCGACAGCACCAAGCTCGACGGCATCCGCCTCGACGCCAACCCCTACCGCACCAACTTCGTGGGCCACCCGCTCTCCGGCGCCCTCTCCTACCAGCTGGCCCGCTCCAACGGCCTGGCCGCCTGGGAGGCGTCGCTCTGGTCGGTGGCCGGCTCCACGGTGTGGGAGGTCATCGAGGTGCGCGAGCCGATGTCGGCGAACGACCTCGTCACCACCCCCACCGCGGGCGTGGCCATCGGCGCGCCGCTCGGCGAGCTCTCCGACTGGCTGGCGGCGCAGGGCGGCGGCCGCTGGTCCCAGGCGGCCGCCTGGCTCACGGGCGCGCCGCAGCGGCTGCACGACCGGCTCGACCGCCGGACCGCTGGCGGCGCCGGGCCCGGCGGCGCGCTGGCCGCGGGGCTGTCGGGAGGGCTGGCGCTGGCCCGGGCCAACCGCACCTGGCGGCCCGAGCTCCGGCTGGTCGGCGGCTGGGAGCTGGTGCGCGCCGAGGGCTGGGGCAAGGCCGGCGAGGGCACCCAGGCGCTGCTCGACGCCTCGGTCTCGGGGTTCGAGGTGCGCGGCGCGCTCCGCTGGCCGGGCGGGGCCGCCGACCTGGCCATCACCAGCCACGTGCACCTGGCCGCGCTGCACGGGCGCGCCCTCGCCGACGGGCCGGCCGGGCCCGAGGGGCTGGAGTGGCTCCTCGGGACGGGGCCCGCGTTCCTGTACCGGGCCCACTCCTGGGGCTTGGGCGGCCCGCTCGATCGGCTCTCGGTGGTGGAGCTCCCCCGGCTGGCGGCCACCCTGCGGGGCTCCCGCGGCCTGGCCCACCTCGCGCTGGCCGCCTCCGCGGCGCCCACCTTCGGCGGGGTGCGCTCGCTGGCCCTGGCGCTCGAGCCCGGCGCCGCGCCGCCGGACGACCTGCCCACCGTCCACCGCGCCTACGGCTACCACTTCGCCGCCGGCGCGGCCGGCCAGGCCTCGCTGTCGGGCCGCTGGGGCCCGCTCTCCGCGTCGCTCGACGGGCGGGCCGACCTGCTCTGGGGCGTGCTGCGGCCCGACGCCCGCCTGGCGGCGAGGCCGTCGGTGGCCCTCTTCGACCGCTGGCTGGAGTGGCGCGGCGCGCTCACCGCCCGGCCGCGGCCGGGCCTGGAACTGGGCGCCGGCTACGAGCAGCGCTGGCGGCTCGGCCGCGCCGACGCGGTGACCCGCTCCGCCGGGGAGCGGGCCTTCACGCTCTCGGCGGCCTGGCTGCGCTAGGCGCCCGCAGCGCGGGCCCCTCCCGCCGCCGGACGGACGCCGACGTGCGCGCGCCGCCGACGGCCCTGGGGGCCGCGGCGGCGCGGTGGAGCGCTGGCGCGGGCCGATCAGCCGATCGACACGCCGACGCGCCCCTCGACCTGCCAGCCCTTCTCGGAGGTGGTGAGGCCGGGCGACACCGTCACCTGGTAGTTCCGCTGCATGGCGCCGGCCTCCACGAAGGCCCCCACGCCGAAGAGGCCGAAGCCCAGGCCCAGCGCGCCGCCGTAGGTCAGGTCGCTGTTGTCCTTCAGGTTGGTCAGGCCGACGATGCCGCGCAGGTAGAGCGGGAAGAGCGGCGGCGAGACCACCACCATGCCGCGCAGGTCCACGTTGAAGCCGTCGGCGCCGCTGTCGCTCACCGAGGCCTGCACGTCGCCCAGGTTGGCGAAGGCGCCGATCTCGAGCTTGAGCATGTCGGTGAAGCCGTAGCCCACCGCCACGCCCAGGTTGGTGGGGATGCGCTCCACGTCGCCGAGGCCGGCGCGGAGGCCGCTGCCCAGCGAGACCTCGGCGAGGAGGCCGCCGGCGTGGGCGGCGCCCGGCAGGGCGAGCAGGGCGAGGGAGAGCAGACCGAGCTTGAGCGTGCGCATGTGGCCTCCGGCGTGGGTGGGTCCGGCCCGAGTGGCCGGCGCGTCGGGTGAGCATACGCGAACTGCGGCGGGGCCGGCGCCCGGGCCGGGGCGCGAGGTGCGGCCATGTGGGCCCCGGTGGGCGCGCCGCCGGCCTACCCGGACGCCTGCGCCACCCTCGCCGCCAGCCACGCCACCACCTCCTGCAGCACCACCGCCCGCTCCGGCTCGTTGTGCAGCTCGTGGAAGGCGCCGGGCCAGGTGCGGAGGGTGACCAGCCCGCCGGCCCGCGCCGCGAAGCGGCGGCTGGCGTCGAGCGAGGTGATCCGGTCGGCCTCGCCGTGCATGAGCAGGAGCGGCACCCCCAGCGCGCCGGCGTGCTCCAGGGCCCACTGGCCGGCCTGCAGGACGCCGGTGAGCAGGCGCGGCGTGATGCGGCCCCGCACGTACGGGTCCGCCTGGTAGGCGCGCACCACCATCGGGTCGCGCGAGATGCCGGACGCGTCGAGGCCGGTGGGCAGCGCCAGCCCGGGCACCACCTTGGCAGCCAGACCGGCCAGCGCCAGCTGCCAGGCCGGCGGCGTCACCGCCAGCTCCAGCCACGGGCTGGTGGCCACCGCGCCGGCCAGGGTGGGCCGGCGGCGCAACAGGAAGGTGAGCACCTGGTTGCCGCCCATGCTGTGGCCGTAGAGGAAGCGCGGCAGCCCCGGGTGGCGGGTGGTGGCGGCCGCCAGGAAGGTGCCGAGGTCGTCGAGCAGCGCCTCGTAGGCCGGCACATCCACCCGCGGCCCGCCCGAGGCGCCGTGGCCCCGCACGTCGTAGGCGCTCACGGCGAACCCGGCGGCGGCCAGCGCCTGGCCCACGTGGGCGTAGCGCCCGGTGTGCTCGTCGAAGCCGTGCACCAGCACCACCAGCCCGCGCGTCGCGCCGCCGGGCGCCCAGTCGCGCCCCAGCATCTCCAGGCCGTCCTGGGTCTTCCAGCTCCACTCGCTCGTCGTCACGCTCGCCCCGGTGGTCACCCGACCTCTCTAGCCCATTCCCGGCCGACCCGCCGCCGGCGGGCGCGCCGGCGCCCCATCCTCCCCGGCGAAGTGGACCGCCCCACCTGACCCGCCCCTCCCCGGTGAGGGGGAGGCTCCGCGCCCGGCTGGCCCTTGGCCCCCGGCCCCCGGCCCCCGACCCGGCCCACCCGGCCCGCCGCTGCGCTACCATCGCGCCCCTGGCCGGCCGGCACGGCAGGGGCCGGCCACCTGTTGCGGGGGTTCACCATGCGGCATCTCGCGGTCGCGGCTCTCCTCTCCACCCTGGCCGCCTGCGGCGGCGGCGCCTCGACCCCGCCGGCCGCCATGCCGGTGGTCCTGGGCGTCTCCCCGGCCTCGCCCGCCAACCAGAACGCGCCGGTGGTGTCCGGCACCGGACCGGCCGGCGCCACCCTCGAGCTCTTCGCCGACGCCGCCTGCGCCGGGGTGGCGCTGGGCAGCGGCACGGTGGCCGCCGACGGCGCCTTCGCCGTGGTCGCCGCGGTGGCCGACGACACCAGCCTGGTCCTGCGGGCCAGGGCCACCGGCCCCGGCGGCGCCTCGCCCTGCTCCACCACCTCGGTGGCCTACCAGGAGGACTCCACCGCTCCCGGCGCGCCGACCCTGCTCGGCCCCCCCGGCCCCGGCAACGCCGACCAGGTGTCCCTCTCCGGCGCCGCCGAGCCCGGCGCCACGGTGCAGGTCTTCCAGGCCGCCGACTGCGCCGGCGCTGCGGTCGCCTCCGGCGTGGCGGTGGGCGGCGCCTGGGCTGCCGGGGTGGCCGCGCCGCCCGACGCGCTCACCACCTGGTCGGCCCGCGCTCTGGACCAGGCCGGCAACCCCGGCCCCTGCTCCGCCCCGCACGCCTTCCTGGAGGACTCGACGGCCCCGGCCGCACCCGAGGTGGCCGCGCTGCTCCCCGCCTCCCCCGCCGACGACAACGCCCCGCTCCTGGCCGGCACCGCCGAGCCCGGCGCCACGGTGCGCGTCCACACCGGCGGCGGCTGCGACGCGGCGGGCGGCGCGGCGCTGGCCGCCACCGTGGCCGCCGACCAGGGCGGCGCCTGGTCCACGCCGGTGGCCGTGCCCGACGACGCGCTCACCACCTTCGGGCTCGAGGCCGTGGACGCCGCCGGCAACCGCTCGGCCTGCGACGTGAGCCGCTCCTACCTGGAGGACTCCACCGCGCCCGCTGCGCCGTCGCTCACCGCCTCGCCCGCCTCGCCGGCCAACCAGAACGCCCCGGTCCTCTCGGGCCAGGCCGAGCCGCTGGCCCTGGTGGCGCTCTTCGCCCAGGCCGGCTGCGCCGGCGCCCCCCTGGCCACGGCGCCCGCCGGGCCCGACGGGGCCTGGTCGATCCAGGCCGCGGTGGCGGACGACGCCACCACCACCTTCTCGGCCCGCGCCAGCGACGCCGCCGGCCACCCGGGCGCCTGCTCGGCCGCCGCCACCTACGTGGAGGACTCCACCCCGCCGCCCGCCGCCACCCTGGGCGGCCCCAGCGGGCCTTCCAGCGCCAACCTGCTCGCCCTGGCCGGCCTGGCCGAGCCGTTCGCCACGGTCCACCTGCACCTCGGCGCCGCCTGCCCCGGCGCCCCGGCCGCCACGGCGACCGCCGACGCCGGCGGCGCCTGGACCGCCGCGCTGCCGGTCCCGGACGACGCCCTCACCCTCACCTCGGCGCGGGCGGTGGACGCCGCGGGCAACGCCGGCCCCTGCTCCGCCGAGCACCGCTACCTGGAGGACTCCACCGCCCCGGCGCGGCCCTCGGTGGCCGCGGTGGCGCCGTCGCCGGCCAACGACAACGCCCCGGTGCTCTCCGGCGCGGCCGAGCCCGGCGCCACCGTGCGGGTCTACACCGGCGGCGGCTGCAGCCCGCTGGCCGGCGCGGCGCTGGTGGCCACCGCGGCGGCCGACCCGGCCAGCGGCGCCTGGACCACGCCGGCGCCGGTGCCCGACGACGCGCTCACCACCTTCGGCGTCGAGGCCCTGGACGCCGCCGGCAACACCTCGCCGTGCGACACCTCGCGCTCCTACCTGGAGGACAGCACCCCGCCGGCCGCGCCCTCGCTGACGCTGGCCCCACCCTCCCCCGCCAACGACAACGCGCCGGCCCTGTCCGGCGCCGCCGAGGCCGGCGCGGCGGTGGCGCTCTTCGCCCAGGCCGGCTGCGCCGGCGCGCCGCTCGCCACCGTGACGGCCACCGGTGGCGCCTGGAGCGTCCAGGCCGCGGTGGCCGACGACTCCACCACCACCTTCTCGGCCCGCGCCAGCGACGCCGCCGGCAACGCCGGCGCCTGCTCCGCCGGCGCCACCTACCAGGAGGACTCGACCGCCCCGGCCGCCCCCACCCTGGCCGGCCCCGCCGGGCCCGCCAACCAGAACGTCCTCCCGCTCACCGGGGTGACCGAGCCGTTCGCCACCGTCCGGGTGCACCCCGCCGCCGCCTGCGCCGGCGCCCCGGCCGGCGCCGTCACCGCCGACGCCGCCGGCGCCTGGGCCTTCGACCTCACCGTCCTCGACGACCAGGCCACCACCACCTCGGTGTCCGCGCTGGACCGCGCCGGCAACGCCGGCCCCTGCTCCGCCGACCACACCTACCTGGAGGACTCCACGCCGCCGGCGCAGCCCTCGGTGCTGGAGCCGCTGCCCGCCTCGCCCGCCAACGGCACCGTCCCCCTGCTGGCGGGCGCCGCCGAGGCCGGCGCCACCGTCCGCCTCTACCGCGGCGGCTCCTGCAGCCCGGCCGCCGGGGCGGTGCTGGCCGCCACCACCCAGGCCCACCCCGCCACCGGCGCCTGGTCCACCACCGTGACCGTGCCCGCCAACACACGCACCACCTTCGGCGTGGAGGCCCTCGACGCCGCCGGCAACGCCTCGCCGTGCGACACCTCCCGCTCCTACCTGGAGGACAGCGCCGCGCCCGCCGCGCCCTCGCTGGCGGTGGCCCCGCCGTCCCCGGCCAACGACAACGCCCCGCTGGTGGCGGGCCTGGCCGAGCCGGGGTCGCAGGTGGCGGTCTTCCTCCAGGCGGCCTGCGCCGGGGGCCCGGTCGCCACCATGACGGCCACCGCCGGCACCGGGCTCTGGTCCATCCAGGTGGCGGTGCCCGACGACACCACCACCAGCTTCTCGGCCCGCGCCAGCGACGCCGCCGGCAACCTCGGCCCCTGCTCGGCCAGCGCCGCCTACGTGGAGGACTCCACGCCTCCGCCGGCGCCCACCCTGGCCGGCCCCACCGGCCCGGCCAACCAGAACCTCATCACGCTCTCCGGCCTCTCCGAGCCCGGCGCCACCGTCCGGCTGCACCTGGGCGCCGGCTGCGCCATCGACCCCACCTTCACGCTGCCGGCCGACGCCGCCGGCGCCTGGAGCCTGGAGCTCGGCGTGGACGACGACGTCACCCGCACCTTCTCGGCCAGCGCCGGGGACGCGGCCGGCAACGTGGGCGCCTGCTCGCCCCCGCTGGTCTACGTGGAGGACTCCAGCGTGGCCCGGCCGGTCATCGCCGGCAGCACCCCCCCGTCGCCGAGCGCCAGCCGCACGCCCATCTTCGGCGGCACCGCCGAGGCCGGGGCCACGGTGCGCCTGCACCTCGACGCCGCCTGCGCCGGCCCGGTGGCGGCGAGCGGCGCCGCCGGCCCGGCCGGCACCTTCTCGCTGACGGCCACCGTGCCGGCCGACGCCGCCACCAGCGTCACGGTGCGGGCCACCGATCTGGCCGGCAACCTCTCCGCCTGCTCGGCGCCCTTCACCTACGTGCACGCCGGCGTGCCGCCGGCGCTGGCGCTGGCCCTGCCGGCCGGCCCGGTGGGCGGCCTGGTGACGGTGTCGGCCACCGCCACCGCCGGGGACAGCCCGGTGGCGCGGGTCGAGTTCGAGGTGGGCGGCGCCCTCACCACCCGGCTCGCCCCCGGCCCCTACGACCTGGCGCTCGACACCCGCGCCCGCGCCGACGGGCCGCTCCTGGTGACGGCCACCGCGGTGGACCTGGCCGGCAACCGGGCCAGCCAGGGCGGGCTGCTCACGGTGGACAACACCCCACCCGCCTTCCAGGCCGCCGCCTCCTCGCCGCTGGACGGCGACCTGCTCTCGCTGGCCGAGGCGTCCGCCGCCCTCGCGCCCGCCCGCTTCGCCTTCGTCGACCGCGACCTCGACGAGGCCTCGGTGGGCGTGGCCATCACCTACCAGGGCCGGCCGCTCCTGGAGGGGCTCGACTTCACGGTGTCGCGCGCCGCGGCGGGCCAGGTGGAGGTGGCGCTGGACGTCCTGTCCCTGCGGGCCGCGCAGGACGACGTGGGGCTGCGCTCGCTGGTCTTCACGCTCGGCGGCGCCGCCGACACCACCGACACCGATCTCGCCATCCCGGGCGTGCAGCCCAACCGGGCGGCGGAGGTCGTGGTGGCGGTCGGCTTCGACGCCCTGCCGCCGGGCGCCACCGTGCTGCGCGCCGCCTCGGTGTGCGACGGCGGGGCCTGCCCCCGCACCAGCCGCGCCGTGGCCCTCTTCGACGAGCAGCTGGACCCGGCCAGCCTGGCCGGCTTCACCTTCGCCCGCACGCTGCCGGCGCCCGGGCCGGTGGCGCCGGACCCGGACGGCGGCCTCGGGCTGTCCTTCGACGGCCGGGTGGCCTGGTACGTGCCCGACCAGCTCCTCGAGCCCGGCGCCAGCTACGCCTGGGACGTGGCCGGCCTGACCGACCTGGCCGGCAACGCCGCCTTCCCCATGCCCACCCTGCTCACCGTGGCAGCCCCGCCGGCCCCGCCCGCCCTGCTGCGCGTCGAGGTGGTGGACGCCCTCGACCCGCTCCTGGTCACCGTGCTGCCGGCGGCGCCGGGGGCGCCGGGCTTCACGCTGCCGGCCGGGCTGGCCGGAACGCTCGACCAGGTGCGGCTGGTGTTCGACCAGCCGCTCACCGGCGTGGGCGGCGAGCTGCGCGAGGGCTTCGAGGTGGGCGGCTGCCGCTCCGGCGCGGCCCTGGCCTCGGTGGCGCCCGGGGTGGACAACGCCGTGTCCTTCGACCCGGCGGCGAGCGCCGCCGGCGCGGGCTGCCCGGTGGGGCCCTGGGGCGCCCGGCGCGGCTACCTGCTGCGGACCTTCGTGAGCGGCGCCGGCGGCGGCGCCTCGCTGGAGCGCGGCCTGGTGGTGGCGGGCGGCGACGAGCTCGAGCCGCCCGCGCTGGTGGCCCTGGGCGGCGGCCGGCTCGCGGGGACCGCGCGGCGCCTCCGCCCGGAGGAGCCGCTGCTCCTGGCCTTCAGCGAGCCCATCGACCCGGGCGGCCTGGCCGGCGCCAGCTTCACCCTGTCGGGAGGCCTCACCGCCGCGGCGCTGACGCCAACCTGGGACCCGCGCCGGCCGGAGCTGGTCCGCCTCCGCGCCGACCGGGCGCTGGCCGCCGGCGACTACGCGGTCGAGGTGGCCGGGCTCACCGACGTGGCGCGGCCGGCCGCCGGCCCGGCAGGAAACCCGCTGCCGCCCACCTCCGCGACCTTCACGGTGGCGGCGCTCCGGCCCGGCCAGGCGCCCTTCCTCATCTCGGCCACCACCGGCGGGATCGCGCCAGTGGCCCCGTGGGCGCCCATCACCCTCAGCTTCACCGACGCGGTGGTGCGCGCCGGCCTCTCCGACACCGGGCCGGTGCGGGGCCTCCGCGCCGAGCAGCAGGTGCTGGGCAGCTGGATCCCGCTCAAGGGGCTGGTGGTGCAGGGCGAAGGCCCGCTCGAGTCGGCCCACCTGGTGCTGACGCCCGAGCCGCTGCGGCCCTTCGATCAGCCCGGCGTCTACCGGGTGGTCCTGGCGGGCGGCGCGGCCGGCCTTCGCTCGGCCGACGGCGTGCCGCTCAGCGCCCCGCTCACCCTGCCGTTCCTGGTGGGCACCGCCGGCACGGGCCCGGCTTTCCGGGCCGCCCAGGTCGGCTTCACCCAGGTGCCGGCGCCCTTCCCGGCCAGCCTGCAGGTCTCGGCCGACCTCGCCGACGCCGACGGCGCGCCCGCCGACCAGTGGCGCCTCACGGTGGAGCGCCTCGACGGGCCGGGGGCCACCGCCTCGACGCCCTTCGGCCCCAGCCCGTTCGCGCGGCTGGAGCTGGGGCCCGCCGAGACCGGCCCGGCGCTCCCCCCCGGCCTGTTCGGCACCTTCCTGGTGGCCGGCGCCTCGAACGCCCTGCGGCTGGTGGCGGAGGACCTGGCGGGGCACTCCAGCGTGCTGTACACGGAGGTCTGGGCCTTCGACCCGGCGGTGCAGGCCGCTGTGGCGCCCACCTTCGGCGCCCTCGGCGCCGGCCGCTACGCCTTCCAGGCCTCCCTGCCCCGGCTCGACTGGCTCCTCGCCGAGGAGGGCGGGCAGCTCGACGTGTCCTTCGTGGTGATGGAGCTCGACGCCGCCATGACCCCGCTGCGGGTGGCCTACTCGGGCCTGGCTTCCACCTCGGTGGACCCGGCCACCGGGGACCTGCTGGCGAGCCACGCCATGGCGCCGGACCAGGCGCTGGCCCCCCCGGCCGCGGGCGTGACGCAGCAGCTCCTCACCTGGGTGGACGTGCACCAGCCCCGCCACCTCGGCGGCGAGGGGGTCTCGCTGATCAGCGTCCCGGTGCCGCTGGCCGCCGGGCCCTGAGGCGGGCCGCGCGGGCGGCCGGAGGCGGGCGGCCGGCGAGGCCAGGCGCCTCGCCCCGGCGCCCTCGGCGCGGCGCGCCGGGAGCCGGCGTGGTCGGAGGGCGCGTCGCAGCGCGGCTACTTGGTCACGGCCGGCGCGGCCGGCGGCGGGGTGGGCGTGCCGGTGATCTTCTCGGCCGCCTTGTCCACGCCCTTCACCACCGCGGCGTCGCCCTGCTGCTGCACCTTGGCCTGGACCGCCGCAGGCGCCTTGCCGGCGACCTTGGACACGCCCTTCTTGCCCAGGTTCTTGGCCTTGCCCTTGACCTGCTCCACCGTGCCGCCGCCCGCGGCGGCGCCCTTGGCGGCGGCGGCCTGCTTGGTGGCCACCGCCTTGGTGACCACGGCGTCGGTCTTCATGGCGGCCGACCCGGCGGCCGCGCTCGCCTTGGCCGAGGCCGCGTCCGTGGCGGCGGCGGCCTGCGTGGAGGCCGCGTCGGCCTTGGCGGCGGCGCCGGCGCCGGCCGCGTCGGCCTTGGCCTTCAGGTCGGCCGCCGAGGGCAGCTGGGCCAGCGCGGCGGGGGTGACGGCGAGTGCGAGGAGGGCGACGAGCGCGCGGACGTTCATGGGAGGCTCCTTGAAGGTGGCCGCGGTCTACCTGGAACCCGGCGTCTGGGTCCACGACCCCGGCGGGGCCTGCGGCGCCCGGGCCGTTCGCCGTCGACCGCCGCGCCGCTTCGTGCTCTCCTCGCGGCCGTGCACCCCACCTCCCGCGGCGCCGTCGCAGCGAAGCTCCTCCTGGCCGTGGCCGCCCTGGCCGGCCTGGCCGCCCTCTACACCTGGGGCACGCTGTCCTGGAGCTTCTCCGAGGGGGAGCGGGCCGGCTACGTCCAGAAGCTGTCGCGCCGCGGCTGGGTCTGCAAGACCTGGGAGGGCGAGCTCGCCATGGTGACCATGCCGGGGGCCATCCCCGAGAAGTTCTACTTCTCGGTCCCCTCCGACGCGGTGGCGGCCCAGATCAACCAGAGCCTGGGCAAGAAGGTGGCCCTGAGCTACCGGCAGCACATGGGCGTGCCCTCCAGCTGCTTCGGCGACACCAGCTACTTCGTGGCGGGCGTGGCGGTCGTCGAGTGAGAGCGGCGGGCGCCGCCCTCCTCACCAGCGCTTCAGCCGGCCCCAGGCCACGAAGGCCGCCGACGACACGGAGGCCAGCACCAGCACCACGTAGAAGGCCCAGCCCCGCTCCGAGAACGGGATGGGCACGTTCATGGAGAACGCGCTGACCACGAAGGTGGGCACCATGATGGCCACCGTGATCATGGTGAGCGTCTTCATGGTGAGGTTGAGGTTGTTGCTCACGATGGAGACCCGCGCGTCCATCATGCTGGCGAGGATGTTGGAGGCGATCTCCGCCTGGCGGAAGCACTGCTGGTTCTCGATGGCGATGTCCTCGAGGAACTCCACCTGCTCGGGCGAGAGCCCCAGGCGGCCGGCGGCGTTGCGCAGCTTGTCGATGGCCACCGTGTTCGAGCTGATGCCGCTCACGTAGTAGACCAGGCTCTTCTCCAGCTTGAAGAGGTTGAGCAGGTGGCGGTTGTCGAACGACAGGTTGATGCGCTGCTCCAGCGAGTCGGACATCATCGAGATGACCCGCAGGTGCTCCAGGAAGTGGAAGATGGTGCGGTAGAGGATGCGCAGGAAGGCGTCGGCCGCCGCGCCGGTGCCGCGGTAGGGCACGCGGGTGGCCTCCAGCACCGGCCCCTCCTCGGCCATCACGATGACCAGCTTGTCCTTGAAGAGGAACAGGCCGTTGGAGAGCACCTTGAAGAGGAAGTCGTCGTCCTTCGAGTAGCTCTTGGGCCGCTTCAGGATCACCGCGATGTGCTCGGGCTCCTGCTCGACGCGCGACAGCTCGTCCGGGTCGAGGGCCGAGTTGAGGGTGTGCTCGTCGATGGTGAAGCCCTCGACCATGAGCTTGCGCTCGGCCTCGTCGGGAGCGGCGAAGATCCAGACCACGCCCTCCTCGGCGTCGACCAGCTTGCCATCCACCAGGTTGCAGCGTCGCAGCATCGGGGGTCACCGGCCAGCGCCGCGGCGGCGGCGCACAGGGCGGCGGGAGGCTCGCCCGGTCGGGCCGGACAGTCAAGACACGAGAAGGCGAAAGCGCCGGCGGCCCAACCCGTTCGCCCCGAGCGTCGGGCCGAGGGCCCGGAGTCGAGGGGCGCCCCGCGACGACCCCGGGGCGTGCCTCGACTCCGCGCCTCGCCCGGCTAGTTGGGCGCCGTGGTGGGCCGGACCTCGGGCCTGGCGGCCTCGGCCTTGGTGGCGGCCTGCGCCTTCTCGACGGCGGCGACGGCCGGCTTGGCCTGCTGCTTGTCGGTGGTCTTCACCTTGTCGCCGCTGCACGCCAGCGCGGGGACCGCGAGGGCGAGCATGGCCAGCGCGAGGGTGATCCTGGTCACGAGCTTCATGGGTGTCTCCTTCCGGGCGGCGAAGGCGCCGCCAGGCGGCTCTCTTGCCGGCCGGGCCGGCCCCCCGCAACCTGGACCGCCGACCCCGCTCGGGCCTGGCGTGGAAAGGCCAGCGGCGCGGCAGGTATCGGGCGCTGACCCTCCGGCGGGATCACATCGTTCGCCCCGAGCGTCGCCTCGACCCGGCGAGGCGAGGTCGAGGGGCGGCCCCTGGCCGGAGGGCCTAGAGGGCCTAGAGGGCGAAGACCACCCGGGCGTCGGCGCGCAGCGCCGCGTAGATGGCCAGGCGGTGCGCCTCCGAGGTGACGGTCACCACCACCGTCACCGCCAGGTACCTGCCGCCGCCGCTGCTGCGGCAGGTGCTTGGCTCGGTGACCGCCGCGCCGACGGCCCGCTCCACCAGGGCCCGGGCGTGGTCGGCGAAGTCGTCGGCGGCCAGGCCGATGATCTTGACGGGGTACGAGACCGGGTACTCGAAGGGGCTCGGCGGCTGGCCGTCCCCGCGCGTGGGCTCCATGGGCGGGAACATAGCCGGGACCGGGGCGGGCGACCTCCCCGGGCGACCCCGCCGGACGAGACCTCGCCCACCTCGCCGCACCTTCGCCGCCGGTGGGCCCCTCCCACGCCCCGGCGGCTTGCCCCTGCTTCCCCTCGCGTGACAGGCTCGTCCCCCCGTGGCACCCCCGACCGCACCCGAGCCAGGCTCGCTCTCGGCGCTGCTGGCCGACCTGGCCCACGTGCCCGAGGCCAGGCCGGACGAGGCCTGGGTGCCGGCCCTGCGGCCCGGCGACCAGGTCGGCGGCTACCAGCTCCGCTCCGAGCTGGGCCGCGGCTCGTTCGGCGTGGTCTTCGAGGCGCGCGACGTCGCGCAGCAGCGGCCGGTGGCCTTCAAGGTGGTGCGCCCCGGCAAGATGGCGGTGGGCGAGGCGCAGCTGCAGCACGAGGCCGACACCATCGGCCGGCTCTGCCACCCGAACCTGGTGGCCCTGCACGAGGTGGGGCGCTGCCACGCCGGCCCGTACCTGGTGCTGGAGCTGCTGCGCGGCGCCACCCTGAAGGCGCGGCTGGCCGAAGGACCCATCCCGCCGGCCGACGCCCTGCGGGTGGCCCTCGACGTGGCCCGTGGCCTGGCCCACGCCCACGGCCGCGGGGTGGTGCACCGCGACCTCAAGCCCTCCAACGTCTTCCTCTGCGACGACGGCACGCTGCGGGTGCTCGACTTCGGCCTGGCCCACGCCTTCGGCCGGCGGCGCATCGACGGCGGCACCCCGGACTTCATGGCGCCGGAGCAGTGGCGCGGCGCACCCGAGGACGAGCGCACCGACGTCTTCGCCCTGGGCGTCCTGCTCTACCGGATGCTGGCCGGCGAGCTGCCCTTCCCCGACGACGGCGGCCGCTCGGCCACCAGCGCGCGCCCGGCCCCGCGGCTCGAGGTGCCCGACCTGCCGGGCCTCGGCCCGCTGGTGGCGGCCGCGCTGGAGAAGGACCCGGTGGACCGCCCGCGCGACGCCGGCGCGGTGGTCGAGGCCCTGGAGGCGCTGCGCGGGGCCGACGGCTCCACCGCCTCCTCGTCCGCCACCGGCACCTCCGGCGGGTCGGTGCGCATCCGGCGCCGGGCGCGGCGCCGCGTCACCCTGGCGGCGGCGCTGGGCGCGGGCGCGCTCCTGGCGCTGCTGCTGGTGGGGGCGACCCTGGCGGTGCGGCAGCGGCGCGAGGCGGTCCTGGCCGGGGCGGCGCCGGCCGCGGCCGACGGCCCCGCCGCCGCCGGCGAGGCCGCCCCGCCGCCCTCGGTGGCGGTCCTCCCCTTCGAGGACCTCAGCCCGGCCCACGACCAGGAGCACTTCGGCGAGGGCCTGGCCGAGGAGATCATGAACGCCCTGGCCCAGACCGAGGGGCTCAAGGTGGCCGGGCGGCTCTCCTCCTTCCGGTTCAGGGGGCGGGGCAGCGACCTGTCGGCCATCCAGCGCCAGCTGGGCGTGGGCGCGGTGCTGCAGGGCAGCGTGCGCATCGACGGCAACCACGTGCGGGTCGCGGCCCAGCTCGTCAAGACCTCCGACGGCTACCAGCTGTGGAACCAGACCTTCGACCGCGAGCTCACCGGGGTCTTCGCGGTGCAGGACCAGATCGCGGCGGCGGTGGTGGAGGCGCTCAAGGTGAAGCTGCTGGGCGGCCGCGCCCGCGCCACCCGGGAGCTGCGCACCGCCAGCCCAGCGGCCTACAGCCAGTTCCTGCTGGGGCGCTCCTACCAGCGCAAGGACACCACCCCCAACCTGGCGCTGGCGGAGCAGGCCTACCAGCGCGCCGTGGACCTCGACCCCTCCTACGCGCCCGCCTGGGCCGGGCTGGCCATCGCCACCTTCTGGGTGCGCGGCAACTCGGGCCCGACCCGGGAGGCCATGACCCGCGGCCAGGCCAGGGCCCTGGCGGCGGCGGAGCGGGCCATCGCGCTGGCCCCCGACCTGGCCGACGGCTACGCCGCGCGCGCCTTCCTGCGCTTCTCGATGCACCGCGACTGGGCGGGCGCCCAGGCCGACATGGACCGGGCGCTGGCCCTCAACCCCAGCGACGCCGACGTCCAGTGGAGCTACGGGCTGCACGTGCTGGGGCCGCTCGGCCGGGTCGGCCCGGCCCTGGCGGCGGCGCGCCGGGCCAGCGAGCTCGACCCGCTCTCGCCCTCGCCCTGGAACGCCCTGGCCTGGCTCTACCTCTCCTCCGGCCAGCTGGCCCTGGCGCGCCACACGGCGCTCCGCTCGCTGGAGCTCCTGCCGGTGCAGGAGACCGCCGTCATCGACCTGGCCTACGTGGACCTGCTGGAGGGCAAGCCGGCGGCGGCGCTCACGTCCATCGCGCGGAGCCTGGACCCCATCTTCCGCCTGCAGTTCGCGTCCATGGCGCGGCACGACCTGGGCCAGCCCCGCGAGGCGGCGGCGGCGCTGGCGGCGCTGGTGAAGGACCACGGGCACGAGGCCCCCTTCCAGATCGCCGCCGCCCACGCCTGGCGCGGCGAGGTGGACCTGGCCTTCACCTGGCTGGACCGGGCGGTGGCGGTCAACGACGGCGGGATCGGCGACCTGAAGCTCGACCCGCTGCTGCGCTCCCTGCGCGCCGACCCGCGCTACCGGGCGCTGCTGGAGCGGCTCAAGCTGCCGGTGGACTGAGCCGGACTGGCGTCAGGCGCCCGCCCCGTCGCCGCCCGGCCGGGACCGCGACGCGCCGGCCCGGCTCAGCGCGACTCGAGCGAGCGGATGACGGCCTCGAGCAGCTGCCGGGTCTCCTCCACCCGGGCCGGGGGCAGCTTCGAGATGACGTCCGTCACCGGGTGGTGGCCCGGGCCGTCGCCCACCTGGTCGAGGGTGCGCCCCTTGGGCGTGAGGTGGAGCCGGAGCTTGCGCGAGTCGCTGGGGTCGACCTCGCGCCCCAGGTAGCCGGCCTCCTCCAGCCGCTGCACCACCCGGGTGACGGTGGCCGGGGTGACGTGCAGCACCCTGGCCAGCTCCCCGGGCGAGCAGCCCGGGCGCAGCGCCAGCACCTTGAGGAGGAACCGCTGCTGCGCCGTGACCCCCAGCTCCTTGAGCATGCGACGGGAGCGCTTGTTCAAGGCGTGCTCCAGCCGCCACAGCACGCGGACGAAGTGGAGCGACTCCGGAAGGTGCTGGTCGTGCTTCATGGTCTCCCTGCGGCCGCCCCCGCGCGAGGCGGCGCCCCCCCGGCCGCCAATCCTACGCCACCCTCGTGCCCTGCCCGCCAGCCCTCCCCCGCCCTGACGGGGTGCGGCAGCGCGCGCGGCCAGCCGGCCGGGCCGCCGCCCCGCCGTGCTACAAGGCGCCCCGTGGAGGATCCAACCCCCCTCGTCATCGCCGGGCTGGCGCTGGTCGGCCTGGTGGCCGGCACCATCGACGCCATCGCCGGCGGCGGCGGCCTGCTCACCGTGCCGGCCCTGCTGGCGGCCGGCCTCCCGCCCCACCTGGCGCTCGGCACCAACAAGGGCCAGTCGGTCTTCGGCTCCTTCGCCGCCATGGTGAAGTTCGCGCGCGCCGGCCTGATCGACCCGGCCCGGGCCCGGGTCGGCTTCCTGGCCGGCCTGGTGGGCTCGCTCTGCGGCGCCGCCCTGGTGCTGAGGGTGCCCCCGGCCACCCTGCGCCCGGTGGTGCTGGCGCTGCTGGCCGCGGCCGCGCTCTTCATCGGCCTGCGCCGCGCCGCGCCCCCGGCGGCCGGCCAGCCGCCGCGCCGGCGCCACCGCGGCTCGCTGACGGCCGGCCTGGTGGCGCTGGTCATCGGCGCCTACGACGGCTTCTTCGGGCCGGGCACCGGCACCTTCCTCATCGTGGCCTCGGTGGCCCTGCTGGGCGACGGCCTGGCCGAGGCGTCGGCCGGGGCCAAGGTGGTCAACTTCGCCTCCAACCTGGCGGCGCTGGCCCTCTTCGCCGCCCGCGGCGTGGTGCTCTGGAAGGTGGCCCTGCCCATGGCGCTGGGGCAGCTGTGCGGGGGCTGGCTGGGCGCCCACCTGGCGGTGCGGCGCGGCGACGGGCTGGTGCGGCGGGTGGTGGTGGTGGTCTCGCTGGCGCTGGCGGTGAAGCTGGCCTTCGACCTCGGCGGCTGACCCCCGCCCGCCCCTTGTCTGCTATCCTCCCGGCTCCCTTCGCCGAGGAGCGCACAGGCCGATGGCTCGCACCGTCACCGCCGAGGAAGCCGTCTCCGTCGTCAAGTCCGGCGACCGCGTCTTCATCCACAGCATCGCCGCCGCCCCGCAGCGGCTCATCGCCGCCCTGACCGCCCGCGCCGCCGAGCTGCGGGTGGTGGAGGTGGTCTCCATCCACACCGAGGGGCCGGCGCCCTACGCCGCCCCGGAGCTGGCCAAGAGCTTCCGGGTCAACGCCCTCTTCGCCGGCCCCAACGTGCGCGAGGCCGTGCACGAGGGGCGGGCCGACTACATGCCGGTGTTCCTCTCCGAGGTGCCCCAGCTCTTCCGGGCCGGCGTGCTGCCGCTCGACGTGGCGCTCATCCAGGTCTCGCCGCCCGACAAGCACGGCTGCTGCTCGCTGGGCGTCTCGGTGGACGTGACCCGCGCCGCCGTGCAGGTGGCCCGCACGGTCATCGCCCAGGTCAACCCCAACATGCCGCGCACCCACGGCGACGGCATCATCCACGAGGAGGACGTCGACTTCTTCGTGCTCTCCGACGACCCGCTCCCGGAGCTGGCCGCCCGGCCCATCACCGAGCAGGTGCGCGCCATCGGCCGGCACTGCGCCGAGCTGGTGGACGACGGGGCCTGCGTGCAGGTGGGCATCGGCGGCATCCCCCAGGCCACCCTGCTGGCGCTGCGCGACCACCAGCGGCTCGGCATCCACACCGAGATGCTCTCCGACGGCGTGGTCGACCTGGTGGAGCGCGGCGTCATCACCGGCGAGCTGAAGCGCATCCACCCGGGCAAGATGGTGGCCTCCTTCGCCCTGGGCACGCGGCGCCTCTACGACTTCCTGGACGACAACCCGTCGGTGGCCATGCTCGACGTGGCCTACACCAACGACACGGCCGTCATCCGGCGCAACCCCAAGGTCACCGCCATCAACGGCGCCATCGAGGTGGACCTGACCGGCCAGGTGGTCTCCGACTCGATCGGCGACCAGATCCACTCCGGCGTGGGCGGCCAGATGGACTTCATCCGCGGCGCGGCGCTCTCCGAGGGCGGCAAGCCCATCATCGCGCTCAAGTCCACCACCTCGGGCGGCGAGTCGCGCATCGTCAGCTACCTGAAGCCGGGCGCCGGCGTGGTCACCACCCGGGCCCACGTCCACTTCGTGGTGACCGAGCACGGCATCGCCGACCTGTGGGGCAAGAACCTCAGGCAGCGGGCGGCCGCGCTGATCGCCATCGCCCACCCGGCCCACCGCGACGCGCTGGCGGCCGAGGCCAAGCGGCGCTTCGGGAGCTGGTAGCCGCGGGGGCGCGGTCCGTCGCCCCGGCCCGGCGCCCCTCCCACGGGGGCGGCCCCGCTCACCACCTCGCGGTGAGGTCCTCCGCCAGCGCCGGCAGCCCGTCCAGCGTGAGCGGCGCACCGTCCGGCCCAGGGATCCGGCCGCTCAGCGTGCCGGCCAGCTGGGTCACCTGCAGCGACGCCAGCAGGAGGTCGCGCCCCTCGCGGTGGCTGGCGGCCGGCGAGAAGGTGAGCTCCACCGCGCCGTCCAGGCTGACCACCCGCCAGGGGGCGCTGGCCGCCCGCGGGTCGGCCTCCACCACCACCGGCGGCAGCCGCACCGGCCCGGCGCCGCCGAGCAGCACCCCCTCGCCGCCGTCGTCGGGCTCCGGACCGTCCAGCCCGTCCGCCAGGTGCAGCGCCACGGCGCGGCCCCCGGGCAGGCGCCCCAGCGCGGTCACCTTGCGCCAGGCCGACTCGCGCGGGAAGACGCCGGCCCCGAAGTCCAGCACCGCCAGGCCACCCGAGAGGTCGATCGGCTGCCGGCGCACCGTCAGGCGCCCGTCCAGCGGCAGCGGCCCGGTCAGCTGGGCGGCCCGCAGGCCGGCCTCCGGCAGCGGCGCCACCAGGCAGAACGGGTCGGGGGCGCCGCGCGTCTCGAGCCGCGCCTCCAGGGTGAGCGCCTCGCCCAGGTCCACCGCCAGCTGGAAGCGATCCGAGCGGCGCTCCAGCGAGAGCGACATGCCGGGGGCCACGAAGGAGACCCGCGCCCCGGCCCCGGGCCGCTCGCCCACCTGGGCGGTCACGCCCGCCAGGCCGGCGGCCGCGTGGTCGAAGAGCACCTCGCCGCTGGCGCGGTCCACCACCCAGGCGGCGCCGCCCGCCAGCGGTCCGGCCTCGAGCACGCCCACCACCACCAGGTGGCGCTCGGTGGCCAGGAGCACCCGCTGCCAGCGCTTGACGCGGGCGGCGTGGCGCAGCGAGGCCAGCAGCCCCTGCGGCGCCAGCGGCGCCAGGTCCACCCGGCCGAGCGAGCCGGCGTAGGCGCCGTAGCGCGGGCCGGTGGGGCCGAGCGCGCTGGCGGGGGCGCGCGGGAGCGGTCGCTGGACGGAGGGCACGGCGGCAGTCTACGCGTGGGCCGGGCGGGCGGCGACGTGCGGGTGGTCGGCCGGGCCCGCCGGGGCGGGGCCGCTCAGGCCGGCTGGCGCTGCCCGGCCGGCACCGCCACCTGGACCGGGGCGCGCACCGGGGCCGGGGCCTCGGAGAGCTGCACCACGCGGTGGCAGGACGGGTCGGAGAGGACGCGCTTCACCAGCGCCTGGTTGAGGCCGTGGCCGCTCTTCACCGCGGTGAGCGCCCCCAGCACCGGCAGGCCCAGCAGGGCCAGGTCGCCGATGGCGTCGAGCACCTTGTGGCGGGCGAACTCGTCCGGGTAGCGCAGCCCCTCCGGGTTCATGATGGAGAACTCCTCCAGCACGATGGCGTTCTCCAGGCTGCCGCCCAGCGCCAGCCCCATCGACTGCATGAGCTCGACGTCCTTGCGGAAGCAGAAGGTGCGGGCCCGCGCCACCTCGCGCTCGAAGGTCCGGTCGGTCACCGAGACCGAGAAGCCCTGGTCGGTGATGAGCGGGTGCTTGAAGTCGGCGGTGAAGGAGACCGAGAAGCCATCGGCCGGCTCCAGCCTGGCCAGCTTGTCGCCGTCGCGCACCTCGACCGGGGCGGTGATCATCAGGTACCGGCGGCCGGCCTTGTGCTCCTTGACGCCGGCCTCGCGGATGAGCGCGACGAACGGGGCGGCCGAGCCGTCCAGGATGGGGATCTCGGGGCCGTCCACCTCGACGCGGCAGGCGTCGATGCCCATGCCGACCAGCGCCGACATGACGTGCTCGATGGTGGAGACGCGGGCCTTCCCCACGGCGATGGAGGTGGAGAGCTTGGTGTCGACCACCAGGTCGTGGCGGGCC
Organism: Anaeromyxobacter sp.; assembly: GCA_016718565.1. Taxonomy (NCBI): domain Bacteria; kingdom Pseudomonadati; phylum Myxococcota; class Myxococcia; order Myxococcales; family Anaeromyxobacteraceae; genus Anaeromyxobacter; species Anaeromyxobacter sp. Next base: position 1,309,888 of record JADKCZ010000001.1, on the reverse strand, counting down.
GGGATCTCGACCCCCAGGTCCATGCGCACGAAGGTGATGCCGGCGTCGGCCGGGGCCGGGGCCAGCGTGAGCGTCACCGGCGCGCCCGAGTGCAGGCCGATGCCGGTGCAGCTCACCCGCTTCGCCACCGTCCGCTGGTTCCAGTAGGCCATCGTCGACTCGTCTCTCGAAGGTGTCTCCCCCACCCGACTGGCCCGGATTCGGGCGTTGTTTCACCGGGATGGGGACGCCGGCGCCCTGCGTTAGAGCAATCGACGTGCCAGCCGCCTGACCGGACCGGCCGGGGACGCCCTCCAGGCTGCCCGGGATAACCGACCGTGATCACTGACGCATCACGTCGAGGCCTGCCGCGCCGTCGGCGACCGTCGGCGCGCACCGTCGGAACCCCGAACAACCGCCCGCCGGGATCGCGACAGCGCTGTCAGGGCTGGCCCGGGCTCACCGTCCTATCGGGTGGTACAACCCCGGGGTGTTTCCCCTGCGCGACGACACCCCATGCGAGCGCCCGCCGCTCGTGACCTGGGCGCTCCTGGCCGTCAACCTGGCCGCCTACGGGTGGCAGCTCTCCGCCGGGGAGCGCTCCGTCCTGCTGGGCGGCGCCATCCCCTACGAGCTGCTCACCTTCCAGGACCTCTGGCCGCGCGCCCTGGTGCCGCCGCCCCTCACCATCTTCACCAGCATGTTCCTGCACGGCGGCCTCATGCACCTGGGCGGCAACCTGCTCTTCCTCTGGATCTTCGGGAACAACGTGGAGGACGCCCTGGGGCGGCCGCGCTTCCTGGCCTTCTACCTGGCCAGCGGGGTGGCGGCGGCGGTGGCCCAGACCCTGGCCACCTCGGTGGAGGCCGCGGGCCTGACCGGCGCGGACGCCACCGCGGTGCTCTCGGTGCCCATGGTGGGCGCCAGCGGGGCCATCGCCGGCGTGCTGGCGGCCTACCTGCTGCTCTTCCCGCGGGCCCGGGTGCAGACGCTCTTCGTGATCGTGGTGCTGGTGCGGACGGTCTACCTGCCGGCCTGGCTCTTCATCGGGGCCTGGTTCCTCTTCCAGGTGGGTGCGGTGGTGTTCGGCGGGATGGCCGGCGTGGCGGTGTTCGCCCACCTGGGCGGCTTCCTGGCCGGGCTGGGGCTGATCGCGCTCATGGGCCGGCGTCCGGGCTGGCGCCGGTCGGCGCCGCGCTGGGCCTGAGCGCCGGGGCCGGCGCCCCTCCCGTCGCCCTGGGCCTAGAGGAGCTCGCCCTGCCCGCCGCGCGGGCGGGTGCGGCCCAGGTGGGCGTAGGCGGCCGGCAGCGCGGTGCGGCCGCGCGGGGTGCGGGCCAGGTAGCCCTCCCGCACCAGGAAGGGCTCGTAGACGTCCTCGATGGTGCCGCCCTCCTCGCCCACCGCCGCGGCCACCGCGTCGATGCCCACCGGGCCGCCGCCGAAGGTGTCCAGGATGGAGGCCAGGATGCGCCGGTCCATGGCGTCGAGCCCCTTCTCGTCCACGCCCAGCCGGGTCAGGGTGCGGTCCACGATGTCGCGGGTGAGCGTGCCGTCGCCTTCCACCTGGGCGAAGTCGCGGGCCCGCTGCAGCAGGCGGATGGCGATGCGCGGCGTGCCGCGGGCGCGGGTGGCCAGGTTGCGCAGCCCGGTCGGCTCGGTGGGCAGGGCCAGCTTGGCCGCCGCGCGCCGGGCGATCTCCTCCAGCTCGTGGGCGGCGTAGTAGTCCAGCCGCTCCTGGATGGGGAAGCGGTCGCGCAGCGGGGCCGCCAGCAGGCCGGTGCGGGTGGTGGCGCCGATGAGCGTGAAGCGCTCCAGCTTCATCTCCATGGTCTGGGCGCCGATGCCGGCCCCCAGCACCACGTCGAAGCGGAAGTCCTCCATGGCCGGGTAGAGCGCCTCCTCGACGGCCGGCGCCAGCCGGTGGATCTCGTCGATGAAGAGGATGTCGCGCGGGGCCAGGGCCGTCAGCAGGCCGGCCAGGTCCCCCTTCTTCACCAGCGCCGGCCCGGAGGTGACGTGCAGCGCCACCCCCAGCTCGCGCGCCAGGATGTGGGCCATGGAGGTCTTGCCCAGGCCGGGCGGGCCGGAGAGCAGCACGTGGTCGAGCGCCTCGCCGCGCTGCCGGGCGGCGGCGGCGTAGACCTTGACGTTGTCGACGATCTTCTCCTGCCCGACGTACTCGCCGAAGGTGGCCGGCCGGAGCGACTGCTCCAGCTTCTCCTCGCCCTCCAGGGCCTTGGGGGTGACCGGTCGCACGCTCATGCCGTCAGCCCCGCATGGCCTTCAGGGCCTCGCGCAGCAGCTCGTCGAGCCCCTTGCCGTGGGCCCGGTCGCGCATCGCCTCGGCCACCTGCTCGGCCTGCGCCGGCTTGTAGCCGAGGCCGACCAGCGCGGTGGAGAGCTGCTCCACCAGGCCGCCCCTGGTCCCGGCCGGCGCGGCGGGCCCGGCGGCGCGCGCCAGCGCCACCAGCTTCTCCTTGAGCTCCACCACCAGCCGCTCGGCGGTCTTCTTGCCGACCCCCTTCACCTTGGTGAGGCGCGCCACGTCGCCCTGCGCCACCGCCTGGGCCAGGTCGCGCGGCTCGATGCCGGAGAGGATGTTCTGGGCGGCGCGCGGGCCCACGCCCTTCACGTCCACCAGGGCGCGGAAGACGTCCTCCTCCTCCTCGGTGGCGAAGCCGGAGAGCTCCAGGGCGTCCTGCCGGACCTGGGTGATGATGCGCAGCGTGGCCGGCTCGCCGCGGGCCGGCAGGGCCAGCAGGGTGGCGGCCGAGACGTGCACCAGGTAGCCCACCCCGTTGACGTCGAGGACCGCGGTGTCCTCGCCCTTCTCCACCACCAGGCCGGTCAGGCGGGCGATCACGGGCTCCTCCGGTGGTCGCGGCGCGAGGGGCGCAGGCGCGACAGGGCGCGGGCGGCGGCGGCGCGCGGGGTGGTGAGGTGGGGGGCGGCGAGGCGGGCGCCGGCGGGGGCGCGGGCCAGCGCCGCGGCGGTGCGGGCCTCGGCCAGCGGCCGGCGCGCCAGGTGGCAGACCGCCAGCGCCACCGCGTCGGCCTCGTCGGAGCAGGCGGCCAGCACGCCGAGCAGGGCGCGGGCGGTGCGCATCATCTGCTCCTTGCCGGCCCGTCCGCTGCCGGTGAAGGCCAGCTTGACGGCCGAGGGGGCGTACTCGTGCACCGGCAGGCCGGCCCGCCCGGCCGCCGCCAGCGCCACCCCCCGGGCCTGCCCCAGCACCAGCGCCGAGCGGGCCGAGGCGCCGGAGAAGACCTGCTCCACCGCCACCTCGTCGGGGCGGGCGCGGGCGATGACCACGTCGAGGCCCGCCAGGATGAGCCCCAGCCGCTCGGCCATGGGGCGCTCGCCCGGCGCCAGCACGCCGGACTCCACCACGTGGAGCCGCCCGCCCTCGCGGGCCACCACGCCGTAGCCGCAGCGGCGCGAGCCGGGGTCGATGCCGAGGACGATCACGCGCGGCACGATAGCAGACCCTGAACGGGGATCCAGTGCGGTCCGCGCCCGCCGGCCGGCGACGCCTCCGGGCGCCCAGGCCGCGGGGACCGGCCGCCTGGCCGGCGCGGCCGGGCCCGGGGGCTACAGCTGGATCTGCGCGCCCAGCTCGACCACCCGGTTGGGCGGCAGGCCGAAGAAGGCGCTGGCGGTGGCGGCGTTGCGCGACATGATGATGAAGAGCTTCTTGCGCCAGGTGGCCAGCGACGAGCCGCCGGTGGCCAGCAAGGTCTCGCGCCCCAGGTAGAAGGTGGTGTCCATCAGGTTCACCAGCAGCCGCGCCGAGGGCGGCGGCAGGGTGGCCAGCGAGTCCAGCAGCGCCGGGATGTTGGGCTGCTCCATGAAGCCGTAGTGGGCCACCACCTGGAAGAAGCCGCTGCCCAGGTCGCGCGCCACCACCCGCTCCTCGGCGGGCACCTGCGGGATCTCCTCGGTCAGCACCGAGACGAAGAGCACCCGCTCGTGCAGCACCTTGTTGTGCTTGAGGTGGTGCAGCAGCACCGGCGGCGCGGTGCCCAGGTTGGAGGTCATGAAGACCGCCGTGCCGGGCACCCGCATCGGCTTGCGCCGGGCCACGTCGTCGAGGAACAGCTCGAGGGGCAGGCCCGAGTCCTTGAGCATCTTGGCCAGCACCGAGCGGCCGCGCTTCCAGGTGGACATGAGGGTGAAGACGAAGATGGCCGCGGCGATGGGGAACCAGCCGCCCTCCTCGATCTTCACCACGTTGGCCAGGAAGAAGGAGAGGTCGGCCGCCAGGAAGACCACCGTGAGCGGCCAGGCCCGCCAGCGCGGCCAGCGCCACAGGTCGCGCATGACGCGGTGGAAGAGCAGCGTGGTGATGGACATGGTGCCGGTCACGGCGATGCCGTAGGCGGCGGCCAGGTTGGAGGAGCTCTTGAACCCCAGCACCAGCGCGATGCAGCCCACCCCGATGGCCCAGTTCACCTCGGGCACGTAGATCTGGCCGATCTCGGTGTGCGAGGTGTGCTTGACGGTGACGCGCGGCGAGTAGCCGAGCTGCACCGCCTGGTGGGTCAGCGAGAAGGCCCCGGAGATGAGGGCCTGCGAGGCCACGATGGCGGCGGCGGTGGCGATGCCCACCAGCGGGTAGAGCGCCCAGGAGGGCGAGAGCAGGTAGAAGGGGTTGGAGCGGGCCTCGGGGTCGTGCAGCAGCAGCGCGCCCTGCCCCATGTAGTTGAGCAGGAGGGCCGGCATGGCCACCCCCAGCCAGGCCAGGCGGATGGGCCGCCGCCCGAAGTGGCCCATGTCGGCGTAGAGCGCCTCGCCGCCGGTGATCACCAGCACCACCGCGCCCAGCACCAGGAAGCCGTGCAGGCCGTTCTGCTGGAAGAAGCGCACCCCGTGCAGCGGGTTGACGGCGGCCAGCACCGCCGGATCCCGCAGGATGCCGTGGACCCCCAGGGCGGCGATGCAGGCGAACCAGACCAGCATGACCGGCCCGAAGATGGCGCCCACCATGGAGGTGCCGCGCCGCTGGATGAGGAACAGCCCGGCCAGGATGGCCACCGTGACCGGCACCACGAACTTCTGCAGCGCCGGCGCGGCCACCGCCACGCCCTCCACCGCGCCCAGCACCGAGATGGCCGGGGTGATGACGCCGTCGCCGTAGAGCAGGGCGGCGCCGAAGATGCCCAGCATGAGCAGCACCTTCCGGCTCAGCTTGCCGCTGTCCTTGCGCGACACCAGGGCCTGCAGCGCCAGGATGCCGCCCTCGCCGCGGTTGTCGGCCCGCATCACGAAGGAGAGGTACTTGAAGGTGACCACGAAGGTCATGGCCCAGGCCACCAGCGAGAGCACGCCGAGCACGTTGGCCGGGGTGGGCTCCACGCCGTGCGGCCCGTTGAAGCACTCCTTGAGCGCGTAGAGCGGGCTGGTGCCGATGTCGCCGTAGACCACCCCCAGGGCGCCGAGCGAGAGGGCCGCCAGCGCCCGGCCGGTGGGCGGGTGGCGGTGGCCGGGGCCGTGTGGCTCGGGGTGGGGCGCCTGGCCGACGGCCGGCAGGGCGCTGCGGGTCTGGATGGGCCCGGTGACCTCGTGTCCCGGCTCGGCGGGCTGGCCGGCCGGGGTGCCGCCAGGCGGCGGCTCGGCGGGCGCGCCCGCGGCGGCTCCGGCTGGACCGGGCCCCGGCGAGGCGGCGGCGGCGGGGGGCTGCGAGGAGGCGGCCGGCGCTGGGCCGGCCGCGCGTTCTGGTGAGTCCGAGGAGGCCATGGGCTTTCGAAGGGGGCGAATCCAAGCACGAAGCCCTCTCCCCGTCGAGCCCCGAGGGTCCAACCCCCCGATGCAGCGGTGGGAATTCGCGATTAGACTGCGCCGCCCGTGACCCCCGAGCGCCCCCACACCCCCATCCGAGACGAGCTGCGTGCCCTCGGCCGCCTGGCCCTGCCGCTGGCCGCGGCGCAGGCCGGCCAGGCGCTCATGGGGGTGGTGGACACCGCGGTGGTGGGCCGCGCCGGCGCGGTGGCCATCGCCGGGGTGGGGCTCGGCAACGCGCTCTTCTTCTCCCTGGCCGTGCTCGGCATGGGCGTGATGATGGGGCTCGATCCCCTCATCGCCCAGGCCTTCGGCTCCGACGACCCGGGCCGCGCCCGCAAGCTCGCCTGGCAGGGCGGCTTCCTCGCCCTGCACGTGTCGGCCTGGCTGGCCGTGCCCATGGCCATCCTGCCCTGGCTGCTCGAGCCGCTCGGGGTGGGGCCGGAGGTGGCCCGCGAGGCCACCCGGTACATCCTCTGGCGCATCCCGGGGCTCCCCTTCCTCCTCCTCTACGTGGCCGGGCGCGCCTACCTGCAGGCCGCCGGGCTGGTGCGCCCCATGGTGGTGGCCACGGTGGTGGCCAACCTGGTCAACGTGCCGCTCGACGTCCTGCTGGTCTTCGGCGGCCAGGGGCTGCCGGCCTGGAGCGGGCCGCTGCGGCTGGTGCCGGCGCTGGGCGGCGCCGGCGCCGCCGTCGCCAGCAGCCTGTGCCTGGCGCTGCAGGGCGCCATCCTGCTGGCCGCCATCCTGCGGGTGCCGGCCCTGCCGCTGGCGGCGGAGGCGCGACGGCAGGACCGCGCCGAGCTGGCGCGCGCCGCCCGGGTCGGCTTCCCCACCGGCCTGCACATGGTGGCCGAGGTGGCCTTCTTCTCGCTGGCCGGCTTCCTGGCGGCGCGCCTCGGCGCCGTGGCCATGGCCGCCCACCAGCTGGCCCTGGCGGTCTCGGCCCTCACCTTCACGGTGGCGCTGGGCGTCGGCGCCGCCGGCTCGGTGCGGGTGGGGCTGTTCGTGGGGGCCCGCGACCGGGTGGGCACCAGGCGCGCCGGCCTGACCGCCTTCGGCGCCTCGGCCACCTTCATGGCGCTCAGCGGCCTGGTCTTCCTGGCCTTCCCCGGCGCCATCGCCCGGCTCATGACCGACGACCCGGCGGTGGCGGAGGCCGCCACCCCCCTCTTCCGCATCGCGGCGCTCTTCCAGATCGCCGACGGCGTGCAAGCCTGCGGCGCCGGGGTGCTGCGCGGCGCCGGCGAGACCCGCTTCACCTTCCTGGCCAACATGCTGGGGCACTGGCTGCTCGGCCTGCCGGCGGTGCTGCTCCTCGGCTTCGGACTGGGGCTCGGGGTGGTCGGCTTCTGGTGGGGCTTCGTGGTGGGCCTCTTCGCGGTGGCGGCCGCGCTGCTGGGCCGCTTCCTGAGCCTCTCCTCCCGGGAGATCACGCCGCTGGCGGGCGCCGGCCGGGGCTGAGGCCTATACGCAGGGGATGCCCTCCGCACTCCCCGGGTCCCTGCCCCACCCCGAGCCGCTGGCGCGGGCGCTGGCCGCTGCGCTGGCCTCCCGCGGCCCCGGCTACCGGCCGCGCACCCACCACCTCGACGAGGACGGCCGGCCGCGCTTCACCAACCGGCTGGCGCTGGAGCGCAGCCCCTACCTGCTGCAGCACGCCCACAACCCGGTGGACTGGTGGCCCTGGGGCGAGGCCGCCTTCGCCGAGGCGCGCCGCCTCGGCCGCCCGGTCTTCCTGTCGGTGGGCTACTCCACCTGCCACTGGTGCCACGTCATGGAGGGCGAGTCCTTCGAGGACGAGACCATCGCCCGCGTCCTCAACGGGCGCTACGTGGCCATCAAGGTGGACCGCGAGGAGCGGCCCGACGTGGACCAGCTCTACATGACCGCGGTGCAGCTCCTCACCGGCGGCGGCGGCTGGCCCATGAGCGTGTGGCTCACGCCGGACAAGGAGCCCTTCTTCGGCGGCACCTACTTCCCGCCGCGCGACGGCGGGCGCCACGGGATGCGCGGCTTCCTGCCGGTGCTGGAGGAGGTGGCGGCGGTGTACGGCGCCGAGCCGGAGCGGGTCGGCCAGGTCACCGCCTCGCTCACCGCGGCGGTGCGCACGGCGCTGGCCGCCACCGGCGCCCCGGCCGACGCCCCGCCCGGCCGGGGCCCCATCGCCGCGGCGGTGGAGCAGGTGGCGCGCCTCTACGATCCGGTCCACGGCGGCCTGCAGCGGGCGCCCAAGTTCCCCTCCTCGCTGCCGGTGCGGCTCCTGCTGCGCCACCACCGGCGCAGCGGCGACCCGCGCGCGCTCGACATGGCGGTCACCACCCTGGCCCGCATGGCGGGCGGCGGCCTGCACGACCAGCTGGCGGGCGGGTTCCACCGGTACGCCACCGACCAGCGCTGGCTGGTGCCGCACTTCGAGAAGATGCTCTACGACAACGCCCTGCTGGCGCTGGCCTACGCCGAGGCCTGGCAGGTGACCGGGCGGCCCGACCTGGCCCGGGTGGCGCGGACCACGCTCGACTACGCGGTGCGGGAGCTGCAGTCGCCGCAGGGCGGCTTCTACTCGGCCACCGACGCCGACTCGGAGGGCGAGGAGGGGCGCTTCTTCGTCTGGCAGGAGGCCGAGGTGCGCGCCGCCCTGGGCGACCAGGCCGGGCGCTTCTGCCGCTTCTACGACGTCACCCCCGGGGGCAACTGGGAGGGGGCCAACGTGCTGAACGTGCCGCGCCCCGACGAGGCCGAGTGGGCCGCGCTGGCGCCGGCCCGCGCCACGCTGCTGGCCCGCCGGGCGGCGCGCCCGCCGCCGCTGCGCGACGAGAAGGTGCTGGCCGCCTGGAACGGGCTGATGATCTCGGCGCTGGCCTTCGGCGGCCGGGTGCTCTGCGAGCCCCGCTGGGTGGAGGCCGCCGCCCGCGCCGCCGCCTTCGTGCTGGCGGACCTGACGGTGGACGGCCGCCTGCAGCGGACCTGGTTCGAGGGGCGGGCCGGCTCGCCCGCCTTCCTCGACGACCACGCCTTCCTGGCCGCCGGCCTGCTCGACCTCTACGAGGCCACCTTCGAGCCGCGCTGGCTGGCGGCGGCGCTGGACCTGGCGGGCCAGGTGGAGCGACGCTTCGGCGATCCCGCCGGCGGCGGCTGGTTCACCACGGCCGACGACCACGAGCGGCTGCTGGCGCGCGAGAAGCCCACCCACGACGGCGCCGAGCCCTCCGGGGCCTCGGTGGCGCTGGCCGTCATGCTGCGCCTGGCGGCCTTCACCGGCGACGAGCGCTGGCAGGAGGCCGCGGTGCGCGCGCTCAGGCAGCTGGCGCCGGCGCTCGAGGCCTCGCCCCTGTCCCTCACCGAGGCGCTGGTGGCGCTCGACCTGGCCACCGACGAGGTGCGCCAGGTGGTGCTGGTCTGGCCGGAGGGCGCGCCGCCGCCCGAGCCGCTCCTCTCGGTGCTGCGCCGCACCTTCCTGCCCTCGCGCGCGCTCATGGGCGCCCCGGAGGGCGCCGGGCTGGAGGCGCTGGCGCGGCTCACGCCGGTGGCCGGCGGCAAGCGGGCCGAGGGGGATCGCGCCGTGGCCTACGTCTGCGAGCGCGGCGCGTGCCTCCGGCCCTCCACCGACCCCGCGGCGCTGGCCGCCCAGCTGGGTCTGGCCGCGCCCGACCCGGCGGGCTGAACCCACCGCGATCACGGCGGTTTCGGTCACGGGCCGCCGTGGGCCGCGGGGGCCCGGGTCGCGTACGCCCCGTCCGCCGTGTCGGGGTTCCTTCCTACAGCCCAAACGTCAACAGACCCGATACCGATGGTCCGCGTCCCACCGTACCTTCTGTCCTGCGGCGCACCAGGCGCCCATCGGAGGAATCCCATGACGTCGAAGTCGAAGAAGAATGGCGGACCCCGCCAGCCGGTCCTGATGGCCTTGGGCGAGCGGATCCGCGAGATGCGCCACCGCCAGGGCTACACCCAGGCCACCCTGGCCGAGGCGCTCGACCTCTCGGTCGCCTACGTCAGCCTGATCGAGCGCGGCGGCCGCAACCCGCCGTACACCACCGTGGTGGCCATCGCCCGCGCCCTCGACGTCCCGACGGCGCGCATCGTCGTCGACGGGTAACCCCTCACCCGTCGCCGCACCAGGAGCGCCCCGCGCCACCAGCTCCCAGGTGGCGCGGGGCGGCTCCCCTGCGGCCCGAGCAGCACCAGGGCGCGCGGTCCCCCCGCAGCAGCCCGGCGTCCCGTGACCACGGGGCGCGGTCGTCCAGCGCCGCCGAGTGGCGGGCGCCGCGTCCCGTGTCCCGGTGACGCGAGGTCGTTGAAACCCCAACCATGTACCCGAAACGCGTTGCTGGCACCCCTGCGCGCCGGTGCGCACCTCCGAGGTGGGGAGGCGTTTGACCTCCGTCATCCGTCGCATCGGTCCGGCACGCCCGGATCACGGGGAGCAGGATGCAGAGCCAGCACACCTCGGTGGACAGCGCCCGCCTCCTCCACCGCACCGTCCTGCTGGCCACCCTGGCGCTGGTCGCCATCGCCGCGGCCAGCCCCGCCTGGGCGGCCGCCACGGCCACCCCGGTGGTCGGGGAGATCCGGCGGATCACGCTGGACGACCCGCTGATCCACTGGTCCGGCGGCACCATGGTGGTGGGCGGCCAGGTGGTCGTCGTCCCGCGCAACCCGCTCGTCGCCGGAGCCCCGTCAGCGCAGCGCGTGACGACCGGCACGGCCGTGCCGCCGGACGCCTCGCGCCAGATCTCGATCGAGTCGAGCGGAGGCGCCACCCGCCTCGGAGTCCCCGTCACGGTCCGGTAGTCGACAGTCGTCTCACCCACTGGCCCGGCCTTCGTCGGGCGGAGAGGAAGTCGTCATGGAGGTCGTCCGCAGGTGGTCGAAGGTCTCGATGTTCGGGCTGGCAGGGGCTCTGCTCCTGTCGGCGTGTGACGGGCCCACCGGTAGCACCGGCCTGCTGGGGCCGTCGGGGCCCTCTGGTCCGACCGGTCCCGCCGGCAGCCTGGGGCCGACCGGCCCGGCCGGACCGCAGGGTGAGGCCGGCCTCGCCGGCGCCGCGGGCGAGACCGGGGCCACCGGCGCGACCGGGGCCACGGGCGCCACCGGTCCGCAGGGAATCCAGGGGCTGCAGGGGATCCAGGGGCCGATTGGCCTGACCGGCCCCGCGGGCACCACCGGCGCCGCCGGCCCCGCCGGCCTGGTGTTCAAGGGCGCGTGGGACTCCGCCGCGCCCTACGCGCCGAACGACGCCGTGTCCTTCCAGGGCAGCAGCTGGGTGGCGAGGACCACCAACTTCAACGCCACGCCGTCCGTGGGCGCCGACTGGTCGCTGCTGGCCCAGGCGGGCGACACCGGCGCGGCCGGGGCGACGGGCGCCACCGGCGCGCAGGGCGACGTGGGCCCTGCCGGTCCGCAGGGCACGCAGGGCCTCCAGGGTGACATCGGGCCGCAAGGCCCTATCGGCCTCACGGGCCTCACGGGCCTCACCGGTGCCCAGGGCCCGCAGGGCCTCCAGGGTGACATCGGCCCGCAGGGCCCCATCGGCCTGACCGGCGCCACCGGCGCCCAGGGCCCGCAGGGCCTCCAGGGCGACATCGGCCCGCAGGGCCCCATCGGCCTGACCGGCGCCACCGGCGCCCAGGGCCCGCAGGGCCTCCAGGGCGACGTCGGCCCGCAGGGCCCCATCGGCCTGACCGGCGCCACCGGCCTCACCGGCGCCCAGGGCCCGCAGGGCCTCCAGGGCGACGTCGGCCCGCAGGGCCCCATCGGCCTGACCGGCGCCACCGGCCTCACCGGCGCCCAGGGCCCGCAAGGCCTCCAGGGCGACGTCGGCCCGCAGGGCCCCATCGGCCTGACCGGCGCCACCGGCCTCACCGGCGCCCAGGGCCCGCAGGGCCTCCAGGGTGACGTCGGCCCGCAGGGCCCCATCGGCCTGACCGGCGCCACCGGCGCGACCGGCGTGGCGGGACCGCAGGGGCCGATCGGCCCTCCCGGCATCGTCTCGGCCACCGAGTTCACCGGCGGCATCGGCCTCATCCCCAACGACCCTGGCTGCAACGGGCTCACGGGCATGGTCTTCATCACCGGCACCGTCTCGGTGGCGGTGACCGCCTCCCAGATGGTGACCGTGACCGGGACCGCCGGCCTCGCCACCGACCTGGCGCCGGCCTCCAACCTCTCGCTCAACGTCTGCTACGACAGCGTCACCACCGGCTTCGTGGCCGACGGCAACTTCTTCGGCTCCGCCGGCTTCGCCCCCCTGGCGCTGCCGGCGCTGACCGGGCTGCCCTTCACCCTGAGCCGCGCCTTCACCGCCCTGCCGGACGACACCTACACCATCGGCCTCTGCGGCTGCATCGCCGGTCCGGACATCTGGATCGCCGACTGGAGCCAGCTGATGGTGCAGGTGGTGCAGCAGTAGGAGCCGCCATGCCCACCGCACCTCCAGCCACCGCCGCGTCGCGCCCCTGGCCAGCCCTGGCCGCGGTGGCGCTGCTGGCCGCCCTGGCCGCCTTCGTGGCGGGTCGGTGGACCGCCGAGGGAGACGGGCACGCTCCGGCGGGCCTCCCCTCCCTCGCCGCGCCGGCCCAGGGCGGCCCGGCCGCGCCGGGGGTCGACCGGCCCAGGCCGGCGGTCGAGTCCCACCAGGTGGCCGCCGCGGCGGCGCCGGCGCCCGCCGCGGCGCCGGCGCGCGCCACGCCGGAGCTGGTGGCGCGCGCCACGGCCGAGACCGCCGCCTTCCTGGAGGCCTCGCGGCAGGAGCTGCACGCCCGCTGCTGGCCCTCCGGCGGCCTGGCCAGCGGGCAGCCGAGCACCCTGGTCACCTTCAACGTCACCTTCGACGCCAGGGGGCGGGAGATCGCCCGCGGCCTCGGCGAGGATCGGCGCGCCCGCGCGCCTGAGCTCCTGCGGTGCCTGCAGCAGAAGGTGCCGCTGGGCTCGCTCCACATCTCCCCACCCGGCGCCAACGTCGGGGTCCGGGTGGCGATGCGACTGCCGTGAGCCGGCGCGGGCCGGGGGTGCGCTCCACCCCCTGGCCCGCCCTGGCTGTGGCTCCCCTTCACGCCCGACGTCGCCGGCCGGCACCACCACGCCCCGGCGCCTCCCGAATGCGCCGTGATCTCGCGGGCCAGCGCGGTGGCACGCACCGTGAATCACCAGCTCCTGCCGGCCGCACCCTGGCCGGGAGGAGAACACATGCACGCCACCCTGAGCTCGCTCCGCACGCTCGCCGCAGCCCTGGCGATCTCCGCCGCGCTCCCCGCCGCCGCACAGGCCGAGGCGCCCGACGCGCCGCCACCGCCCGACCAGCTCCCGTGGGCCGCTCCCGCGCGGCCCGAGCCGCCGCCGGCGCGCCAGGCACAGCCGGTCTACCGGCCCGACTACACGGTGCCCGGGCAGCGCCCGCCTCCGCCGCGCGGCCCGGCCTATCCGCAGGCCTATCCGCAGGCCTATCCGCAGGCCTATCCGCAGTCCTACCAGGACGACGACGACGGCCCGCCCCCGGCGCCGCGCTCCGCCGCACGCCGGGCCTGGCAGCCGCACGTCGAGCTGGCCTTCCGCGGCGGCATCTCCACGCCCGCCGGCATGGCGGCCGAGGGCGTGCCCATGCGCGACACCTTCGGCGAGCAGCTGACCATGGGCGTCGAGCTCGGCATCCGCACCACGCCGCACCTCTCGGTGGGCGTCTTCGCCGAGGGCGGCGTCGGCGCGGCCGGCCCGGCCTACCAGAGCACCTCCTGCAGCGGCTCGGGCTGGAGCTGCGACGGCGGCGCGGCCAGCGGCCGCATCGGCGTGGGGCTGCGCTACCACCTGGCGCCCTACGCGCCCGTCGATCCCTGGGTGGGCTACGCCGTGGCGCTCTCGGGCGCGGTGGCCAGCGGCGACGACGCCTTCGGCAGCTACAGCCGGACCTTGACCGGGGTGGAGTTCGCCAAGCTCTCGGCCGGCGTGGACCTGCGCCTGTCGCGCCGCTCCGCGGTGGGGCTCTACGCCGAGTGGACCAGCGGCCTCTACACCGAGGTGACCGACCGCTCCGACGGCGCCGTGACCGGCTCGGGCGACCTGCGCAACCCGACCACCCACACCTGGTTCACCGTCGGCCCGCGCCTGCGCTTCTAGCCCCGGCCCAGCCGCCGCCGCGCCACGGCCGGCGCGCCCCCCGCGGGCGTGCCGGCCGTCCTCGTCCCGGCCAGCGTGAAGGCCGCCACCATGGCCGAGAGCTGGTCGGACTGGGCCGCCAGCTGGGCCGCCGAGGAGGAGGACTGCTCGGCGCTGGCGGCGTTCTGCTGCGTCACCTGGTCCATCTCGCCCACCGCCGCCCGCACCTCGGCGGCGCCGCGGGCCTGCGAGTCGGCCTCGACCCCGATCTCGCTCACGATGGTGGTGACCTTGGTGACCCCGCGCACGATCTCGCCGAGCCGGTCCGCCACCACCCTGGCCACCAGCTCGCCCTCGCCGGCCTGGCGCACCGACTCGCGGATCAGGACCTCGGTCTTGGTGGCCGCCTCCTTGCTGCGCAGGGCCAGCGAGCGGACCTCCTCGGCCACCACCGCGAAGCCGCGCCCGGCCTCGCCGGCGCGGGCCGCCTCCACCGCCGCGTTGAGCGCCAGCAGGTTGGTCTGGAAGGCGATGTCGTTGATGTCCCGGATGATCTGCGAGGTCCCCTCGGCCGAGGCGCGGATGGAGGCCATGGCGCCGGTCATCTGGGTGACCGCCGCGCCGCCCTGCTCGGCGGCCAGCTGGGCCGCCCGCGTCAGGGCGTCGGCCTGCCGGGCGTGCTCCGAGGTGCGGCGCGACAGCTCCGCCACCGCCGCCACCCGCTCCCCGGTGCCACCCAGCGCGGCCGCCTGGGTCGAGGCGCCGGCCGCCACCGCCTGGCTGGAGGAGGCGATCTGCGCCGAGGCCGAGGAGATCTGCTCCACCGCGCCCACCACCTGCCCGAGCGCGCCGTCGAGCGCGTCGCCGGTGTCGTTGACCGCCCGCGCCAGCCGGTCGAACTCGCCGTCGTAGCGGCCGGCCATGCGCGGCGTGAGATCGCGCCCGGCGAAGCGGGTCAGGACGCCGGCCGCCTCGAACACCGGCGCCGCCATGGCGTCGAGCATGCCGTTCACGCCAGCCAGCACCTCGGCGTAGGCCCCCTGGCAGCGCGCCGGATCCACCCGCACCTCCAGCCGGCCGAGCTGCCCGGCGGCCATGGCCACGCCCACCTGCTGCACCAGCTCGCCGATGGCGCCGGCGCAGCGCCCCAGGTTCTGGCGGAGGGCGTCGAACTCCCCCTCCCAGGGTCGGTCCAGTCCGTCCGGGGTCTCGCCCCGCGCCAGCTGGTCCACCACCGCCTCGGCGCGCCGCAGCGGCCGCACGATGGCGTCGAGCATGGCGTTGACGCCCTGGATGACCTCGCCGGTGCGCCCGTCGTAGCGGGAGGCGTCGGCGCGCACGTCGAGCCGGCCCTCGGTGGCGGCGCGGATGAGCAGCACCAGGTCGCCGTTGCGGCGCTCCACCACGTCGGCCAGCCGGTTGACGTTGCGCTTCAGCTCGCCGAAGCGCCCCTGGAAGTCCTGCTCGATGCGCGGCGGCACCTCGCCGCTGGCCAGGGCGGCCACCCGCTCGGCCGCCACCTCCACCGGCTTGACGACGGCGTCGAGCAGCTGGTTGATCCCGCCGATCATCTTGCCGTTGTACCCGGGGTAGCGGCCCGGATCGGCGCGCACCTCCAGCCGCCCGGCCGAGGCGGCCGCCAGCAGGGCCTTCAGGTCCTCGTTGCGCATGAGGACCACGTCGATGAGGGCGTTGAGCCCGACGCGCTGCCGATCGAAGTCGCCGGGGAAGGGCCTGGGCATCTTCTCGGGCAGGTCGCCGCGGGAGAAGCGCTCCAGCGCCACCGAGGTCTCCTGGAAGGGGCCGCCGAAGGCGTCCAGGGTCTCGTTGAAGGCCACCACGATGGGCCGGAACTCCGGGTCGATGTGGGCCACGTCGGCGCGCTCGGAGAGCCGGCCGGCGCGCACCGCGTTGCGCAGGCGCGCCGCCTCCCCCACCACGTCGTGGATGGCGCGGCCCACCAGGCGGGCCACCACCGTGCCGGAGCCGGCGATGACCGCGCCGGCCAGCAGGCCGGCCGCCAGGGCGAGCCCGGGGCCGGCGCCGAAGCGCGGCCCGAACCAGGCCACGAGGCCCACGCCGGCGGCGCCGAGCCCGGCGAAGACCGACGCGCCAAACACCTTCGTGCCGACCGTGATGTCGAGGGCCATGGTGGTCCTTTGGGAGGAAGACGGGTGCCGCCTCGGCCGTGGGAGAGCACCGGCCGTGCCGCGAGGTTCCGGGCCCCGAAGGCGCCCCGATCCTGCGCTCTTGGGCGCAGGTGACGGGTCCGGGACAGGGGCCGGCGTCGGGGTCCCGGAGAACCCCGGGTCGGGCCGGCGGCAGCCGCCGCGCACCAGCCAGGGCGCAAAGCTGGCGCAGGTCCGCCTCGTCGACTGCTCCAGTCCGCTTGCCCGCTGCAGGCCAGCCCATGTTCACCGTCCGTTCATTGGGTCCGGCCGGGCTCGCGCGCGGGGCTTGGCTGGCCGGCCGGGCGGAGCCACCCCGGCGGCGGCTGACCGCTCAAACGGATGGACATCCGCTTCCCCCCGGGCTACGTGAGCGCGGCATGCCACCGGTCGCCCCCACCCTCCGCCAGTTCGCCTCCGACAACTACGCCGGCCTCGCGCCGGAGGCCCAGGCCGCCATGCTGGAGGCCAACCTCGGCCACGCCCCCGGCTACGGCGACGACCGCTGGACCGAGGAGGCCGCCGACCTGCTGCGCGCCCTCTTCGAGGCCGACTGCGACGTCTACTTCGCCTTCAACGGCACGGCCGCCAACTCGCTGGCCCTGGCCAGCCTGACGCAGAGCTACCACTCGGTGCTCTGCCACGAGACGGCCCACGTCGAGACCGACGAGTGCGGCGCGCCCGAGTTCTTCTCCAACGGCACCAAGGTGCTCACCATGCCCGGCCCGGGCGGCAAGGTGACGCCGGCCGGCGTCCGCCACCTGGTGGAGAGGCGCTCCGACATCCACTACCCGAAGCCCAGGGTGGTGTCGGTCACCCAGGCCACCGAGCAGGGGACCGTCTACACGCTCGAGGAGCTGCGCGCGGTGGGCGACGCCGCCCGGGCGCTGGGCCTGCGGGTCCACATGGACGGCGCCCGCTTCGCCAACGCGGTGGCGGCGCTGGGCTGCTCGCCGGCCGAGTCCACCTGGAAGGCCGGGGTGGACGTGCTCTGCTTCGGCGGCACCAAGAACGGCATGGCGGTGGGCGAGGCGGTGGTCTTCTTCGACCGGGCCCTCTCGGAGGAGTTCGCCTACCGCTGCAAGCAGGCGGGCCAGCTGGCCTCCAAGATGCGCTTCCTGTCGGCGCCCTGGGTGGGGATGCTGCGGGACGGCGCCTGGCTGCGCCGCGCCGCCCACGCCAACGCCATGGCGGCGCTGCTGCACCAGCGGCTGCGGCCGCTCCCGGGGCTGGTCGTGCTGCGGCCGCCGGAGGCCAACAGCCTGTTCGTGCAGCTGCCGCCGGGCGTGGGCGACGCGCTGCGGGCGCGCGGCTGGCGCTTCTACGACTTCATCGCCGGCGCCGGCTCGCGCCTCATGTGCGCCTGGGACACCACCCCGGCGGACGTGGCGGCGCTGGCGACCGACCTGGAGGCGCTGCTGGAGGGGGCCACGTGAGCACCTGGTACCTGACGGTTCTTGGCCAGCAGCAGGGGCCGCTGGAGGCCGCCGCCGTGGTGGCGCGGATCCGCGCCGGGGAGATCCCGGCCGACGCCTGGGTCTTCGGGCCGGGGATGGCCTCGTGGGAGCCCATCCGCTCGCGCGCCGAGTTCGCGCAGGCCTTCGCGCCGGGCGGCGCGCCGGCCCTGCGGGCGCCGCCGCCCCCGCCCCAGCCCGGCGGGCGGGCCCACGACATCGACTACGAGCTCT
The DNA here is from genome assembly GCA_016718565.1 of Anaeromyxobacter sp. Lineage (NCBI taxonomy): Bacteria > Pseudomonadati > Myxococcota > Myxococcia > Myxococcales > Anaeromyxobacteraceae > Anaeromyxobacter > Anaeromyxobacter sp. The sequence goes on along the minus strand of JADKCZ010000001.1, from coordinate 1,292,184 downwards.
TCGGCGAGGAGCTGCAGTACGTCGAGATCACGCTCGATCCGCAGGAGGCGTGCGTCGCCGAGGCGGGGTCGTTCTTCTACATGGACCAGGGGATCGAGCTCCAGACCATCTTCGGCGACGGCTCGGGCCAGGGCGGCGGCCTGCTCGACAAGCTCTTCTCGGCGGGCCGGCGGGTGCTCACCGGCGAGTCGCTCTTCATGACCCTCTTCGCCAACACCGGCGGCGCGGGCCGCCGCAGGGTGGCCTTCGCCGCGCCCTACCCCGGCAAGATCGTGCCCATGCACCTCGGCAAGCTGGGCGGGACCATGATCTGCCAGAAGGACGCCTTCCTCTGCGCGGCCAAGGGGATCTCGGTGGGCATCGCGTTCCAGCGCAAGCTGGGGGCCGGCTTCTTCGGCGGCGAGGGGTTCATCCTCCAGAAGCTGGAGGGCGACGGCTACGCCTTCGTCCACGCCTGCGGCGCGGTGCTGGAGCGCGAGCTCGGGCCGGGCGAGACGCTGCGGGTCGACACCGGCTGCCTGGTGGCCTTCGAGCCGCGGGTGACCTACGACATCCAGCTGGTCAAGGGGGTCAAGACCGCCCTCTTCGGCGGCGAGGGGCTCTTCTTCGCCACGCTGACCGGCCCCGGCCGGGTGTGGCTCCAGTCGCTCCCGTTCAGCCGCTTCGCCAGCCGCGTCTTCTCCGCCGCCGGCGGTGCCGGGCGGGGGAAGGAGGAGGGCTCGGTGCTCGGCGGCCTGGGCCGGATGCTCTCGGGCGACTGACCCGCCGCTACTTGTCGGTCTGCAGGATGACCGGCAGCCCGCTCTTCCCGCTGCCCACGATGACGATCTTGGCGTTGGGGCTCATGGCCAGCGCCTGGGTGGCCTCGATGCCCTTCCACTGCAGGTACTCAGCGGTCAGCCCCTGCCGCACGATGGACTGGTAGGTGGCGATGCCCTCGGCCTCCACCTTCTTGCGCGTCGCCTCCTGGCGCTCCTTGTCGAGGGTGAACTTCATCTTCTGGCTGCGCTGCTCCTCGGCCAGCTTGTCGGCGATGGCGGTCTTGATGGTGTCCGGGAGCGCCACGTCGCGCACCAGCACCGCCTCCACGATGACGTGCTTGCCCTCCAGCGCCTTGAGGACCTCGTCGTAGATCTGCCGCTCGATCTCCTCGCGCTTGGTCGAGTAGATCTCCTCCGGCTGGTAGCGGCCGAAGACCTTGCGCGCCTCGGAGCGGACCACCGGCCCGATCACCTTCTGGTCGTAGTCCGGCCCGATCTTGGTCTGCAGCTCGAAGAGCTCGTCGAGCTTGGGGCGGTAGCGGATGGAGGCGTCCACCTGCATGGTCAGGCCGTTGGAGGAGATGACCACCAGCTGCTCCTTCATCTCGTGGACGCGCGTGTCGTACGGGATGACCGAGTTCCAGAGCGGCATGAGGTGCAGCCCCTCGCCCAGCACCTCGGTGGAGGTGCCGCCTCCCAGCGACTTGAAGACGATGCCGCGGTGGCCCGAGTCCACCACCGGGCAGCGGCAGCCGGGCAGGAAGGGCATGGCGACGAGCGAGAGGAGCAGGAGCGTGCGACGCATGGTGTATCCTCCGAGGCGGACCATCCACCCTAACGTGGGCGGCTTCGTTGACACCCCCGAAATCGGGGCAGTACCCTCGACGGGCTTTCCACGTCACCTCCTCGGAGGACTCATGCGTCGCCTGCTGGCGCCCCTGGCCGCCGTGCTCGCCCTCGCCGCCACCCCCGCCGGGGCCGGTGAGCCGCTCGATCTCGACCTGACCCGGCTGGGTGCTCCCAGGGCCTCGATCTGGCTGGCCATCCCGGCCTCGCTGGGGCCGCCCTCGGCCGGAGACGCGGCGCTGCTGGCCAGCGAGTCGCGCAGCCGCTTCGCCCGGCTGGCCACCGATCTGGCCCTGGCCTGGACCTCGTCGCTGCTGCAGCCCGCCTCCACCACCGGCCACTCCGGCTTCCAGGTGGACCTGGAGGCCTCCTACACCGGCGTGAGCCACGGCGTGGTGGGCGCCACCGGGTACACGCCCAGCGGCGCCGGCGCGCCGGCCTTCCCGCGCGACCCCTGGCAGACCCGGTCCATGAAGCCGAACGAGCTGCTGGTCACCTCGGCGCACGTGCGCAAGGCGCTCCCCTTCAGCATCGAGCTGGGCGGGCGCCTCTCCTACCTGTCGCAGTCGAGCTACTTCGCCGCCCAGGTGGAGGCCAAGTGGGCGCTGCTGGAGGGGTACCGGCTCTTCCCCGACGTGGCGCTGCGCGGCGCCTACACGCTGGCGCTCGGCCAGCGCGACCTGGACCTGGCCACCATGGAGTACGGCCTGCTGGTGTCGAAGCGCTTCGGCACCAGCGCGGTGATGGCCCTGACGCCCTACGCCGCGGCCCGCCTCACGCAGCTGCGCGCCGGCTCGGAGGAGATGAACTTCGCCCCCGACCAGCCCGCCCCGGCCACGCCGGCCGAGGTGGCCGCGTCCTCGGGCGCCTTCCCGTCGCTGCGCGCCTGGCTCTACCGCACCACCGCCGGCCTCCGGCTCACCAGCTCGGCGGTGTCGCTGGCGGCCGAGGTGACCTGGTTCGGCGGCGCCACGCTGGGTGAGGCGGGCGCCGGCGAGGACGGGTACGAGCCGGTCAAGGTGCCGGCCTCGCTGGCCGGCGCGGTCAAGTTCGGGTTCGAGTTCTAGGCCCCGGCGCCGCCCGCCCGCCCGAGCGCCCGCCGCGCCGCGCCCGGCGCGTTGGTGATGAGCGCCGCCACCCCGGCCCGGGCCAGCCGCGCCTGCTCGTCCGGCTGGTCCACCGTCCAGACGGCCACGGCGCGCCCCGACCGCACCCAGCGCCCCAGCCGCGCCGGCGTGCAGAGCCGGCGATCGGGGTGCAGGGCCGAGGGGCGCAGCCGGGCCACGCCCACCGGCACCCGCCAGCGCCAGTGCCAGGCGTCCTCGAAGAGCAGGCCGGTGGCCAGCCGCGGCGCCGCGGCGCGCAGGGCCGCCACCAGGGAGAAGTCGAAGGAGGAGACCAGCACCCGGGCCTCGGCCCGGGCCGCCGCCACCGCCGCCGCCACCCCGGCCGCCAGCCCGGGGTCGCCGCCGCCGCGGCGCGCCTTCAGCTCCACGTTGATGACCGCGTCGGGCAGCGCCTCCAGCACCTCGGCCAGCAGCGGGATCCGCTCGCCGCGGAAGCCCGCCCCCTTCCAGGCGCCGGCGTCGAGGGCGCGCAGCGCGGCCAGCGGGGCCTCGGGCACCAGCAGGGCCTGGCCGCAGGTGCGCAGGGTGGACTCGTCGTGGATGACCACGATCTCGCCGCTGCCGCAGCGCCACACGTCCAGCTCCACCCCGTCGGCCCCCTGCGCCGCCGCCAGCCGGAAGGCGGCCAGGGTGTTCTCCGGCGCCTCGGCCGAGGCGCCGCGGTGGCCCAGCACGAGCGGGCGGCCGGCGGCGCGTGGGGCGGGGACGAAGGGGAGGTCCATGACGGGTTGGCGGGCGGCGCGCCGGGCGTCTATGCTACCGCGCCTCCGGGCCAGGTGGCCCCGCGGAAAGGTGCGAACGCAGCCATGGGCATGGGTGAGCTGATCATCGTCCTCGTCGTCGTGCTCCTGATCTTCGGGGCCGGCAAGATCCCGCAACTGGGCGACGGGCTGGGCAAGGCCATCCGCAACTTCAAGAAGTCGGTGACCGAGGACCCGGCCATCGACGTGACGCCCCCCAAGCCGGCGCCGCCCGCACCCCCGACCGCCGGCGACGAGCCCCCCGCCGGGCGCTGAGCGGCCGCGGAGAAGCCCCGTCGCCGGGGACTCCCTCACGGCCTCCGGGTCCGAGGCGGCTCACCCGCCCCGCCGCCGGGCCGCCAGCCTCGCGGCGGTGGCCCGCAGCAGCCCGTGGACCGCCCCGTCGCGGGCCAGGTCGGCCAGGTCGGCCGCAGGCAGGAAGGGCAGCAGCTTGAGCGCCACGCCCGGCTCGGCGAACGGGTTGCGCACCACCGCGGCCACCACCGCCAGGCGCGTCCGCCAGCGGCGCGACTCGGCCAGCAGGCGCAGGGTCTCGGGCCGCATGGGCCGGCGCGAGGCGATGCGCACCGCGAAGGGCTCGGTGAGCTGCGGGTTGCGCAGGAGCTCGCGCACCACCGACGGCTCCCCCTCGGCCGCCAGCCGGGCCAGCAGGTCGGGATCGCGGTGGGTGCGGGCCAGCGTCTTCTTGTGGCCCAGCGTGAGGTGCGACAGGCGGGCGTCGGCCTTGTCGCGCGGGGCCACCCAGGGGCGGGCGGCGGGTGGGGAGACCAGCAGGCTGGTCACCTCCAGCAGGTCGTCGGCGGCCGCCACCGCGTAGACCTCGGCCAGGTGCTCGTAGAGCAGCGCCGCGTCGGGCCCCACCAGCGCCTGGGCCACCGCGGCGTGGGCCGCCCGGGCCTCGGGCTCCGGCAGGCCGGCCAGCGCGCCCACCAGCCGGGCCGCCTCGGCCGCCGGCAGCGCCGCCAGGGCCCTGGCCGCCGCGCCGGCCCGCGCCGGCCCCTCCTCGTACCCGGCCAGCGTCCGGGCGAACCCGCGGGCCGCCTCGTGGCCAGCCGCCGCGCCGCGCGGCCTGGCCGGCGGGGTCACCGGGCGTCCTCCGCCCGGACCTCGAGCCTGAGCGAGGCGCCGGCCGCGGCGGCCGCCGGGCCGTCCATCACCAGCAGGAAGGGGACGCGGTCGCCGGGCCGCACCAGCGAAGGCGCCCGGGCGCGGGCCAGCGCCGCCAGGCCGGCCACCGCCGCCTCGTCGGCGGCCTGGTGCAGCTCCTCCGCGGTGGGCACCGCGCCCGCCAGCCCCTCGGCGCCGCCCACCACCTGCCCGTCCTTCACCACCGAGACCAGCACCCGCACCGCGCCCACCGGGCCGGCGGCGCGCGACAGCACCTCGCCGCGCACGAAGAGCAGCGGGGCGCCGCGGTGGCGCTCGTAGAGGCCGCTGGTCACCCGCTCGGCGGCGAAGGGCCCGGCGCGGTCGCGGTGGGTCAGGGCCGCCAGCACCGCCGAGGGGTGGAAGGCCTCCGAGAGCGGCACGCCGCCGCGCCAGACCACCAGCAGCGCCAGGGCCACCAGCAGCAGCACGGCCAGCGAGAGCGCGCTGACCGCGGCCGCGCGCAGGCGCCCCGGGCGGCGCGGCGGCCGCTCGCCCTCGGCGGGCGGGTCCTCCGCGGCCGGCGCCAGGGCGTCGGGCTGGCCCGCCGCGCGGCCGGCCGGCGCCGCGGCCGGACGGGGCTCGCCGCGGGGCGGAGGCCCGGACACCACCAGCGGGTCGGCGTCCACGGCGGCGGCGGCGAAGGGGTCCTCCCGCAGCGGCGCCTCCAGGCGCGGCGCCGGCGTGGCGGCCGGCAGCGGGTCGAAGCCGCCGAAGGGCTCGCCGGGCAGGTCGTTGGTCAGCGGAGGGATGTCGCCGGGGCTGCCGCCGCCGAAGCCGAGCTCGCCCTCGTCGGGCCCGCCGAAGGGGTCGCCCATGGGGGCGGACGAGCGGGGGCGCGGCGCGGGCGCGCTGCGCTCCTCCAGCGTCAGGTCCCCCGCGTCCCCGAGGGGCGACGGCAAGGGGGCGGCGAAGGGGTCCTCCTCGGGCTCGAGCGGCGCCGGGGGCGCCCGCAGCAGGTCCTCAGGCACCGGCGCCTGCACCGCCGCGAACGGGTCGAGGGCGGTCTGGAACGGGTCCTCGGACGGCGGCGGGGCCTGGCCGCCCACCCCGGCCCGGTGCGAGGGCGGGCCGAAGGGGTCGTCCCGGGGCGGCAGGGCCGGGCCCGGGGACGGGGGGTTGAAGAGGTACTCGGAGGTCGGCGGCGGCCCGAAGGGATCCGGCGGTGGCGCCGGGCGGGCCAGCTCCCGGGCGCGCGGGGTGCGCACCTCCAGGTCGATCTCGAAGGCGGCGCGGGCGTCCACCGGCACCCCCACCTCGCTGGAGGGCGCCGCCGGGGCCGCGGCCGGGAGCGACGCGGCCGTGGAGGCGCGGCGCGGCAAGGGCGGTGGCCCCGCCAGGGGGACCGGCGGCGGGGTGGGCTCGACCACCTCCTCGCGGTGGACCATGAAGACGGTCTGGCACCTGGAGCAGCGGAGCTTGGCGCCCTGGGGCCCGACCTTGGCGTCGGCGACCTTGAACTTGGCTGAGCAGCCGGTGCAGACGACGATCATGAGGGGGCCCGTCCGAGACCGAGGAGATTACACCGCGTTCCCCTTGACACCAAGCGCCATCGCCAGAACAATCCCCGCGATTGCAGGCACTTGCGCACTACCCGGTGACCCGATGAACGACGTGCCCTCGCCGCCCGACGAGTTCGCCTCCCCCGGACGCGAGCCCAAGGTGATCAAGCGCTACACCAACCGGAAGCTCTACGACACGGTGGAGTCGCGCTACGTCACGCTCGACGAGATCGCCGAGATGATCAAGGCGGGCGCCGAGGTGAAGGTGGTCGACAACCGCACCAAGGACGACCTCACCGCGGTCACCCTGGCGCAGATCATCTTCGAGGAGGAGAAGAAGACCTCCAAGATGAGCCTGAAGACCCTGCTCGGCCTCATCCGCCACGGCAGCGAGGTGGCGCAGCAGCTGGTGGACGGCGCCGGCGGCGACCTGCGCGGCAAGGTGGACGCGGTCCGGCAGGCGGCCGAGAGCCGCGTGCAGGGGCTGCTGGCGCGCGGCCAGCAGACCGGCGAGCGGGCCCGCGAGCTGGTGAGCGCCTCGCAGGAGGCGCTGGCCAGCCTGCAGAAGCGCATCGACGAGCGGGTGCGCGCCGCCGCCGAGGGCGTGCAGCACCTGCCCGAGGTGAACCGGCAGCTGGAGGACATCTCGCAGCGCATCGCCGCGCTGGAGTCGAAGCTCGACGAGCTGACGAGGAAGTAGGCCGCCCGGGCCGGGCGCCCGCGGGCGGGCGGCCCCGCGGCGCGGCCCTGCCGGCGGCGGGAGGGTCAGCGGCGCGGCGGCGGCGCCCCCAGCGCCCGCACCAGCACCTCGTCGGCGATCTCGGCCAGGGCCACCGCGCCGGGGCTGCGCGGGGCGTGCTCGAAGACGGTGCGGCCGAAGCTCTGCGCCTCGTCCACCTTGACCGACCAGCCCAGGACGGCGTGGGAGAGCTGGTCCGGGAAGCGCTGGCGCAGGGTGGCCAGGATCTCGTCGGCCAGCTGGGTCTTGCGGTAGAGGGCCGGCACCACCAGCGCCAGCTCGGGCGCGCGGCCGTGGGCGGCGCGCAGGTCGTCGAGCGACTCCATGATCTCGGCGCAGCCGTCCAGCGCCAGGTAGGTGAGCGCCACCGGCACCACGATGGCGTCGGCCGCGTAGAGCACGTTCTCCGTGATCAGCGAGCGCGAGGGCGGCGAGTCGATGAGCACCGCGTCGTAGCGCCCGGCCGGGATCCCGGCCAGGCGGGAGGCCAGCCGGGTGGCGCGGTCGGGCGCCGCGGCCAGCGCCACCGGCAGGCCGGCCAGCGCCTTGTTGGCCGGCAGCAGGTCCAGGCCCGGCACCGGGGTGGGGCGCACCACCTCCTCGAACGAGGCCTGGCCGAGCAGCCACTCGTGCACCGTGGGCGAGAGGCCGCGCACGTCCACCCCCAGCGACTTGCCGGCGTGGCCCTGGGTGTCGAGGTCGGCCAGCAGGACGCGCAGCGAGCGCCCGGTGGCCAGCCAGGCCCCGGTGTTGACCGCCAGGGTGGTCTTGCAGGTGCCGCCCTTCTCGTTGATGAAGGCGATCCGGCGCATCCGGCTCAGGCTCAGCGTCCGTCGGCCGGGGGCGGGTCGCGGCGCGGCGCGGCCGGTGGGGCGGCGTCGAGGCGGGCCGAGAGGTCGTCGAGCAGCGCCTCGAGCTCGTCGATCTTCTGCTTGAGGGCCTGCACCTCGCCGGCGCTGGGGAGGTTGGCGGCCTTGAGGGCGGTCTGCACCCCGGCCTCGAAGGTGGCGCGGGCGGTGGAGGCGGCGGTCAGCAGCCCCTGCAGCCCGGTGGCCACCGCCTGGCTGGAGAGGAGCTTGCCGACCGCCCGCTCCGCCTGCTGCTCGCCGGCGGCCAGGGCCTTCTTCACGAGCGGGTTCTTGAGCACGTCGTCGAAGAGCATGGTGGACGGGTCCCTTTCGGAATAGCGTACCACGCGTGCCCAGCGCCCTCCTCGACCGCCGACTGGTCGTCGTCACCGGCAAGGGCGGCGTGGGCAAGTCGTCGGTGGCCGCCGCGCTGGCGGTGCTGGCGGCCCGGGCCGGCAAGCGGGTGCTGGTCTGCGAGGTGAACGCGCAGGAGCGGGTGGCGCCGCTCCTGGGCGCGCCGCCGGCCGGGCCCACCGTCCGGGCGGCCCGGCCCGGGCTGCACACCGTGGACGTCACCCCGGCCGAGGCCATGCGCGAGTACGGCCTGATGATCCTCAGGTTCCGCGCGGTCTACGAGGCGGTCTTCGAGAACCGCCTGGTGCGCCACTTCCTGCGGGTGGTGCCCTCGCTGGGCGAGCTGGTCATGCTCGGCAAGATCCTGCACGAGGCCCGCGCCGAGGTGCGCGGCAGGCCGCGCTGGGACCTGGTGGTGCTGGACGCGCCCTCCACCGGCCACTGCGTGCAGCTGCTGCGGGTGCCGGGCGCCATGCTGGGCACCGTGCCGCCCGGGCCGCTCCGCAGCGACGCGCTGTGGATGCGCGACTGGCTGGTCGACCCGGCCCGCACCGCGCTGGCCCTGGTGACGCTGCCGGAGGAGATGCCGGTGACCGAGGCCATCGAGCTCGACGCGGCGCTGCGGGCGCAGGTGGGGCTGGCGCCGGCGGCGCTGGTGGTGAACGCCATGCCGCCGGCGCGGTTCTCGGCCGCCGAGGCGGCGCGGCTCCCCGGGCTGGCGGACGGGCCCCCGCCGCTCGGGCCGGCGGCCCGGGCCGGGCGGCTGCAGGCGGTGCGGGCCGAGGCCTCGGCCCGCGAGGCGGCCCGCGCCCGGGCGGCGCTCGACCTGCCCACCACCCTCCTGCCCCTGCTGGCCTCGCCGACCTTCGGCGCGCCGGAGGTGGAGCGGCTGGCCGACGTGCTGGGCGCGCCCGGGCCGGGTGAGCCGGCCTGGCTCGCCCCGGCCGCCCCCGGGAGGGCGCCGTGAGCGAGCTCGGCGACGCCGTGGCGGGCCGGCGGGTGCTGGTGTGCGTCGGCTCCGGCGGGGTGGGCAAGACCACGGTGGCCGCGGCGCTGGGGCTGGCGGCGGCGCTGCGCGGGCAGCGGGTGCTGGTCTGCACCATCGACCCGGCGCGGCGGCTGGCCAGCGCCATGGGGCTGGCCGCGCTCGGCAACGTCGAGGCGCGCGTGCCGGACCAGGCCTTCCAGGAGGCCGGGCTCTCGCCGAAGGGCGAGCTCTTCGCCATGATGCTCGACGTGAAGCGCACCTGGGACGACCTGGTGACCCGCTTCGCCCCCGACCCGGCCCGGCGCGACCGCATCCTGCAGAACCGGCTCTACCAGCAGATGTCCGCCGCGCTGGCCGGCTCGCAGGAGTACATGGCCATGGAGAAGCTGCACGAGCTGGCCACCGACCGGGACTACGATCTCATCGTCCTCGACACGCCGCCCACCGCCCACGCCCTCGACTTCCTCGACGCCCCGGAGCGGGTCCTCGACTTCCTGGGCAACGACGCGGCGCGGGCGCTGCTGGCCCCGGCCGCCGGGGCCGGGCGGGTGGGGCTCCGGCTGGCCCAGCTCGGCACCAGCTACGTGGCCAGGACCCTGTCGCGCTTCACCGGCGCCCAGCTGCTGGGCGACCTGGGGGAGTTCCTGGCCGGCTTCCACGGCATGTACGACGGGTTCAAGGCGCGGGCCGCCGAGGTGCGTGCGCTGCTGGCGCGCCCCACCACCGGCTTCGTGCTGGTGGCCAGCCCGAGCCCGCTCTCCATCGACGAGGCGCTGGCCTTCCACCAGCGGCTGCGCGCCGAGGGGATGCCGGTGGCCGGCCTGGTGGCCAACCGCGTGACCGCCAGCCTGTGGGACGGGGCCGGGCCGCTGCCCGACGCCGCGGCCCTGGCGGCGGCGCTGGAGGCGGCCGCGGGCGCGCCGGCGTCGCCCGGCGACGGCGCGGGGGCCGGGCAGCCCACCGGCGCCGCCGGCCCGCTGGCCGACCGGCTGGCGGCCACCCTGGCCGAGCACCAGGCGCTGGCCGAGGCCGACGCCCGGGCCCTGGCCCGGCTCTTCGAGGCGGCGCCGCTGCCGCGGGCGGTGGTGCCGCGCCTGGAGCTCGACGTGCACGACCTGGCCGGCCTCGCCAGGCTGGCCGAACGGCTCTAGACGGGGCGAACGGGGTGATCGCGAATCGCCCACGGTCGTATAGGATGGCTGGCCCCGTGCGCCTCCGCCTCGCCCTCCTCGCCGCGCTGCTCCCCGCCTGCGCCGCCGTCCGGCCCCCGGCCGTGGCCGCGGCCCCGTGCGCCGCGGCCGGCCTGCCCTGCCCGGCCCCGCCCGCTCCCGCCGCGCCGCCCACCGGCCCCGTCGACCTGGCCTACGAGCCGGAGCAGGTGCTGGTCACCCCCCTCGACCTCGAGCTGAGCGGCAAGAACGACGAGGAGCTCTTCGCCGTGGGGCAGGCCGCCTTCTCCGCCGGCGACCACCGCCGCGCCGCCGCGGCCTTCGGGCGGCTGGCCGACCTCTTCCCGGCCTCGCGCCACGAGGCCGCCGCGCTCTACGACGCGGGGCTGGCGCACCAGCGGCTGGAGGAGTGGCGACCGGCGCTGGAGCGGTTCGAGCGGCTGGTGAGGCGCTACGACGGGCCGGACGCCGACGAGGCGGCCTTCAAGGCGGCCGAGTGCCGCTACCACCTGGGCGAGCTCGAGGCGGCCCACGGGCTGCTCGACGCCCTGGCCCGCCGGACCGACCTGCCGGCCGGTGAGCACCTGCGCGCCCTCACCCAGCGCGGCATCGTGGAGCTGGAGCTGGGCCGCTCGGAGGAGGCCGAGCAGAGCCTGCGGCTGGCGGTCTCGGCCTGGAAGCAGGCCAGCGAGCACGAGCGGCTCGACGACTACGACGCCTCGCAGGCCCAGTTCTACCTGGGCGAGGTCTACCGCGGGCACTTCCTGGCGGTGCGCCTCGACCCCTCCGCCGGGAGCGAGGCCACGCTGGCCCGGGACCTGGAGGACAAGGCCTCGCTCCTGCTGTCGGCGCAGGGCCACTACCTGCGCGCCATCCGCATGGGCCACCCGGACTGGGCGGTGGCCGCCGGCTACCGCATCGGCGAGCTCTACGACGCCCTGCACGCCGCGCTGGTGGAGGCGCCGCTGCCGCCCGGGCTGGACGCCGAGGAGACCGAGGCCTACCGCGCCGAGCTCAGGCGCAAGGTGCGGGTGCTGGTCACCAAGGCCATCGCCATCTACGAGCAGACGCTCGCGGTGGCCGGCCGGACCCGCCTGGAGAGCAACCGCTTCGTGGCCGAGACCCAGGCCTCGCTCGACCGGATGAAGCGCGCCCTGCAGGAGGTGCCGCCCGACCTGGCGCCGCCGCCCGAGCCGGCCCTGCCGGCCGACGCCGTGCCGGAGAAGGGGTAGGCGGCGGCGCCCCGGCCGGCGGCCACCGCCCCGGGCCGCCCTACCCGCTCGCCGGGTACATGGCGTCGAGGGCCGCCCGGTGGCGCTGCTCGATGGCCTTGCGCCTCAGCTTCTGCGACGGCGTCACCTCGCCCTCCGCCTCGGTGAACTCGCGCGGCAGGAGGGTGAAGCGCTTCACGGTGGCGAAGCGCGGCAGGGTGCCGTTGAGCTCGTCGACCGCCCGCTGCACCAGCGCCTTGACCGACAGGTGCTCGGCGGCGCGGGCCGGGCTGAGCTCGCCCAGCCCCTGGGCCACCCCCCAGCGGCGCAGCCCCTCCGGCTCCAGCGTCACCAGCGCCGTCACGTAGTTGCGCCGGTCGCCGTGGATCAGCACCTGCGAGAGGTACGGGCAGGCCGCCTTGAGCCGCGCCTCCAGCTCGGAGGGGGCGATGAACTTGCCGCCCGAGGTCTTGATCAGGTCCTTCTTGCGGTCGGTGATGGCCAGGCGCCCCTGCGCGTCGAGCACCCCCACGTCGCCGGTGTGGAGCCACCCCTCGGCGTCCAGCGCCTCGGCGGTGGCCTCCGGCAGGCCGCGGTAGCCGCGCATGATCCAGGGGCCGCGCATCAGCACCTCGCCGTCCTCGGCCAGGCGCACCTCGATGCCGGGGAAGGTGGGGCCCACCGTGCCGAGCGTGCGGTTCCAGGGGAGGTTGCAGTGGGTGGCGGCCGACGACTCGGTCAGGCCGTAGCCCTCCAGGATGACCACGCCCATGGCGTCGAAGAACTCGGCCACGTCGCGCGACAGCGGCGCCGACCCGGAGATGAAGAAGCGCAGCCGCCCGCCGAAGACGGCCCGCACCTTCTGGAACACCAGCCGGTCGGCCAGCGCGCGCTGGAGCGCCAGCAGCGCGCCGGGCTGCCGGCCCTCCCGCTCCAGCGCCGCCGCCTCCCGCCCCACGCCCAGGGCCCACTCGAAGACCAGCCGCCTGAGGCCCCCGCCCTCGGTGGCGCCGGTCACCACCTTGGCGTGCACCTTCTCGAAGATGCGGGGCACGGCGCACACGAAGGTGGGCCCGAGGGCGGCCAGGTTCTCCACGATCTTCTCGACGCGCCCGTCCACCGCGGTGGGGAACCCGATGCGCAGCTGGGCCGTGCCGATCATCTTGCCGAAGGAGTGGGCCAGCGGCAGCCAGAAGAACTGCAGCACGTCCGGGTGGTCCAGGATGCCGGAGCGCTGCACCGCGGCCGACTGCGAGACCCAGCAGGCGTGGGTCAGCTCCACGCCCTTGGGCCGCCCGGTGGTGCCGGAGGTGTAGATGAGGGTGGCCAGCGCGTCGCCCCGCACCTCGCCGCAGATCTCCTCGAAGGCCCCCGGGTGGCTGGCGGCGTGGGCCCGCCCGGTGGCCTCGAGCTGGTCGAGCCCCAGGACGAAGCCGTCGGCGCTGCCGCCGCCCTCGAAGGTCACCACGTGGCGCAGCCGGGGCAGCTCCTCGCGGCGGGCGGCCAGCTTGGCGACCTGCTGCGGGTCCTCGGCGAAGCAGACCACCGCGCCGGAGTCGGCCAGGATGAAGGCGCACTCGTCGGCGGTGGAGGACGGGTAGATGGTGGAGGTGGCGCCGCCGGCGCAGAGGATGCCGAAGTCGGCCAGCACCCACTCGATGCGGGTGCCGGCCAGGATGGCGCAGACGTCCTCCATGCCCACCCCGAGGGCGCGCAGCCCGGAGGCGATGGCCCGCACCCGGGCCTCGGTGTCGGCCCAGGTCAGGCTGCGCCAGCCGCCGCCGGCCACCGGGTGGCGGAAGGCCTCGGCGTGGGGCGTGGCGCCGACGCGTTCCAGGAAGAGCTCGGGGACGGAGCGGGGGGCGTGCTCGGACATGGTGGGGGATGGTAACGGCTCCCCGACGGGCGTGGGGAGCGGCGTTTGAGCGGCGAGCGGCCGCCCCGGCAGGGCCCCGACGCAGCGTCGGCCCGGCGGCGCCCCGCTGCGCCCGGGCCGGGGCGTCGGCGGCTCCGTCCGTCATGGCGGACCCTCCTGCGACCACCATGACCCCGTTTCCAGGCCGAATCCGTCTTGACGGAGAAGCGTCCAGTAACTAGGATGCCCCTCCAATCAAACGGAACCAGCAAAGGACCACCACCGCCATGGCCCTCCCGCCCAACCGCACCCCCCGCTTCGAGACCCTGCAGGTCCACGCCGGCCAGGAGCCGGACCCGACCACCAAGTCCCGGGCGGTGCCCATCTACCAGACCACCTCCTACACCTTCGACTCGGCGGAGCACGGCGCCAACCTCTTCGCGCTCAAGGCGTTCGGCAACATCTACACGCGCCTGATGAACCCGACCACCGACGTCTTCGAGAAGCGGGTGGCCGCGCTCGAGGGCGGCGTGGCGGCGCTGGCCACCGCCTCGGGCCACGCGGCCCAGTTCCTGGCCATCACCAACATCGCCCAGGCCGGCGACAACATCGTCTCCTCCAGCCGGCTCTACGGCGGCACCTACAACCAGTTCAAGGTCACCCTGCCCCGGCTCGGCATCGGCGTGAAGCTGGTCGACTCGGTGGAGGCGGCCGACCTGGCCAGGGCCATCGACGCCAAGACCAAGGCCCTCTACGTCGAGACCATCGGCAACCCCGGCTTCGACATCGCCGACCTGCCCGGCCTGGCCAGGGCGGCCCACGACGCCGGCATCCCGCTCATCGTGGACAACACCTTCGCCGCCGCCGGCTACCTGTGCCGCCCCATCGAGCACGGCGCCGACGTGGTGGTGGAGTCGGCCACCAAGTGGATCGGCGGCCACGGCACCTCCATCGGCGGCGTCATCGTCGACTCGGGGAAGTTCGACTGGGCCAGGAGCGGCAAGTTCCCCTTCTTCACCGAGCCCTCGCCCGGCTACCACGGCCTGGTCTTCAACTCGGTCTTCGGCGTGGGCGGCCCCTTCGGCAACATCCAGTTCATCATCCGCGCCCGGGTCGAGGGGCTGCGCGACCAGGGCCCGGCCCTCTCGCCCTTCAACTCGCACCAGTTCCTGCTGGGGCTCGAGACCCTCTCGCTCCGGGTGCAGCGCCACGCCGACAACACCCTGGCGCTGGCCCGCTGGCTGGAGCAGCACCCGCAGGTGGCCTGGGTGCTGTACCCGGGCCTGCCGAGCCACAAGCACCACGAGCGGGCGAAGCAGCTGCTGCGCAACGGCTTCGGCGGGGTGCTCTCCTTCGGCATCAAGGGCGGCGGCGACGCCGGCCGGAAGTTCATCGACAACGTCAAGCTGGCCAGCCACCTGGCCAACGTGGGCGACGCCAAGACGCTGGTCATCCAGCCCTCCACCACCACCCACTCGCAGCTCTCCGAGGCCGAGCAGAAGACCGCCGGCGTGACCCCGGATCTCATCCGGGTGTCGGTGGGCCTCGAGCACATCGAGGACATCAAGGAGGACTTCGCCGAGGCCTTCGCGGCGGCGAGGTAGCGCGAAGGGCGGCGCAGGCCCCACCAGGGCCGGCGCGCGCCCGTCGCGTCCGTTATAGCGGACACCGTCACGCCCGGGCAGGCCGGGCACCCACCGCGGGCCACCCACCCGCCTCCGCAGCGCGAGGTCGCACATGGCACGGATCTTCGAGGACAACAGCCGCAGCATCGGCCGCACGCCGCTGGTCCGGCTCAACCGGATCACCCAGGGGCTGGGCGCCACCGTCCTGGCCAAGATCGAGGGGCGCAACCCGGCCTACTCGGTGAAGTGCCGCATCGGCGCCGCCATGATCTGGGCCGCCGAGCGCGACGGCCTGCTCACCCCCGGCTCCCGGCAGCGCACCATCGTGGAGCCCACCAGCGGCAACACCGGCATCGCGCTGGCCTTCGTGGCGGCGGCGCGCGGCTACCCCATCACCCTCACCATGCCGGAGACCATGTCGCTGGAGCGCCGGCGGGTGCTCAAGTCCTTCGGCGCCGAGCTGATCCTCACCGAGGGGGCCAAGGGCATGCCGGGGGCCATCGCCAAGGCCGAGGAGATCGCCGCCAGCGACCCGGGCCGCTACTGGCTGCCCCAGCAGTTCAAGAACCCCGCCAACCCGCAGGTGCACTTCGACACCACCGGCCCCGAGATCTGGGACGACACCGACGGGCAGGTCGACGTCTTCGTGTCCGGGGTGGGGACCGGCGGCACCATCACCGGGGTGACCCGCTACCTGAAGCAGGCCCGGGGCAAGGCCATCCGCTCCATCGCGGTGGAGCCCATCCACTCGCCGGTGCTCACCGCCCTCAAGGCCGGCCAGCCGCCCAAGCCGGGGCCGCACAAGATCCAGGGCATCGGGGCCGGCTTCAAGCCGGACGTGCTCGACCTCTCGCTGGTGGACGAGGTGGTGACCGTCTCCAACGACGAGGCGGTGGAGTTCGCGCGCCGCCTGACCCGCGAGGAGGGCATCTCCTGCGGCATCTCCTGCGGGGCCGCCGCCGCCGCCGCCGTGCAGGTGGCCGGCCGGCCGGAGTCGAAGGGCAAGACCATCGTGACCATCCTGCCGGACGCCGGCGAGCGCTACCTCTCCAGCATCCTCTTCGAGGGGATCACGGCGTGACCGCCGCCACCCTGGGGCGCGCGCTGGCCGCCCGCCGCGCCGACCCCTACCGCGACCTGGCCGTCATCGACGCGCGGGCGCCGCGCTTCAACCAGGCCACCGTGGGGGTGGTGGCCCTGGCGGGCGTGCTGACCGGCTGGTGGGGCCTGTACGCCCTGCTGGCCCTGCAGCTCACGCTGGGGCTGGCCTTCGGGCGCCGCTGGTGCCTGCCTTGCGCCTTCTACTTCGAGGTGGTGCAGCCGCGCTTCGGCGAGGGCCGGCTGGAGGACAGCCGCCCGGTGCGCTTCGCCAACCAGGTGGGCGCCACCTTCCTCTGGGCCGCCAGCGCCGCCGGGGCGCTCGGCCTGGCGCGGACCTCGCTGGCGCTGGGCGCCGTGGTGGCGGGGCTGGCCCTGCTGGCCGCCGCCACCGGCCTGTGCGTCGGCTGCCTCATGTACCAGGCGGCCGCCCGCCTGCGCGGCATCCGCTCCCTGCAGGTGGGGCGGGTCGACCTGGCCGAGCTGGGGGCCTCCCCTGGCCAGGCCGCGGTGATCCAGTTCACCCACCCGCTCTGCGGCGACTGCGTCGAGCTGACCGGCCGCCTGGCCAGCGCCGCCACCCCGCCGGTGCTGGTGGACGTGTCGCGCCGGCCCGACCTGGCGCGCAAGTACGGCGTGGCGGTGGTGCCGCTGGCGTTCCGGGTGGCGGCCGACGGCACGGTGCTGGGGCGTGTCAGCGGGTGAGGGCGGCGCCAGGCCTGCGCCGGCCGCGCCTCACGGAGGCGGCGTCCGCGGCGCGGTGCGGCTAGGATCCGGCCATGCACGCCACCGGCACCGACGGGCTGCCCGAGCTGACCCCCGCGGAGTACCAGCGCTACGCCCGCCACCTCATCCTCCCCGAGGTCGGGCTGGAGGGGCAGCGCCGGCTCAAGGGCGCGCGGGTCCTGCTGGTGGGCGCGGGCGGCCTGGGCTCCCCGGTGGCCCTCTACCTGGCGGCCGCCGGCGTGGGCCACCTGGGGCTGGTGGACTTCGACACCGTGGACGCCTCCAACCTGCAGCGCCAGGTGCTGCACGGCACCGGGGACGTGGGGCGCCTCAAGCTCGACTCGGCGCGCGACCGGCTGGCCGACCTCAACCCGGGCGTCCACGTGGAGGGCCACCCCACCCGGCTCGACCGGGGCAACGCCCTGGAGCTGGTGCGGGCGCACGACCTGGTGGTCGACGGCACCGACACCTTCGCCACCCGCTACCTGACCAACGACGCCTGCGTGCTGGCGGGCAAGCCCAACGTCTACGGCTCGGTCTTCCGCTTCGAGGGGCAGGCCTCGGTCTTCGCCACGGCCGAGGGCCCCTGCTACCGGTGCCTCTACCCGGAGCCGCCGCCGCCCGGGCTGGTGCCCTCCTGCGCCGAGGGCGGCGTGCTCGGCGTGCTGCCCGGCCTGGTGGGGCTGATCCAGGCCACCGAGGCCCTCAAGCTGCTGCTGGGCGCGGGCGAGCCGCTCATCGGGCGGCTGCTGCTGGTGGACGCCCTGGCCATGTCGTTCCGGCAGGTCAAGGTGCGGCGCGACCCGCGCTGCCCGGCCTGCGGCACCCGGGAGATCACCGAGCTGCAGGACTACGAGCAGCTCTGCGGCGGCCCGGCGCGGCCGCCGCCGGCCGAGGAGGCCGACCTGGAGATCGGCCCGGCCGAGCTGGCCCGGCGGCTCGCCGCGGGTGACCCGCTCGATCTGGTGGACGTGCGCGAGCCGACCGAGTGGGCCCTCTGCCGCCTGCCCGGGGCCCGCCTGGCGCCCCTCTCCTGCTTCCCCGACGCGGTGGCCTCCTTCCGCCACGACCGCGAGGTGGTGCTCTACTGCCACCATGGGGTCCGCAGCCTGACCGCCCTGCGGCGGTTGCAGGAGGCGGGCCTGACGCGCCTGCGCAGCCTGGCCGGGGGCATCGACCGCTGGTCGGTCGAGGTCGATCCGGCCGTCCCCCGATACTGAGGCGACGGCGTCCGAGGCTCCGGCGCCCGGACGGGCGCCGCCGGACGCGGTCAGGTCGCGGCCGGCGCCTTGTCCACCTGGCGAAGGGCCGGTGTGGCGCGGCCGGATCCTGCCCGCCGCCAGGGAGGGCTCGCCGTGACGCCCCAGGGCTGGCTCCACTCCTTCGGGGACCTGCCCCGGCGGCACGCGCCAGCGCCCGTCCGCCTGGGCAGCCCGTGCGCGACCCCTCCGGCCGGTGGCGGCGCGGCGCAAGGCCCCGACTGGCCGTCCGCTGCCAGCCCGGGTAGCCTGCCCCCATGACGCTCGAGTCCCGCGTCCAGGCCCTGCTCCAGGCCGGCGACCAGAACGGGGCCGCCGGCGCCGTCATCGAGGCGCTCGGCCCCGCCATCCTGCGCTACCTGCGGTCGATGCTGCGCGCGGAGGACGACGCCGGCGACGCCTTCTCCCAGTGGGCCGAGAACGCCTGGCACGGGCTGCCCGACTTCCGCTTCGGGGCCTCCCTCAAGACGTGGAGCTACCGGCTGGCCTGGAACGCGGCGCAGAACCTCCGCAGCGAGGCCTGGCGGCGCCACGGGCAGCGGCTCACCACCGGCCAGGCCTCCGTGCTGGCCGCGTCGCTCCGGACCAGGTCGGCGGTGGTGGTGGAGCAGCAGCGGCAGGCGCTCGACGCGCTCCGCGCGGCGCTCGGCGAGGAGGAGCGCTGCCTGCTGGTGCTCCGCCTGGACCAGGGGCTCTCCTGGGACGAGGTCGCTGCGGTCCTGGCCGAGGGAGGCGCGCCGGTCTCGGCCGCGACGCTCATGAAGCGGTTCGAGCGGATCAAGACCAAGCTCGGGAAGCTGGCGCGCGACCGCGGCCTGCTCGACGAGGAACGGCCCGGGCCCGCCAGGCCGGCCAGGCCTGGCGACCCGGGCGACGACCGCAGCGCGTGAGCATCGGCGCGCCGGCCGGTCAGGTTTCCGGGGGTGTCCTGTCAGCAGGTCGAAGGGTGCGGTTCGAGAGGTCCGCGCCCGCGACACCCACCCCGGAGCCCGCCATGACGCCGACCGCCCCCCAGTTCCCCTCCCGCCGCTCCCGCCTCGCCATCGCCCGCGACCTCGTGGTGGTCGGCCTGTGCGCCCTCGTGGTGGCCGGCTTCCTCTTCGACGTGGCCGGCGGCGCGCCGACGGCGCGCCCGGCCGCCTCCTCCACCCGGTTCTCGTCCTAGGGCCGAGCCGGAGCGCCTGGCCGGGGCCGGCCCGATCGGCTGGTGCCTTCCGAGCGCCCCTGCCCGGGAGCCTCGAGGACCGCCGGCCCCGCCGGCTCCGACGAGCGGCCCTCCGCCCCCGCCCCGCGGTAGGCTATTGGCGCATGGTCCCCTCCCTCGGCCCCGGCGCCCTGCGCGCCCTCCTCCTCGCGGCGGTGGCCGCCCTGACGGCCGTCGTCAGCGGCCTGCTCTTCCTGCGCGACGTGACGCGCCTCGATCCCCACTTCGCGGCGCTGGCCTGGCGCACCGCCACGGTGGCGGCCCTCTCCATCGCCGTGGCCACCGGTGCCCTGGCGCTGCTGCTCTCCATGCTGGCCGACCGCACCCGCCGCGCCGAGGAGGCGCTGGCCGAGGCGCGCCGGGAGCGCGAGGCCCGCCGCGCCGAGCTCGCCACCATCCAGGCCATCGTCGACTCGATGGCCGACGGGGTGATCTTCATCGACGCCAAGGAGACCATCGCCCTCGTCAACAAGGCCGGGCGCGTCCTCAAGAACCTCTCGCAGGGGGCCGGCGCCGACGTGCGCGACTGCCACCCCAAGGCGAGCCACCAGGTGCTCGAGCGGGTCATGGGCTACCTGCGCAGCGGCGACGACGCCGGCCCGGCCCACTCCATCATCAAGGAGAAGGAGGGGCGCTTCGAGACCACCTACGCGCCGGTCAGCTCGCCGGAGGGCGCCTACCTGGGCACGGTCATGGTGATCCGCGACATCGCCGAGCGGCGCCACCTGGAGACCCGCCTGCTCGACGCCGAGCGGCTGGCCGGCCTGGGGCAGATGTCGGCCCAGATCGCCCACGAGCTGCGCAACCCGCTCAACGCCATCGACGGCGCCGCCCAGTACCTGGCGCGCCGGCTGGCCGGCGACGCCGAGGTGGCCGAGTACGCCGGGCTGATCGGCGAGGAGGTGCAGCGGGTCAACCGCTTCGTCTCGGCGCTGCTGCACGTGGCGCGGCCGGCCGAGCCGGTGCTGGCCCCGGTGGCGGTCAACCGGGTGGCGAAGGAGGCGGCCCAGAAGGTGGCGCTGGCGCGCGGCCTGCCCGCCGACCTGGTGCGGCTGGAGCTGGCCCGTGACCTGCCGCCGCTCGACCTGGACGCCCCCATGGTCTCCGAGGCCCTGGTCAACCTGCTGCAGAACGCCCTCGACGCCGGCGGCGAGCCGCCCACCCTGGTGACCCGCACCGAGGGGAGCGGCGGCGAGGGCGCGGTGGTGCTGGAGGTGCTGGACCGGGGCTGCGGCATCGAGGCCGACCGGCTCGACGAGGTGCGCCGGCCCTTCGTCACCTCCAAGCCCCACGGCACCGGCCTGGGGCTGGTGATCGTGCAGCGCGCCGCCGAGCTGCACCGGGCCCGCTTCGGCCTGGCGCAGCGCGAGGGCGGCGGCACCGTGGCGGCGCTGCGCTTCCCGGTCCGCCGGGTGGCCTCGGCCGTGGCCGGGGAGGCCTGAGTGGGCAAGGAAGGGCTGATCCTCTTCGTCGACGACGACCCCAACACCCGCAAGGTGGCGCGCGCCAACCTGCCGCTGGACGGCTTCGAGGTGCTGGTGGCCTCCTCCGGCGCCGAGGCGCTGGCCCGGCTGGCGGAGGCCGACCCGCTGGCCATGGTGACCGACCTGCAGATGCCCGACCTGGACGGCATCGCCCTCATGGAGCAGGTCCACCAGGCGCGGCCCTCGCTGCCGGTGGTGCTGGTGACGGCCCACGCCACCGTGGAGACCGCGGTGGCCGCCATGCGCAAGGGGGCGCTGCACTACCTGACCAAGCCGGTGCGCTGGGACGAGCTGGCGCTGGTGCTGCGCCACGCCGTGTCCCACGAGCGGGCCCGCCGCGACGTGGCCCGCCTGACCGGCGAGCTGGAGCGGGCCACCGGCTTCGAGGAGCTGGTGGGCGACTCGCCCGCCATGCGCGACGTCTTCAAGCTGGTGGACCAGGTGGCCGGGGCCGACGCCACCGTGCTGCTGCGCGGCGAGACCGGCACCGGCAAGGAGCTGGTGGCCCGCGCCGTCCACCGGCGCTCGCCGCGGCGCGACCGGCCCTTCGTGGGGGTCAACTGCACGGCGGTGCCCCGCGAGCTGATGGAGTCGGAGTTCTTCGGCCACGAGAAGGGCTCCTTCACCGGCGCGGTGGCGCGGCGGGCCGGCCGCTTCGAGCAGGCCGACGGCGGCACCCTGTTCCTCGACGAGGTGGGCGACCTGGACCTCGCCATCCAGGCCAAGCTGCTGCGGGTGCTGCAGGAGCGCGAGATCACCCGGGTGGGCGGGCAGCGGGCCGAGAAGGTGGACGTGCGCATCGTGGCCGCCACCAACCGCGACCTGGAGGCGCTGGTGAAGGACGGGCGCTTCCGCGACGACCTCTACTACCGGCTCAACGTCATCCCGCTGCGGCTCCCGCCGCTGCGCGAGCGGCCCGGCGACCTGGCGGCGCTGCTGGACCACTTCCGCGGGTCCTTCGCCGAGCGCTTCGGCCGGGCCGTGCCGCCGCCGCCGCCCGAGGTGCTGGCGGCGGCCCAGGCCTACGCCTGGCCGGGCAACGTGCGCGAGCTGCGCAACCTGTGCGAGCGGGCGGCGCTGATGGGCTGGGAGGCGGTGGCGCCGCTGCTGGTGCCGGCCGCGCCCGACGGCCCGCAGGTGGCCGCCGCCGCCGAGTTCGGCCTGCCGCTGCTCGACGCCCGGGCGCGCCTGGTCGAGCGCTTCGAGCGCGAGTACCTGACCCGGCTCCTCAAGGAGCACAAGGGCAAGGTGGGCGAGGTGGCCCGCGCCGCCGGGATCGCCGAGCGGAACCTGTACGAGAAGATGAAGGCGTACGGGCTGGCGCGCGACGACTACCGGTGAGCGGTGGGGGCCGGGCCGCGCTCGGCGGGGGGTCGGCGTGGCTCGGCGTGGCTCGGCGTGGTCCCGGTCGGCGTGGTCCCGCTCGGAGTGGTCCCGTTCGGCGTGGTCCCGCTCGGCGCGGTCCCGCTCGGGCTGGCACTGTTCGGCCCAGCCACGCTCGCCTTGGCCCCACTTCGCCTGGCTCTGCTCGGGCCGGCTGCGCGTGAGGTGCTCCCTCGGTCATGGTCCGCGGCCCCGCCCTCGTTCGGCCGCGGCCGCGGGCCCGAGCGCGAGCCGGGCGGCGTACCGGTTGTGGCGTGCGCAGACCACCCGGAGGTTGGCCGCGGTGGCCTGGCCGCCCAGGGCGAGCGGCACGAGGTGGTCGAGCTCGAGCCGGTGGGTGGCGCCGCAGGTGCCGCCGCGGTCCAGTGGGAACTGGCAGCGCTGGCCGTCGCGCTGCCAGACCTCGCGCCGGACGGCGGCGGGGATGAAGCGGGGGTGGGGTGCGGGGGCGGCGGCGGGTTGCTCGGCCGCCGGGGCCTGCGGGGAGGTCGTGGTGGAGGTCTTGGCGTGACCTTCCGTTGTGTGGTGAACGGGGTCCATGGGGTGAGCGGTGGCATTGGCGGCACCGGCAGCCGTGGCGTCACTGTCGCTCGGGGCGGAGGCTGAACCCACTGGAACGGCTGCCTTACCGGGGGTGGTCGGGTCCCCGCCGGTGCTGGCTAACTGCACGCTGGTGGTGGACGGCTGCACGCTGGCGCTGGCTACCTGCACGCTGGTGGTGGACGGCTGCACGAGGCTGCTGGACGGGTGAACTTCGGTGGTGGCCACCTGCGCGCCAGTGCTCGCCACCTGCGCGCCGGCGCGAGCGCCGGCGGGTTTGCCGGCGGATGAAGCCCTCCTCCTGGCCTGCTTCTCCAGCAAGAGGTCCAGCGCGGCCTCCAGCACCTGCTCGGTGGAGGCGCCGGGGATCGCGTGGGCGAGGCCGTCCCTTGCGGCGGCGACCTTCTCGAGGAGGCGGCGGGAGACGGTGAGGTGGAGGCGGCGCAGGTCGGCGGTGAGCGGCTCGACCTCATCCGGCGGCGGCCTCGCCGAGGCCCGAGGTGGTTCGGACGTCCGAACCAGATCGACCCGGGCGGGGTCACCGCAGCAGTCCATGCTGCCGGAAGGCAGGAGATGCGGCAGCGTCACGGCCAGTGCGAGTTCGGACGTCCGAACCAATTCGCCCCGGGCGGGTGCATTGGCCTGAGCTTCCCTCCAGGCGGGGGAGGGCTGCGGCGCAGCGGCGGCCAGCAGGAGGTCGGACGTCCGAACCAGATCGCCCCGGGCGGGGGCAGCCGCGGCGGCGGTCCCGGTAGAGTTCGCCTGCCCCGCGATGGTCGTCACCACCTCCCGGCGCGGCGGGTCCTGCCGGGGCGAGATGGCCGCTGCCACCTCCTTGGCCTCCCGGGCGGAGAGGCCGAAGAAGCTGGGCAGCAGCTCGGCCTGGTTCTCCGGGGTCAGCAGCCGGGCCAGCTCGCCCACGGTCGAGAGACAGAGCCGGCCGTCCCGGAGCGGCGCCTCGACGGCCGGGAAGCGCGGGAGGAGTCGGGCCGCCGTGAAGCGGAGGAAGGCGGCGCCCTTGGAGAGGTGAAGCTCGCGGGTGAGGAAGGCGAACAGGCTCGCGTGGCCGAGCACCTCCCAGCCGCGCCGCTGGTCGAAGCCGGCCAGGGCCAGGAGGAAGTCGGCGGCGGCGGCGCGCTCGCGGGAGAGGAGGCCGGCCAGGGCGTCGCGCAGGGCGCGGGCGTCGGCGAGGGAAGCGGGCGGCAGCGGCTGCGGCGCGCGGGCCGTCAGCCAGGCGGCGGAGGCCTCGCTGGCGACCGGGACCGAGGGCGCGGCGAGCACCCCCGGCGCGCGGGCGTCGGAGGGGAGAACGAGGCGGAGGAATTGGGAAGCCATGCACTCAGAGTCGCATGGGGGTCTGACATTCGAGGTGCGTGAAACTTAGGTGGGACAGGGGTTTCGTGCGTGTCAGCCAAGTGAGCGAGCGCCCCCTGAGTTGAGGCCTAGATCGTCGGGGAGCCCCTCACCCCGGCCCTCTCCCCGGAGGGGAGAGGGAGCGCACAACCTCGGGGTCGCGGTCGGGGTCGCGGTCGGGGTCGCGGTCGGGGTCGCGGTCGCGGTCGCGGTCGGGGTCGGGTCGCGGTCGGGGTCGAGGTCGCGGTCCGGGTCGCGGTCGGGGTCGGGGTCGGGGTCGGGGTCGGGGTCGGGGTCGCGGTCGGGGTCGCGGTCGGGGTCGAGGTCGGGGTCGAGGTCGGCTTGGTCTGCTCTCCCTCTCCCCCACACCGTGGGGGAGAGGGCCGGGGTGAGGGGGCCGCCCGGGGTCGAGGTCCACCACCCATGAAGGCGCCGCCCCTCACCGAACGGCCGTGGGCCGGAGCGCGCAGGCCCTCCGCAGCGCCGCGACCGGATCACCCGCCCGCCGAGGCGCGCCCCGGACACCCCGCGCGCGCCCGAGACCGTCCAAGCCTGCGGGCCGCGCGCAGCGCGATCCCGCAGGCGCGTTTCGAGGGCGCGCCACCCGCGTCACCCCGGCGCGCGCCGAGGCCACGGGTCACCGCGGGCGGCGCGAGGACCAGGCCGAAGCGAGCCGGACCACGGCCGCGCCGTTCAGGGCGGCGCCGTCCGAGGGGTCGGCCAGGAGCAAGTAGGCCGGGGTCCGACGGTCCGGGCGACGGGGCGCCCTTCGACTTGGCCTCGCTGGCGCGAGGTTACGCTCGGGGCGAACGGGAGAGCGTGCGGCTCCACGCCGACTGGGTACTGGCGGCGGTCGGCCTCAGGGGCAAGGCCCTGCGAACTTGACACACGTGTTCGTCATTCCGTCTACCGTCGCGCCAGCCTGGAAGAGGTAGTCGACCGGGGTCGTCGGAACGTCGGAACCCCAGACCGTGAAGCCTACGTTTACGACGCCCGCCTTCACGGCCAGTCCGACGCCTGTTGTGTAGCAGGCGATGGTGTTGGAGTTCGCGTCGCAGACGGATCCCGAGAGGTCGAGCGTCCCGCTCGAGAAGACCAACACCTGGTCGCCGACGTTCGAAAGCACCTTGTTGCGGCCGAAGGTGACCGCGCTGGGAAGAGTCCCGTTGAAGACGAGCCCTCCACCCTTTCGGGCTGGATACGGGACGATTGTGTAGGTGGGCCCGTTTCCCTGGTTTCGCTGGATCAGGTTTCCGCTCAGGTCCAAGGACGTCGCTGAAGCTGGGCTGTCGATGAACACGCCGGCTCGATCCGCCTCCTCGATCGTCGAGTCCCTCACCGCCAGCGAGCAGTTCCCCGTGTGACGCAAACCGTTGGCGAACCGGACCGGCGTTGCCCCGGTGCCCAGACCGGAGATCCGCACGGTATCCACCGTCGCCTGCGCCGTGTCGCCGGCCAGCGGGCAGCCGGTTGCAACCCCCACCCCCGTGGCCGTCGTGTTCCGCACCTGGAACCCCGAGAGCGTCGCGCCAGGGCCCAGGGTGATGAAGGTGCCGGTCCCCACGCCCGCCGCGGGCTGGAGCACGTAGCTCGCCGTGCCGAGCGGGAGCTCCGAGGTGGTGAGCGTGACCCCGGCCGGAACGACCAGGGCCTCCTCGGTGAACTCCACCGGCGCGCTGGCGAAGCCGGTGGCCTTCACCGTGTCGCCCGCCACCGCCGGGCCCCCCAGCGCCGGGCCCCTCAGCGCCGCCGCCACCGTGGTGAAGCGGCAATGCGGCGCCTCGGCGCCGTTCACCTCGAGCCCGGCCTTCCGGGGAGCGCCGGAGTCCACGTAGTAGGTGGCCGGCGACGTCGCCACCGGCGGGCAGGTGCAGGCCGCCGGGGCGCCGGGCGTGCAGAGCAGCTGGCTGGCCCCGCAGGCCTCCTCCAGGCTCCAGGCCAGGCAGCGCGCGTCGGCGGGCTGGGGGGCGCACCGCAGCAGGTCGTCGCCGCTGCAGGAGAACGCGCCCGCCGTGGCGCACCCGTCACCCGGGCCGGGGCCGGCGTTCGGGCAGCAGGCGCCCGCGGGCTGGGTCCCGGTGCAGCTCTCCCCCGCCCCGCAGGCGGTCGCCGGCCCCTCGGACCAGCAGCCGTTGGCGGCGCTGAAGACGCAGCTCACCTCCTGGCCGGCGCTGCAGAACGAGCCGGCGGCGCCGCCGCAGGCGTCCTCCGCGCAGGCGCAGGCCGGCGTGCCGCTGGCGCTGCCGGTGGCGCTGCAGACCAGGGTGCCGAGGGTGCAGTCCTCGGGATCCCGCCAGACGTGGCAGTCGGAGCCCGACACCTTCGGCCGGCACGAGAGCAGCGTGCTGCCGTCCTTGCAGGCGGTGGCCGCAGCCAGCGGATCGCACCCCTGGCCCTCGTTCGGCCCCGGCAGCGGGCAGGCACAGGCCGCCGCCGGGTAGGCGCCGCCACAGGTCGCCCCGGCCGCGCAGGCCACCTCGCCGGTGGGGTGCCGGCAGCCGTTGGTGAAGGCGCAGACGCCCTTCTTCGCCGGATCGGCGGGGCAGTAGGCGCCCTCCCCCGTGCCGCCGTAGGCGCCCTCACCCGGGCAGAGGTCGCTCGCCGGGCAGCCGCAGCGCGCGGCCAGCAGGCCGTCGGGCTGGCACTCCGTGAAGGTGGGGCAGTCGTCGTGCCGCTCCTCGTACCGGCAGGAGGACCCGGCCTCGGTCGCGCAGGTCACCAGCTGGCCGGTGCCCGAGCAGAAGGACTCCACCCCCGGGGTGCAGCCGCCGGAGACGCAGTCGCAGGTCACCGCATCCGGGTTGCACGCCTGGTGCTCGGAGCAGGTGGCGACGTCCACCAGCGCGGCGCAGATCCCGTCCCCGGCGACCTGGCAGGACTTGAGGTCCTTCCCGTCGCAGCTGGCGCCGTGGCAGATGGTCCCCTGGCAGGCCATGGCCGCCAGGCTGCAGGTGCGGTCGTGGCCGCAGCGCTGGCCGGCCGGGCAGTGGGTGTCGTCGCCGCAGGCGGCCCCCTCGGTGCCCACGGTGCAGCCCACCAGCAGGCCAGTGGCGGACGCCGCCGCGAACAGGAGTGCCCGGAAGGTGCGCATCAGAACTTCCCCTCGACGAAGAAGAGCGTCACGCCGGCCGCGGCCGCCGCGCCGGAGAGGCCGTAGAGGAGGTTGGCGGTCTTGGCCTTGCTCCTGGCGTCGCGGGCCAGGGCGTCGGCGTCGGCGTGGATGGTGCCGTCGCGCAGCTGGTCCTCGGCCTTGCGGGCCTCCAGGCCGAACCAGGCGCCCGCGGCCAGGGCGGCCACCGCGGTGCCGGCGGCCACCCAGGTGTAGAGGCGGGGCCTCGGCGGCCCCGGTGGAGGTGGGGGCGGCCTGGGCAAGCCATCGGCGGGGGGGCGGGGCTGGAGGTCCGGGGTCGCGGCCGTGGGGGCGCCCCCCCTCACCCCGGAGGGGAGAGGGAGTACGGAGGTCGGGGTCGAGGTCGAGGTCGAGGTCGGGGTCGAGGTCGAGGTCGAGGTCGAGGTCGGGGTCGAGGTCGAGGTCGAGGTCGGGGTCGAGGTCGGGGTCGAGGTCGAGGTCGAGGTCGGGGTCGAGGTCGAGGTCGAGGTCGAGGTCGGGCTTCCCTTCCCCTCCACCTTCGGCACCTGCGACACCATCCCTGGGGGAGGGGCCGCGGGAACCACCGCGGGCGGGGCCGCCGCCTGGGACCTCGAGCGCAGCACCACGTCCAGCAGCCGCGAGGTCGCCGCGTTCAGCTCGGCGTCCTGCTCCTCGGGCTGGAAGCCGTCCAGCGCCAGCGCCACCCGGTAGACGCCGGGCGGCAGCGTGGTGTGGAAGGGCGTGCGGCCGCGCACCTTGCCGTCCAGGCGCACCACCGCGCCGGGGGGATCGGTGTAGACCAGCAGCGCCTGCACGCCGGCCGCCGCCAGCCGCTGCTCCAGCTTGCCGATGGCGGCGCGCACCGCGGCCCGGTCGCGCGCGTCCGGCACCTCGCGCAGGTAGTCCTGGTAGCTGCGCAGGGCGGCCGGCCACTCGCCCAGCTTCTCCCGGCACTGCGCCACGTTGAAGTGGAGGGCCCCGTGCGGCTTGAGCCGGTAGGCGGCCTCGAACCTGCCGATGGCCTCGCGGTACTTGCCCGCCCGGAAGCGCTGGGCGCCCTGCTCGAACTGGGCGCGGGCCTCGGTCACGTCGTCGGCCGCGGGGGCCGGCGCTGCGGCGAGGAGCACGAGGGCGGCGAGAGCGATCATCATCCTGGTCATCGGAAGGGGTCCGGCTTGAGCGGGTCGGGTTGGGTGGCGTAGGGGTCCTGCAGCGCCCCGGCTGGCTTCCGGGCGGCGTCGGGCCGGCCCGGCTTCTGCGCGGCCGCGGGCGGCGCCGCGGCGGGCGGCGAATGCACCGGTGGCGGCTCCGCCGGCAGCGGGGCCGCCGCGGGAGCGGCCACCACCGGCGGCGCCTCGACCGGCGGCGGCGCCGCGGGCGGAGGGAGCGGCGTGGCGGCCTCGACGGCCCGGGGCGCGGCGACGGCCTGCGGCGCCTCCGGCGCGGCGCGGCGCCCGGCCAGCACGGTGAGGCCGACGACCAGCCCGACCAGCAGCGCCAGAACCCCCACCGCCAGCGCCACGCGGCCGAGCGGGCGGCCGGTGCCCAGGCGCACCGCCTCCTGGGTGGCGGGGCCGGTGGCCAGAGGCACCGCGCCGTCCGGCAGGGGAGGCAGCGCCGGCAGCGGGATGGTGTCGCCGCGGCCGGTGACCGCGCCGGTGCCGGTCCGGCCGGTGGTGGGGCCGGAGGCCGAGGCCAGGTTCACCACCAGCCGCACCCGCATCACCTCGGCGGCCAGCGCCTGCATGGAGGGGAAGCGGTCGGCCGGGCGCTTGGCCAGGGCGCGCAGCACCAGCCGATCGAGCTCGGGCGGCAGGCCGGCCCGCCGCGAGCCGAGCCGGGGCGGCACCTGGCTCTGGTGGGCCACCAGGGTGGCGATGGCGGTCGAGCCGACCAGCGGCAGGGTGCCGGTCAGCAGCTCGAAGGCCAGCACGCCCACCGCGTAGACGTCGGTGAGCGGGTCCACCTGGCCGCCGGTGGCCTGCTCCGGCGCCATGTACTCCGGCGTGCCGATGATCTCGCCGTCGCGGGTCATCCGATCGGCGCCCGGCACGTGGGAGATGCCGAAGTCGATGAGCTTGACCCGCTCGGTGCCGTCCGGCAGCAGCTCCACCAGGATGTTGGCCGGCTTCACGTCGCGGTGGACCACGCCGCGGGCGTGGGCCGCCTCCAGGGCGCGGCAGAGCTGCTCCAGGAGCGCCAGGGCCCGCGGCACCGGCAGCGGACCCTCCTGGCGCATCAGCTGCCCCAGGGTTCGCCCCTCCAGCATCTCCATCACGTAGTAGAGGTCGCCGCCCTCGTCCTGGCCGTAGTCCACCACCTCGACCACGTTCTCGTGGGCGATGCGGCTGGCCGCCTGCGCCTCCTGGCGGAAGCGCTCCACCAGCTCGGGGTCGATGGCGCGGTCGGCGTGCAGCACCTTGACGGCGCAGCGCCGGCCCAGCGTGGCGTGCTCGCAGAGGTAGACCGAGCCCATGCCCCCTGAGCCGAGCGCCTGCAGGACCCGGTAGCGACCGCCAATGAGGCGCCCCTCCGCCCCGGCGGCTGCGCCGCCCGAGTGGTTCCCCTCCCGCCTGGCGGATTCTGACGAACCCGGTTCGACCATGCCCGAATGAATCGATGTTACCATGGTGGCTCGGTTCCACTGAGGGGATGGCCGTGTTCGATCTGCTCGTCCTCAACGGCTCGAGGGCCGGGGCGTGCTTCTCGCTCCCCGGCGTGCCGACGGTCCTAGGCCGGTCTCCGGAGGCTCATCTGCGCCTCGACGACCCCTGGATCTCGAACATGCACGCGCTCTTCGAGCCGCGCGGGCAGGAGCTCTGGGTGGTGGACCTGGGCAGCCGCAACGGCACCTTCCTGGGCACGGAGCGGATCGAGGAGTCCCAGGTCACGGTGGGCGCGGTGCTCTCCTTCGGCCGGACCGAGGTCCGCCTCGAGCCCCGGGGCACGGCCTCCCAGCGCACCGCGGACCCCGACAAGGCGCCCATCCGCACCGAGGAGATCCGGGCCACCGTGCGCACCGGGCGCAGCACCACCGATCTGCCAGCGGCCCACCTGCCGGCCGGCGAGGCCGACCCCTTCCTCTTCGCGCTGCGCCCGCTGGCCCTGCTCCGCCTGTCGCTCTCGGTGGTGCCGGGCCGCCCTCCCCCGGACGCGACCTCGCTGCGCTCGGCCTGCGACGTGGCGGCGCGGGTGGTGCGTCGCCACGGCGGGCGCACCACCCGGCTGGGAAGCGCCGCGCTGGTGGCCGTCTTCGGCTTCGGCGGGCCGGCCTCCGACGACGCGGCCCGGGCCCTGCGGGCCGCCGAGGAGGTCCGGGACGACCTGCTGACGCTGGCCCCCGACCTGGCGCCGCGGCTGGCGGTGGACGCGGGGCCCTCGGTGGCCGGCATGGTCTCGGGGCCGGAGGGCGCCGAGCTGGTGGCGCTGGGCGAGGCGCCGGACCGGGTGGAGCGGCTGGTGGGCGCGACCGGGCCCGGGGACCTCCTGGTCGGGCCGGGCGTCTCGGCCGGCGCGGATCCCCGGCTGGAGCCGGTCCCCGAGGCCGAGGCCGCCGGCCTGGCGCAGGTCCGCCGACTCCGCGTCGGCTGATCCCCGCGCCCGGCCACCGCCGGCCGGAGCTGGTCGGTGTCGCTGCGCCGCTGATCGGACCCGCGCATCCGAAGGCTGTTGGTCCTCATCCGATCCGCGCCGTCGCCGCCGGCCCCGGGCCGGGCTCCTGCCTGTGTCCGCGGGGGGTTGGCCCCGGCGCGACCGGCCCCGCGGCTGGCGCGCGGCTTGCGTTAGCACCCGGCAACCCTCGAGGCCTCCATGACGAAGAGCCGTGGCTTCTCCCTCCTCCCGATCCCGCTGACGCTGGCCGCCGTGGCGGCCGGCCTGGCCATCGGGATGGGGGCCTTCGCCTTCACCTACGCCAAGGGCGCCTCCTACATGGGGAACGACCCGGCCACCTGCGCCAACTGCCACGTCATGGCGGGGCACTACTCGGGCTGGCAGGCCGCGCCGCACCACCAGGTGGCCACCTGCAACGACTGCCACACGCCGGCCGGGTTCCCCGCCAAGTACGTGGTCAAGGCCATCAACGGCTGGCACCACTCCTTCGCCTTCACCATGGGCGGCTACCCGGACGTCATCAAGGCCCGCCCCGAGAGCAGCGCCATCGTCGAGGCCAACTGCCGCCGCTGCCACGCCGACCTCATCGACGAGCTGGTCCACGGCGGCGACCTCTCCTGCATCCGCTGCCACGCCTCCGTCGGCCACCTGCGCTGACCGCCGTCTCCACCCCGCACCGCCACCAAGGAGCACTTCATGTCCGCTGAGAACCAGCCCCAGAAGAAGCGCGGGCTCCTCATCGCCCTCGTCGCGGGCGTCTTCGCCCTCGTGGCCGTCGGCGCCGCCGCCCTGCTCGTCAACATCACCGAGCGCAAGCAGGAGGCCAAGAACTCCTTCGTGCGGCTGGTCGAGGTGACCGAGAACGACACCGACCCGGCCAAGTGGGGCACCAACTGGCCGCGCGAGTACGACGGCTACAAGCGGACCTCCGAGCCGACCGGCACCAAGTACGGCGGCGGCGGGCACGCCTCCAACGAGAGCCAGCCCCCGCCGCAGAAGGCGGTGCGCGATCCCTGGCTGACCCGCATCTTCGCCGGCTACCTGTTCGCGGTGGACTTCCGCGACCGCCGCGGCCACAGCTACGCGCTCTTCGACCAGGAGGTGACCAAGCGCAACCTCCCGGCCGAGAACAAGCAGTCGGGCAACTGCCTGCACTGCCACGCCTCGATCATGCCGCTCTACACCAAGCTCGGGAAGGAGGCCCAGCCGCAGGGCACCCTGGTGGAGCAGCAGCAGGCCGGCCTGGTGAAGGTGGGCGAGATGGACTACTGGGTGGCCCACAAGGCGCTCGGCGAGCTGACCGGCGGCAAGGCGCACCCGGTCTCCTGCGTCGACTGCCACGACCCGCAGTCGATGGAGATCCGGGTGACCCGGCCCGGCCTGATCGCCGGCCTGCAGAAGCTGGCCGCCGGCACCGGCGCGGTGCCCCACCTGCCCAGCATCGAGCGCTGGCGCAAGGGCGACCGCAGCCGCCCCTACGACGCCAACCTGGACGGCACCCGCCAGGAGAAGCGGTCCTTCGTGTGCGGCCAGTGCCACGTGGAGTACTTCTGCGGCAAGGGCATGACCCTGCTCTTCCCGTGGGCCGAGGGGCTCAAGATCGAGGAGATGGAGCACCTCTACGACGGCATGCAGGTCAAGGGCTCCCGCTTCAAGGACTGGACCCACGCCGAGACCGGCTTCGAGCTCCTCAAGGCCCAGCACCCCGAGTTCGAGATGTGGAGCCAGGGCATCCACGCCAGGAGCGGCGTGGCCTGCGCCGACTGCCACATGCCCTACAAGCGCGAGGGCGCCCAGAAGCTCTCCGAGCACTGGGTCAAGAGCCCGCTGCTCTCGGCCAACCGCTCCTGCGCCGGCTGCCACCCGTACTCCGACGAGGAGATCAAGGCGCGGGTGGAGGGGATCCAGGACCGCCACTTCGCCCTGATGACCCGGGCCGGCAACGCCGCCGTGGCCGCCATCGACGCCATCGTGGCGGTGCGGAAGCCGTACGACGACAAGGCCCGCGAGGGCGCCGCCGCCAAGGCCCTGGAGGCGCTGTCGGCCAAGGAGGACTACACCAAGGCCGACCAGGACGCCCAGGCCAAGAAGCTGGGCGCCGCCACCAAGGCCAACCTGCTGGCGGCCTGGCGCGAGGTCGTGAACGGCGACCCGGCCCTCAAGGAGCTGGAGAACCTGCAGCGCGCCGCCCAGTGGCGCCTCGACATCGTGGCGGCCGAGAACTCCATGGGCTTCCACGCCCCGCAGGAGATGGCCCGCATCCTGGCGGAGTCCATCGACCTGTCCCGCCAGGCCCAGCTGAAGGCCGCCGCGCTGTCCGGGCCGGTGGTCGCCATGGCCCCGGCGGCGGCACCCAAGAAGCCGGCCCAGTAGGGCCGTCCCACCAGACGCCCGCCCGGCACCCCGCCGGGCGGGCGTATCTTTTCAGGCTCATCCGCCCACCCCCCCCGAGGAGACACCCCGACATGCTCCACCTCACCGTCACCCTCGCCCTCGCCCTGGCCCTGCCGGGCGCCGCGGGCGGTCCGGCCAAGCGCCCCGCGGCCCCCAGGGGCGCCAAGGCCGGCGAGGCCTGCGTCAGCTGCCACCAGAAGTCCTCTCCCCAGGTGGTGGCCGACTGGAAGGCCTCGCGTCACGCGCCCACGGGCGTGGGCTGCGTCGACTGCCACGGCGACCTGCACCGGTCGGCCGCCGATCCCAAGCTGGCCACCATGCCCACCCCCGAGACCTGCGCCGCCTGCCACGAGGCCCAGGTGGCCCAGTTCAAGAAGGGCAAGCACGCCTTCGCCTGGGCGGCCGTCAAGGCCATGCCGACCTTCCACTACCAGGCGCTGGCCGTCCGCGAGGGGGAGAAGGGCTGCGGCGGCTGCCACAAGCTGGGGCTCAAGAGCCCCGACGAGGCCGCGGAGCTGCGCGAGGTGGCCGGCGGCTACGGGGTGGGCTCCTGCGACGCCTGCCACACCCGCCACCTCTTCTCCAAGGCGGAGGCCCGCCAGCCCGAGGCCTGCAAGACCTGCCACATGGGCTTCGACCACCCGCAGTGGGAGATGTACGACTCCTCCAAGCACGGCGTGCGCCACGAGCTGAAGCGGGCCAAGGTGCTGCCCGACACGGCGGGGGCGCCGACCTGCCAGACCTGCCACATGCAGGAGGGCAACCACGAGGTCCGCACCGCCTGGGGCTTCCTGGCCGTGCGGCTGCCCATGCCGGAGGGCGACCCCCAGTGGACCGCCGACCGCGCCACCATCCTGCAGGGGCTGGGCGTGCTCGACCCGAAGGGCCAGCCCACCGGCCGCCTCGCCGTGGTGCAGGCCGCCCAGGTGGCCCGCCTCGACCAGGCCTCCTTCGACGTCGAGCGGAACAAGATGCTGAAGACCTGCCAGGAGTGCCACTCCAAGAGCTTCGTGGACATGCAGTTCAAGCAGGCCGACGGCCTGATCCGCGACATCGACCACCAGATGGCCGAGGCCATCCGGGTGGTGGCCGGGCTCTACCAGGACGGCACGCTGGCGAAGCCCACCGCCTACGCCTTCCCGTTCCCCGACCTGCTCACCTTCCACGACGCCCCGACGCCGGTGGAGCAGCGGCTCTTCGTGATGTTCCTGGAGCACCGCATGCGGGCCTTCCAGGGCGCCTTCCACGCCAACCCGGACTACGTGACCTGGTACGGCTGGGCCGAGCTCCAGCAGGACCTCACGGAGATCAAGGCGATGGCCGAGGACCTGCGGCGCAACAAGAAGGTGGACGCCCTGCTCGAGGGCAAGGCCACCCCGGCGACCGTCAAGAAGTAGCCGGCGCGCCGCGGCGCGTCGCGGCAGCACCCAGGGCGGGCGTCCTCCAGGTGGGGGCGCCCGCCCTTCCCGTCGCCGCAGGGTCCGCCCCGCCCGGGATGGCACGGGGCGCTTCCCATCGGCGCCCGCCCCACCCACACTTGGGGGAGCCCACCCCCGAGAGGACGTCCATGCCGACCTGCCCCCCTTTGGCCCGCGCGCTGTCCCTGGCCAGCGCCCTCGCGCTGGCCGCCCTGGCGGCGCCGCCGGCCGGCGCGCAGGAGGTGGAGCGGAACGCCTGCGCCGCCTGCCACGAGCGGCTGCAGCCGGGCATCGTCTCGGACTGGCGCCTCTCCCGCCACTCGCGGGCGCTGGTGGGCTGCGAGGCCTGCCACGGCGCGGCCCACACCAGCGCGGACGACGTGGCCGAGGCCCAGCTGCCCACCGTGGACACCTGCCAGCGCTGCCACGAGCTGCAGGCTGCCCAGTTCCGCCGCGGCAAGCACGCCCGCGCCTGGACCGCGGTGAAGGCCCTGCCGACCTTCCACCACCTCGGCCAGTCCGGCCCGGGCGACCT
Organism: Anaeromyxobacter sp.; assembly: GCA_016718565.1. Taxonomy (NCBI): domain Bacteria; kingdom Pseudomonadati; phylum Myxococcota; class Myxococcia; order Myxococcales; family Anaeromyxobacteraceae; genus Anaeromyxobacter; species Anaeromyxobacter sp. The sequence continues at coordinate 1,257,155 of JADKCZ010000001.1, read as the reverse complement.
CTCGGGCTGCGCCAGCTGCCACCGCATCGGGCTCAAGACCGCAGCCGAGGCGGCCGAGCTCCGCGCGGCCGGCGCCCACGGGCAGGCCAGCTGCGACGCCTGCCACACCCGCCACCTCTTCTCGCCGCTGGAGGCGCGCCAGCCCGAGGCGTGCAAGACCTGCCACGGCACCCTCCAGTACGACGCCTGGGCCGGCTCCAAGCACGGCGTCCGCCACCTGGGCAAGGCGGCCGGGCGGCTGCCCGCCGACGCCGCCGCCCCCACCTGCCAGACCTGCCACATGCAGGACGGCGACCACGCCAACCGCACCCCCTGGGGCAACCTGGCGCTGCGGCTGCCGCTCCCGGAGGACGCCGGCTGGGCCGCCGACCAGCGGGCCCTCTTCGTGGCGCTGGGCGTCCTCGACCCGGCGGGTGGCGCGGGGCCCCGCGCCGAGGCGGTGGAGGCCGCCGGCCTGGTCCACCTCGACCGCATCGACTTCCAGAACGAGCGCTACCGGCTGTCGCAGGCCTGCCGCCAGTGCCACGGCGCGGCCTTCATCCGCGAGGCCCTCGACCAGCGGGACGGGCTGATCCGGCGGGCCGACGCGCTCTGCGCCACGGCGGTGCGCGCCGTGGCGGACCTCTACCGCGACGGCCTGCTGGCGCCGGACGGGCCGGCGCCGCACCCCGACCTGGTGCGGGCGCCGGCAGGGCACCCGGTGGAGCGCCAGCTGGCCGAGATGTTCTTCGACCACCGGGCCAAGCTGCTGGCCACCGCCTTCCACATGTCGGGCGATGCGGCCGGCTGGATGGCGGCGCTGGAGCGCGACCTGGCCGCGGTGCAGCGGCAGGCGCGCCAGCTCAGGGCGCCGGCGCCGCCGGCGCGGAAGGTGGTGCCGAAGAAGCCAGCGCCGACGCCGGCGCCGGCGAAGAGGTGACGGCCGGCGCCCCGCCGGCCGCGGCCTGCGGCGGGGCCAGGTCGAGCGCCGGGGCCTCCGCCGCGACCGCGTCGCCCGGCTCGATCAGCCCGAGCCGCCCCACCAGCCCGGTGGCGGCGGTGATGGCCACGGCGCGGAAGAAGAGCCCCAGCACCGGCGTGGCCAGCAGCGCCCCCGCCACCAGCCCGAACCCGGCGGCCTCGAAGGGGTGGCGCTCGGTGAAGCGCACCTCGTCGCTCCAGGGCGCGGTGAGGCGCGACAGCAGCCGCCCGAACCAGCCGAGCGGCCGGAGGAACCACTTCACCTCGCCGAGCCGCACCAGCCCGCGCGCGTACCAGGGCGCCACCGAGGCGCCGCGCGGACCCGGCACCACCTCGGTGGGCAGCTCGAAGGCGTCCACCACCACCCAGTAGAAGGCCCAGGCGCCGGCCAGCGCGGCCGCGTCGTAGCGCCCGAACGGGAGCAGGCGCGCCACCCCGAGGAGCGGGGCCAGCCCGGCCGAGACCACCAGCGCCTGGCGCAGCGCCTTCCAGCTCTCGCGCCAGGTGAGCCGGGCCCACGACACGCCGGGGAACGGGTCCTCGCCCGGGGGCAGCCCCAGCGCGCGGCGGGCCTGGGCCGCCACGCGCAGCCACATCCGCTGCAGCACGGTGGGCGGCATGGAGGAGAGCGCCACGAAGGAGACCATGAAGAGGTGCAGGGTGCTGGCGCTGCGGCGCGCCCCCTCGCCGACCGCGGCCGCGGCGGCCGCGCCGACCTCCTCGCCGGCGGCCGCGGCCGACAGCGCGCCGTCGTCGCCCCCGGCGGTGGCGATGGCCGCCAGGGCCAGGCAGCCCAGGAAGGTGAGCCCGGTGGGCAGCAGGGCGGCGCGCCGCAGCCCCCGGTCGGTGGCCACCAGGCGGGCGGCGTGGAAGGTGAGGCCGGCGGCCCAGAGCGCCCGGTCCAGCCGGCCCGGGCGCGGGCAGGCCTGCGGGGTGGCGGCGTAGAAGCGGATCGCCCGCACCCAGCCGCCCAGGCCGGCGGCGAGGGGGCCGACCAGGGTGGTCTCGAGGACGGCCGGGGTCACCGCAGCGCCCCCACCACGCTCTGGCCCACCGGCGCCGGCACGCCCAGCCACTCCGCCACCGTCGCGCCCAGGTCGGCGAACGAGCCGCGCACCCCGAGGGAGCCGCCGCCGCGCCCGGGGGCGTGCACCAGGAGCGGCACGTACTCGCGCGAGTGGTCGGTGGACGGGGTGGTCGGGTCGCAGCCGTGGTCGGCCGAGATCAGGCACAGGTCGTCCGGCCCCAGCCGGCCGAGCAGCCCTGGCAGGGCGGCGTCGAGGGCCTCCAGGGCGCGGGCGTAGCCCACCGGATCGTTGCGGTGACCGTAGAGCGTGTCGAAGTCCACCAGGTTCACGAAGATCAGCCCGCGGTCCACCCGGTCGAGCAGCGCCGCGGTGCGCGCCAGGCCGTCGGCGTTCCCCTCGGTGTGGACCTCCTCGGTGATCCCCTTGCGATCGTAGATGTCCGGGATCTTCCCCACGCCCACCACCGGCACCCCCGCCTCCACCAGCCGCTCCAGCACGGTGCGCTCCGGCGTGGCCAGGGCGAAGTCCCTGCGGTGGTAGGTGCGCCGGTAGGCGCCCGGGGTCCCCACGAAGGGCCGGGCGATGACCCGCGCCACCTTCCAGGGGTCGAGCAGGGCCC